>SLDY01000100.1 GCA_007125005.1 Natronohydrobacter sp.
AAAATGTCATCATCAGATGCCACTGGAAAGCAGATGTATTCAGGCTATCCTGCGACGCGTCAGGAGGGCCTATGACTGCGCTGGACATACAGAATGTGAGCAAGAGCTTTGACAGTGTTGAAGGCAGGCTTTCGGTGCTGGACTCTGTCTCATTGTGCCTTCTGCCGGGTCAATCCATGGCCCTGACCGGCGAAAGCGGAAGCGGAAAATCCACGCTTCTGCATCTCGCCGCCGGGTTGGAGGAACCCGATACAGGGCGCATCAGCATCGCAGACCAGCCGATCACCGGGCTGGGCGATAGCGGCCGCGCGGCGCTGCGCCGGGGCCATGTCGGGCTGATCTTCCAGCAGTTCAACCTCATTCCCTCGCTGACAGTTGCGGCCAATCTGGCCTTTCAGGCGCGTCTTGCAGGTCGTCATGATCCAGCGCGTATCACGACACTCGCACAACGTCTTGGCCTCGACGCCCTGCTCGCACGCTACCCCGAACAGCTTTCAGGCGGCCAGCAGCAGCGCGTGGCCATCGGTCGCTGCCTTGCCGCGCGCCCCGCGTTGGTGCTGGCCGATGAGCCGACCGGCAATCTCGACGAGGCCACAGGTGATAGCGTACTCGACCTGATGCTGGAGCTGACCGAGGCAGATGGCGTGGCGCTGCTGCTTGTCACCCATTCCCCCCGCCTTGCCGCGCGCTGCGCCGCCCGCGTCCATCTGCGCGCCGGTCGAATTGGCGCGGCACCATGATCCGTACCACCCTCACCGCGCTCCTGTCGCATTGGCTTCGCAACCCCGTGCAGCTTGCGATGCTGCTTGCCGGGCTCGCGCTTGCCACTGCGCTCTGGTCCGGCGTGCAGGCGCTCAATGCCGAGGCGCGGTCTGCTTACGCCACCGCCGAAAGGCTGTTGTCCGATGGCGGCACCGCGCAGCTTGAGCATCCGAGCGGGCAGATGGATGTGTCGCAATTCGTGGCGCTGCGCCGCGCGGGCTGGCAGGTCTCGCCTGTGCTCGAGGGCCGTGCCGAGATCGGAGCCACGCGCGTGACTGTGCTGGGCATCGAGCCGCTGACCGCCCCCGCTGGCACAGGCCCCGCCCTTGCTGCGCCTGATCTGGAGAGCTTTTTTCAGGGGCTTGGCTATGCCCATCCGCAAACCCTGCGCGAGATCGGGCCGACGGAGATGCCGTTCGAGCCCGCCGAAGCCGTCCCCGTGGGCATAGTGTTGGTCGATATCCGCACGGCACAACGCTTGCTGGATGCAGGGTCTATCATCACCCGAATGACGCTTTCGCAGGAACAGCCGCAGGGTCTCGCACCGCTCGAAAAAATCGCCCCCGATCTGCGCCTCGTGCCGCCCGGCGAAGGCGCGGAGCTTGGCGGATTGACCGCGAGTTTCCATCTCAACCTCACGGCTTTCGGGCTCCTGGCCTTCGCCGTCGGGCTTTTCATCGTGCATTCGGCTGTCGGCCTCGCTTTCGAGCAGCGCCGCGCGATGTTCCGCACCCTGCGCGCGCTTGGCCTGCCGCTGCGCCATCTGACCGCCTGCCTTGCCGCCGAGATGGTGGTCTTCGCGCTTATCGCAGGCAGCGCCGGGCTGGTGTTGGGCTACGCGCTCGCTGCAACGTTGCTGCCGGATGTCGCCCTCACCCTGCGCGGGCTCTACGGCGCTCCCGTTCCGGGGGCGCTGCAATTCAACCCGCTCTGGGCGCTCGCCGGACTGGGCATGACGCTTGCGGGCACGGGCCTTGCCGGCGCGCAGGCGCTCTGGCGGCTCTGGCACATGCCACCCCTCACGCCTGCGCGCCCCCGCGCCTGGGCGATGGCCTCGCGCCGCGCGATGCGCCGTCAGGGGCTCGCGGCCGTGGCGCTTGCAGCCCTGGCGCTGGGGCTCGCGCTCTGGGGCAGCGGTCTGGTCGCGGGCTTCGCGCTGCTGGCGGCGGTGCTGCTGGCCGCCGCGCTCGCCGTGCCGCTCCTGCTGGCGTTGATCCTTCGCATGGCCGAGCGCCGTGCCACGACCCCTGTCGCAGAGTGGTTCTGGGCCGATAGCCGCCAGAACCTGCCGCGCCTCTCGCTTGCGCTCATGGCGCTGATGCTGGCGCTCGCCGCCAATATCGGCGTTGGCACGATGGTCGCGAGTTTCCGCGCAACCTTCATCGACTGGCTTGATCTGCGGCTGGTGGCCGAGGTCAATGTCCTGCCACGCAACAGCGTGGAGGCCGCAGAGCTGCAAGTCTTCCTCGCCCCGCGTACCGACGCGATTCTGCCCATGCAACGCATCGACGCAACGCTCGCGGGCCAACCGGGACAAGTCTATGCAATGAAGGATCACGCCACTTTCCGCGATAACTGGCCGCTGATAGCGCCGGTGCCCGATGTCTGGGACCGGCTGGCCGCAGGCGAGGGCGTGCTGGTCAATGAACAGCTTTACCGCCGCGCGGGGCTGCGTGCGGGCAGCGATACGCTCGATCTGCCGGGTATCGGCGCACTGCTGGTGCTGGGCGCCTATCCCGATTACGGCAACCCGCTGGCGCAGGCCGTGCTCGCACTCGAGCCTTTCAACGCCGCCTATCCTGACACGCCCATCCGCCAATTCGCCATCCGCACCACAGACGCTGCCGCGCTTATCGCAGCACTTCAGGACGATTTCGGTCTGCCACAGGGCCAGATCACCGATCAGGCACAGGCCAAGGCGCTCTCCATGGCGATTTTCGAGCGCACTTTCCTCATCACCCGCGCGCTCAATGTGCTGACACTCTCCGTCGCCGCCGTGGCGCTTTTCGCCGCCCTTGTCACGCTCTCGGGCATGCGGCTTGCGCAGCTCGCACCGCTCTGGGCGCTGGGGCTCACGGCCCGCGATCTCGCCGCGCTCGAACTTGCCCGCGCGCTTGTCCTTGGCGCGCTCACGCTGCTCCTTGCCCTGCCGGTGGGGCTGGCGCTGGCGCAGGTGTTGCTCGCGATCATCAATGTGCAGGCTTTCGGCTGGCGCTTGCCCCTGCAGCTTTTCCCCGGTGATTGGGCGCGGCTGGGTCTTTGGGCCATGCTCGCCGTGCTCGCCGCCGCTGCGCTCCCTGCCTGGAGGCTCTGGCGGCAAGGGCCTGCGCAACTGCTGAGGGTCTTTGCCCATGAACGTTAAACTGGTCATCCCGCTACTGCTGGTGCTTGCCTCCCCGGCCACACCGCAAGGCTTTGCAGGGCTTGGTACGACGGCTGAAGGCTTCGCTATCCCCGAACGCGGTCGCGCGCTCAGCTTCCCCGACGATCACGGGCCGCACCCGGAATACCGCATCGAGTGGTGGTATCTGACCGCTGTGCTGATCGGTGCGGACGGACAGGAATATGGCGTGCAATGGACGCTCTTCCGCTCCGCTCTTGCGCCCGTGGAGGCCGAGGGTTGGGACAGCCCGCAGGTCTGGATGGGTCATGCCGGACTGACGACCCGAGAGGCCCATTTCAGCGCCGAGCGTTTCGGGCGCGGCGGGATCGGGCAGGCGGGTGTCGAGGCCGCACCCTTCACCGCCTGGATCGATGACTGGCACATGACCAGCCGCGCGGGCGAAGGGCAGGACGCCTACGATCATCTCGAGGTCGTGGCGCGCGGTGCGGAATTCGGCTTCGCGCTCGATTTTGTCGCCGAAGGCCCGCTCGTGCTGCAAGGCGACCAAGGCTATTCGGTGAAATCCCCTGCAGGGCAGGCGAGCTACTATTATTCGCAGCCCTTCTTCCGGGTCAGCGGCAGGCTTGAAATGCCCGACGGCCCTGTCCCTGTCATAGGGCAGGGTTGGCTTGATCGCGAATGGTCCTCGCAGCCGCTTGCCGAAGATCAGGCGGGCTGGGACTGGGTGTCGCTGATCTTCGAGGATGGCCACAGGATGATGGGCTTCCAGTTGCGCGGCAAAGAGACTTTCGCCGCCGGGACATGGATCACCCCCGCAGGTGACGCCACCCCGCTCCCCGATGGTGCGGTGCAATTCACCCCGTTGCAGCATACCCGCATCAATGGCCGCGATGTGCCCACGCATTGGCGCATTGACTGGGAGGACGGTGGGCTCTCGATCACCACCGAACCGCTCAACCCCTATTCGTGGATGGATCTCTCGGTCAGCTATTGGGAAGGCCCGCTGCGCTTCTCGGGCACCCATAGCGGGCGCGGATATCTGGAGATGACAGGCTACTGACGCCCCTGCGCGCCAATCGGCCGATGCGCCCCACCCGCCCACCCGCGCACCGACCGATTGG
>SLDY01000121.1 GCA_007125005.1 Natronohydrobacter sp.
GATAGTGCCCGACATCCTCATCTTCCGGGATATACACCTTTGCAATGAGGTCATATTCGCCGGAAGTGGAGTAAAGCTCCGAGACCACCTCGCGGTCGTAGATGGCATCGGCCACCTCATAGGTCTTGCCGGGCTGGCAGCGGAACTGGACAAAGACACAGCGCATATCGGTTCCCTTGGCTTCAGTGCTGTTGGCATACTCGCTTTTGAGAGTGACAAGTCAATGGCGCTCGAGGAAAACCCGGTCAAAAACCTGTTGCCAATTATTCTTCCGAGGCAAGCGCGAGCGGCGCGGGTACGCCAGCAAGATCCTCGGTTGATAGCGCTGAGCGTGGTCTCCCGAGGCGATTACGGATAACCCAATGCAGGCGGTGCTCGGCGCGGGTGATGGCGACATAAGCGAGCCGCTTCCAGAGCGGAATACCCGCCTCGGACCGTCCGGCCCTTGCGGCGGCATAGAGATCGGGCGCAAACACCTGAACATCGGGCCACTGGGAGCCCTGCGCCTTGTGAATTGTCACAGCTGCCCCATGCACGAAAGCCGCGCCCATGGTGGCGGCGAAAGGGATAAAGGGCTCTTCCTCGGGGTCTGTTTCGATCTTGATGATCGAGGCCACAGAGATCTGTGGCTCCTCTGCCCCGAAGATGTGCAGCCGAGAGAAACCGGGTTTGCGCCCCGGCCCGAGATAGACCACCTGCGCCCCTTTGATAAGGCCGCGCGCCTCAAGATCGATCCGTTTCTTGCGATGTTTGAGCGGCAGTTCCAGCCCATCGCACAGAAGCGGCTCGCCGGGCAAAAGCTCGGTTTCGGGCGCGTCATGAGCGCGGCGAAAAGCATTGATCAGCCGCAGCCGCGTCGCGTTGCGCCACACCAGCACAGGCGAACGTGCCATCAGGTCGCAATCGACGCGCTCTGCCAGTTGCACGCGCGAATCACTTTGGGCGGCCGAGCTTATACGCGATTCGAACTCTTCAAAGCCAAGTGTGGGATCAGCCAGCGCATGGGCCAGATCGAGTATCGGATTGTCCTGCGCCTGCCGATGGATGCGCGAGAGCCTGAGCTGTGCGGGCGCGGGCAGGCTGTCAAACACCATCGCGCCGGACTGACCAACAGGTGCAAGTTGCGCCGGGTCTCCAAAGAGGATCAGGGTCGAGAACAGTTCCTGCAAATCCTCGAGTTGGCGCTCATCAAGCATCGAGCTTTCATCGACGAATCCGATATCGAGGGGCTCGTCACGCCGTTTCCAGCCAGTGATGAAATCCGAGCCGCGCAAACCCGCTGCAGCTAAAGCGCCGGGAATGGATTTCACCTGCTCATAGAAGGCATGTGCGCGGTCGAGCGCCGTATCAGTGAGCCCCGCGACGGTCGGTCGAGGCAGATTGCCGGTGAGCCATTCGGCGATGCGCTCAAACTCTGGATCATAGACCGGCGTGTAAAGGATTCGATGCAAGGTCGTGGCCGCGACACCGCGCAGGCGCAGAACAGAGGCGGCCTTGTTGGTGGGTGCCAACACGGCAAGGCTCCGCTTCTCGCGCTTGCGCCGCGTTTCATATTCGCCCGAGACGATTTCCAGCCCGGCTTCCGACAGCGAGCGGGTAAGTGCGGCCAGAAGCATCGTCTTTCCCGAGCCAGCCTTGCCCATGATCGCAAGAGTCTGCTGTTCACAATCAGTGGCGGGTCGGATTTCAGACCGATTCAGATCAACACCAGAGCGTGCAAGCGCATCGGCGATACGATCCCAGGCTTCGGCCTGATCTTCGGAGAACTGTAAAGCAAGCTCAGACATGCGCCGTTCATACCGCAAGGTTGCGGTAAGGGCAGTAGCAAATCTGCGCCATGCCATTGAGCTGCGGCTTAACCGTCGTCCTTGCTGTTTCCATCGCGCGGGGGTGGTTCAGGGGGCGCTTTTTCAAGATTGGCCAGTTCCAGATGCGCGAGTTGTATCGCGGCATCCAGATGCTCCGCCAAGGCAGTAAGGTTATTTTCCGCCGCATAGATGCGGAGGTTCGTCAAGGCTTCTATGATCCAGTGTTGTGTCACTCAAGCACGCTCCATCAGGACAGGGTGTCTCCGCGGACAGTGAAAAACATCACTTATGCGTGTTAAGCTTTAAATGCGGCGCCAAAAAGGAAACACCGCGCCAACAAAAAAAGCGCGGTGTCGTCTGTGTGGGTTTTATGTGTCCGGAAGGCGGCTCAGCGCTTCGGGCCAGCCTCTAACGCATCTTCGAATGTGCGCAGACCAGCCCTGGGAGATTGCACAAGCACGGCCATGTTGCCGGGCTTGTGCTCGTTGCGCATCATCATCATGTGGGCTTTCGGAATGTCTACCCATGGGAAAACTTCCGACATGCAGGGATCAATGCGACGCTCTATCATCAGCTTATTGGCAGCCGCTGCCTGTTTGAGATGGGCGAAATGGCTGCCTTGCAGGCGTTTTTGATGCGACCAGACATGGCGCACATCAAAGGTGCAATTGTAGCCTGAAGTGCCCGCGCAGATCACAACCATCCCACCGCGCTTGCACACAAACGACGATACCGGAAATGTGGCCTGTCCGGGGTGCTCGAAAACGATATCGACATTGTTGCCTTTGCCGGTGAATTCCCAGATCGCCTTTCCAAACCGGCGCACTTCAGCAAACCATGTTGCATATTCTTCGGAGCCGACTTCTGGCAAGACACCCCAGCAATCAAAATCCTTACGGTTGATCACCCCTTTGGCGCCGAGGCTCATGACGAAATCACGCTTGTCCTCTTCAGAGATGACACCGATCGCATTGGCACCCGCCGCGACAGCAAGTTGGACGGCGAAAGACCCGATCCCGCCTGAAGCACCCCAGACCAGAACGTTCTGGCCGGGCTTCAATTCATGCGGATGATGGCCAAACAGCATACGGTAGGCTGTAGCGAGCGTCAGCACGTAACAGGCAGATTCCTCCCAAGTCAGATGCTTGGGGCGCGGCATGAGTTGCTGAGCCTGAACGCGGGTAAATTGCGCGAATGACCCATCGGGGCTTTCATAGCCCCAGATGCGCTGGCTGGGCGAGAACATCGGGTCGCCTCCATTGCATTCCTCGTCATCGCCATCGTCCTGATTGCAATGGATAACAACCTCGTCGCCAACCTTCCAGTTGCGTACTTTTGATCCGACTTTCCAAACGATACCGGCAGCATCCGAGCCAATCACGGCATAGGGGGCACCATGACCTTTGAAAACGGAGAGAGGTTTGCCCAAACAGGCCCAGACACCGTTGTAGTTAACACCTGCGGCCATCACAAGAACCAGCACCTCGTGGCTGTCGATTTCGGGCGTGTCAACGACCTCAACTTCCAGCGCCTTGGTCGGCTCGCCATGACGTTCCTGACGCAGGATCCATCCATACATCTGCTTTGGGACATAGCCGAGCGGCGGCATTTCACCAATCTCGTAGAGGTCCTTTTCTGGTGCTTCGTACGGGGCCAAGCCCGATTGCGTATCCAGAGCCATTCTTGTCTCCTTGCCTCTAGGGGTCTTCCCTTTTCGCATCGCTGCGCTGCAGTAATATTATGCGGCGCTTGCAGCGTGCATAGAATTGGTTGCGCAACAATGCAACCCGAAATCATGGTTTTTTGTAATTATATGTCGTCTAATTGTTTTGGGGGTCAGGTTCATCCAACGTAAGTTGATGAGGCTGCGCCATCCCTTCTGGCGCATCGCATCTTTGCAGTGTCGGCGCTGCATAAAATCCAAGCACCGCTTCCTCGCCGGGCGCGGTCTTTATGGTGCCGTGCTCGATGGAAATGATACCGCGCAACTTGAGCGCCGCGAGTCCCTCGTCGAGGGCTGCTTCAGGGGCGGCACCTGGTAGGTGGCGCCATGCGTTCCGGGCTTCCACTGTTGTTTGCAAAAGTTGGGCTCCCTCCAGGAGCTCTGCGCGTGTCCCACAACCTCCGATCCGCGCCAAGGCCGCTGCGGCAAATGAAACTGGCAATACTGGCACGGCAGCGCGAATACGCTGCATCAGATCCTCTGCCAGCGTTTCGGTGCTTGCATCCGGGCTTTGGGTCAGGAACTCACGCAATGAAAGTGGTGCCCCATAGCAGACCGCAGCATAGCCAAAATGAGAGAATCGGCGGCGCAGTTTTTGCCAGAGAATGCGCAGCGTGAAGCCCAGCACCACGCGCATGCGCACAGGAAAGCGGCGAATGCCCTGTAGTCCGGCTTCGATCAGGACGCGATCCTCAAGCACCCGGTCATAATTCAGAGCGACAGGGACAAAGACCACATCCTTGCGGTCGTGCAGGTTGAAGCCCCGCACGATATAATGCAATAGGCCCTTCTTCGCAGGGCCGATGGTGCCATTGAGGCTCAGACCGCCTTCGGGAAAAATCGCTTGCGTGGTGCCCTGCTGGATCGACATCTGCACATAGCGCGCGAGAATTGCCCGATAAAGCGGATTCGAATAGCGTCGGCGAATGAAATAAGCCCCCATCGCCCGGATGAGCGCCTTGAGCGGCCATACACGTGCCCACTCACCCACTGCATAGCTCAGCGCCGAATGTTTCGAAGCGAGCCATGTGATCAGCACGTAATCCATATTTGAGCGGTGATTCATCACGAACACAACCGAAGCACCCGGATCTATTTCCTTGAGCGCAGGGGCATCCGCTCCGCCGATGCGTACCTTGTAGAGCCCCTGACTAAGGCGCTGCGCGAGCTTTATTGCAAATCCGAAATAGGTGGCGGCAGAGAACCCGGGAACGATCTCCCGCGCGTAAGAGCGTGCACGCTCGAAAGCAACCGTGGGGGGGACGTCTTCATCGCGTGCATAGTCGCGCACAGCTTCCATGACTGTGGGGTCATAGACCAGTCTGGTAACCTGATCCTGCCGACGCATGATCCGAAAGGGTTCGACCGGTCGTTGTAGGCGTGTATTCAGCCGCGCAATCGCGCGTTCCATGCGTCGCCGGAAAAACCAACGCACCGATGGAAACAGAAAATGCGAGGCGAAGGTGACCGCCGCGAATCCAAGGATGAGAATAAGCGCCCATACGGGCAGTTCGACGGTCTGCAACATATCGCTTATCTTGCAGGAAAGCTGAGTTTGGTAAATCCTGTTTGCACAAGGAGCGCCCATGAAAAGGCCCCAGATGCAATCCGGGGCCAGTCTCGTCTCGTATCATGCGCGCCTTATCGGTTTGAAAGCGCTTAACCGACCAACTCCAGCCCCGAGAAGAAATAGGCGATCTCGGCTGCGGCTGTCTCGGGCGCATCGGAACCATGCACAGAGTTTTCGCCGACTGATTGCGCGAATTCTGCGCGGATCGTGCCTTGTGCCGCGTCAGCAGGGTTGGTCGCCCCCATGACTTCGCGGTTTTTTGCGATGGCGCCTTCACCTTCCAGAACCTGCACAACAACAGGGGCTGATGCCATGAATTCGCAGAGTTCGTCATAGAAGGGGCGCTCGGCATGGACCTCGTAGAACTTGCCTGCCTGCGCTTTGGTCAGGTGGATGCGCTTCTGCGCGATGATTCGCAGTCCCGCTTCCTCGAATTTGGCATTGATCTTGCCTGTCAGGTTGCGATTCGTCGCGTCGGGTTTGATGATGGACAATGTCCGCTCGATAGCCATGTGTGCTCTCCTGGGAATACATGTCGGGCAACCTAGCCCGAAACGCTGCGGGATGTATCATGCCGCGTGATAGGTGAAAAGGTGTATGCTCACTGCGTTTCGTGTAAGATCGCGGGCGTGGGCGCGTATTGATTGCAGGTGATTTGTGAGCAGGCAAGGGCTATCTGCGCAAGCGTTCGAGTTCTGATTTCTTCCAGATCGGGCCTTGCAAGCCTTCTGAATTCATATCAAACTCAAGATGGATCACAATAATTTCCAAACGCGACGGAGAATAATCTCACTTGCGCATCAAGAGGTTCAGGCTGAAGCAGATGGACGAAAGGCCGGATTCGGCGGCGGGAAACGCAACTCAGGAAGGCTTGCCGCCAGTTCTGCGTTTTGAGGATGTCATTATCGGTCCTGCCTTTAACAAGAACCAACCCGGCGCGCTATGGCCGGATTACGCATCTCAGACATATGCCAGATTATATCGTCGGGGACGCGCCATTTGCAAGGCGCCCAAGTACGCGGAGCCTGTGGCAGAGGCCGTGGATGAGCCTGTGATTTTTGCGTCTTGCTATCACAACCACTTTGGTCATCTGATTGCAGAAACTGTTCCCAGATTGCCCCAAGCCCTCGCGAAATGCGGTGATCTGCCGATTGTTTTCACTAGAATGCGAAATGATCGTTCTGCGGTGCCATCCGCAATGTTTCGTTCGGTCATGGAATGGCTGCGGATACCACTGGATCAGATTGTCTATGTGGATAAACCGACAAAGTTTCGTGAAGTATATGTCGCGGCACAAGGCGAACACCTTGATGGCCCGCAGACACCCTCTGAATACCTTGAACTTCTTGAGGCTCGCATCGCTCCGAATTTCCAGCACCAAAAGCCCGAGGGCGTCGCTTTTGTGACCCGCGCTGGCCTTGATCACAAGATGGGATCACATGCTGGCGAACGGTATCTTGTCTCGCTTCTGCGCGATCTTGGCGTGCGGATTATTTATCCAGAAGCGCTCAGCCTGCCAGATCAGATGCGACAATATTCGCAAGCTCGGCATTTGGCATTTTCAGAAGGATCGGCTTTGCATGGCAGGCAGCTTCTAGGTCGGATCGATCAAGAGATAGCAGTGCTTCGTCGCCGAAGTGACAGCAAGATGGCGCATGGTCAGATCGCGCCGCGCTGCCAGTCGCTACACTATATTGATAGTGTGGGGGGCAGTCTCAATATCCGCAACCGATACGGCGCCGACGTTGCTTTTGCCATGAAGAGCTTTTTCAATCTTGAAGAGATTTTCTCTTATTTCGACTCTGTGGGTGTGCCCCTGCGTAATCGCTGGAGCCGGAATGAATACAGAAAATTTCGAGATCAAGATGTGCTCGCATGGATTTTTGCAATGTATGATCCGGCGATTGAACATCATCTGCGGCCTGCAAACGATGATGATTACCTTTTATCGCAATTTGACGGCGTTTACCTGAAGCATCTGAAGGATCGTGCTGCCGCATTGATTAAGGCACGACGCGTAAAATAACTCCGGCTGTTTTGCGCGTAGTGGTCTTGTGAGTTACATGGAATTTTGGCCAAAATCGCGATCCGATGCGCCAGCGTGGGCAGTATTGCCGCAACGCGGCATTTTTGCCTTGACATTATATTGCGCTTAAAGCATCCGGTTGGGTAAGAATATTGCGCGCAATTTGAGTGTGCGCCATATAGCAGGAGCCGTCGATGTCCGATGCTACGCCAATGAAAGACAAACCCTGGCTGTTTCGCACCTATGCTGGTCATTCGACGGCGAAAGCCTCGAATGCGCTCTATCGCACCAATCTGTCAAAGGGGCAGACGGGCCTGTCAGTAGCTTTCGACCTGCCCACCCAGACCGGCTACGACAGCGATCATGAGCTTTCGCGCGGGGAGGTCGGCAAAGTTGGCGTTCCGATCTGCCATCTGGGCGATATGCGGATGCTGTTTGATCAGATCCCGCTTGAGCAGATGAACACCTCGATGACGATCAACGCGACCGCTCCGTGGCTGCTTGCGCTCTATATCGCCGTTGCCGAAGAGCAGGGCGCAGATATCGCGCAGCTCAATGGCACAGTGCAGAATGATCTGATCAAGGAATATCTCTCTCGCGGCACCTATATCTGCCCGCCCGAGCCAAGCTTGCGGATGATCACCGATGTCGCGGCCTATACCCGCGCGCATCTGCCGAAATGGAACCCGATGAATGTTTGTTCCTATCATCTGCAAGAGGCCGGTGCCACGCCTGAGCAGGAACTGGCCTTCGCGTTGGCCACGGCCTGCGCGGTGCTTGATGATTTGAAGGCCAAGGTTCCGGCCGAGCATTTCCCGCAGATGGTTGGGCGCATTTCCTTCTTTGTGAATGCGGGCATCCGGTTTGTGACCGAAATGTGCAAGATGCGTGCCTTTGTCGATCTCTGGGATGAGATCTGTCGTGAGCGCTATGGCATCGAGGATGCAAAACACAGACGGTTCCGCTATGGCGTGCAGGTGAACAGTCTTGGCCTGACCGAGCAGCAGCCAGAGAACAATGTCTATCGTATTCTTATTGAAGCATTGGCGGTGACGCTCTCGAAGAAAGCTCGCTGCCGCGCACTCCAGTTGCCTGCATGGAATGAAGCACTGGGCTTGCCGCGCCCATGGGATCAGCAATGGTCGCTGCGGATGCAGCAGATCCTTGCGTATGAAACCGACCTCTTGGAGTTTGATGATCTCTTTGATGAGAACCCCGCCGTGGATCGCAAAGTAGCGACACTGATCGAGGGTGCCCGTGAAGAACTGGCGCGGATTGACGAGATGGGCGGGGCTGTCAAGGCCATCGAATACATGAAGTCGCGGTTGGTCGAGTCGAATGCCGCGCGCATAGCAGGGATCGAGACAGGCGATACAGTTGTGGTTGGGGTCAACAAATTCACGACAACTGAACCCTCGCCTCTGACAACCGGCGAGGGCGCGATCATGGTATGCGATCCCAAAGCCGAAGCTGATCAGGTAGCGCGGCTGGAAGCATGGCGCAAAAGCCGTGATGATGCTGCAGTCAAGGCCGCGCTCGCAGAGTTGCGCGCCGCTGCGCAGTCTGGGGTCAATGTCATGCCAGCTTCGATTGCTGCGGCAAAAGCTGGCGCGACAACAGGTGAATGGGGCGAAACCGTCCGTGCTGCCTTTGGTCAGTATCGCGCGCCCACAGGTGTCAGCCCCGCGCCATCTAACCGCACAGAGGGGCTGGAGCCAGTGCGCGAGGCCGTGGATGCGCTTAGCTCAAAGCTGGGGCGGCGACTGAAATTCGTGGTTGGAAAGCCCGGTCTGGATGGGCATTCCAACGGCGCTGAGCAGATTGCAGCGCGTGCGCGTGACTGCGGGATGGACATTTCGTATGAAGGGATTCGCCTCACACCAGCAGAGATCGTCTCTGCTGTGCGCGAGGAAGAAGCGCATGTTGTCGGCCTCTCGATCCTTTCGGGTAGTCATATGCCATTGATGGAAGAGTTGATGGAACTCCTGCGGGCAGAAGGATTGGCCCATGTACCTGTTATCGTTGGCGGAATTATCCCCGATGAAGACGCTCGCAGATTACGCGCAATGGGTGTGGCGCAAGTCTATACACCCAAGGATTTCCAGCTGAATCAGATCATGATGGATATCGTGGCGCTCGTGGATCGCGAGCCTCTCGCTGCGGAGTGAGCCACACCCCCTGCGCTCGGCCCCAGAGTCAGGCTGGGCGCAGGTTCAGCGCTTGTTCGCGTATGGGCAGATGCACGATGGCAGAGAACAGGCCAACACCTACGCCTACCCACCAAACAAGCGTGTAATCGCCATGCAGATCGTAAAGTGCGCCCCCGAGCCAGACCCCCAGAAAGCTTCCAAGCTGGTGGCTGAAGAACACGATGCCGTAAAGCGTTCCCATGTAGCGCAATCCATATATATGCGCGATAAGCCCCGAGGTTAGCGGCACTGTCGCAAGCCAAAGTGCCCCCATCAGCAGCGAGAATAGAAGCACCGATGCCGGTGTGATCGGTGCGAGGATGAAGGCCGCGGCAATCACAGTGCGGGCCATGTAGATAGATGCGAGTAGGTATTTCTTGGAGTAGCGTTTGCTCAGCCAGGCCGCAGCAAGTGTTCCGCCGATATTGGCTAGCCCGATGAGTGAGATTGCGATTGCCCCGAGTGCTGAAGTTGTGGTGATTCCGAAAGCCGCGAGCATGCCATCGGGTGCGATGGGACCACACATTTCGGTCACCATGGCCGGAAAATGGGCGGTCACGAAGGCAAGCTGATACCCGCAAGAGAAGAAACCGAGGAAAATAAGAGTGAATGAGGGATCGCGAAACGCCTGTATCAGCGCCTGCCCCATGCTCTGCTCAAGCATTGCGCGGCTAGCCGGTTCGGGCGTGCGCATCATCGGCAAGGCCAGCAGGGTTAGCAGGATCGCCCCTGCAAAGAGCATGAACACAATCTGCCACGAATAGAAGCCAAGCAAAAGCTCGGCCACTGGTGCGCCAAAGACTTGCCCAGCACTGCCGGCGGCAGTTGCAATCCCAAGGGCGAGGCTGCGGTTTTCGTCCGAAGCCGCCCGTCCGACCACCGCAAGGATCACGCCAAAACCAGTGCCGGCAATGCCGAAGCCCACAAGGATTTCCAATAAATGGTGCGCGCCGGGTGAGACTGCGAAAGACGACAGCACTAACCCCGCCGCATAAACCAGTGCCCCCAGTATGATTGCCTTGCGATCGCCAAAGCGCTCTGCAATCGCGCCGAAGATAGGCTGGCCAATACCCCACGCCAGATTTTGTATGGCAATGGCCAGAGAGAATTCGGCGCGCAGCCAGCCGAACTCTTCTGCAATGGGGATCTGGAATACCCCGAAACTGGCGCGAATGGCAAAGCTGATCATGATAATGATGCAGCCACCGATCAGCACAGGGGTCATTAATGGTGCGCGGGCAGGGGGCATCGGTCGACTCGGTCAGGGCTTGATGTGCTTAACATGTTTAATTGCGGACCACACGTCGAGCGCGCTTAAGCTACCAGAGTTTCGGCCTCTTTGAGGTCAACGCTCACAAGCTGGCTGACACCGCGCTCGACCATGGTCACACCAAAGAGCCTGTCCATGCGAGACATTGTTATCGCATTATGCGTGATGATCATGTAGCGCGTTTCGGTGCGGCGGGTCATCTCATCGAGAAGGTCACAAAAGCGCGCGACATTGGCGTCATCAAGTGGCGCATCTACCTCATCGAGAACACAGATCGGCGCGGGGTTGGCCAGAAATACACCGAAGATCAGAGCAAGGGCTGTCAGGGTTTGCTCGCCACCGGAAAGAAGCGACAAGGTTGATAGTTTCTTTCCGGGCGGTTGGCACATAATTTCAAGCCCGGCATCAAGCGGATCGTCACTCTCCACCAGCACCAAACGTGCTTCTCCGCCAGAGAACAGATGCGTGAAAAGCGTCGCGAAATTCACATTCACTTTCTCGAAAGCTATAAGTAACCTTTCGCGTCCCTCGCGGTTCAGCGCATGGATCCCCGAGCGTAGCTTTGCAATCGCGGCTTCGAGATCGGCTTTCTCCTGCACCAGGGCATCATGCTCACCCTGCACTTCGCGTGCGTCTTCCTCTGCACGCAGATTGACCGCTCCCAACGCGTCACGCGCGCGCCGCAAGCGGCCAAGCTCATCCTCCAGAGCCTGCACGGGGGGCATGCTTTCCGGATCTGCTGCGAGTTGTGACAACAACTCATGCGGGCTGCATTGCATCTCCTCATTTATACGCCATGCCGCATTGGCTACTGTTTCGCGGGTCGCCTCGGCCCGTGCCTCAGCGCGCGCGCGGCTCTCGCGTGCGTCTGATGCGCCGCGTTCTGCCTGACGTTCTGCCTCAGCAGCCGTGCGCTGCACGGATTCGGCGCTGAACAATGCCTCGCGCGCAGCGATTGCCCGCGCCTCTGCCCTCTTGATTTCTTCGGCGAGTGCGTCTCGCTGCGCAGCCATCTGCTCTGGTATGGCCTGCGCCTTTTCGCGCTCTTCCTCGGCCTGATTTTTGCGGGTCTCAAGGTTTGCAATCCTGCCATCCGCACTTTCGAGTCGCAAACGCCAGCCACTGAGCGACTTGATGATTTCCTGTGCGCGCGCCTTGCGTGCATTGGCTGTGCTTCGTAACTCATCAGCCTGGGCGCGGCGTGACATCATGGCGATACGGGCGGCCTCAACCGAAAGGCGCAGGGCATCTGCCTCTTGTCGGGCATCCTCGAGCTCCGGCAACTCGCCGCGTTGTGCTTCCACCTCTTCCAGCGCTTCGCTTGTTTCCGAAAATTCCTCCTCAAGGCGCTCAAGCTGCGCTTGTGCGGCTTCAAGCTTGTTTTCCGCGCTGGCACGGTTGTTTTCGGTGCGCGAATAGGTACGAGTCGCTTCAGTAAGCTGCTGTTCCGCAGAACGTCGTGCCTCCCGCGCGCGTGTCTCAGCCTGCGCGAGATCGTCAAGACGTGCCTTGTCCGCGCTGTATTTTTGGCGTGCCACCTCTAAATTTGCTTCTGCAGAAGCAAGCTCTGAGCGCAGGTGATCGAGCCGGTTAACCTGTTGCAGGCGTAGTGCGGCAGTATTCGGCGCATCACTGGCTGCCATGAATAAGCCATCCCAGCGCCAGAGATCTCCGGCACGCGTAACAAGACGCTGGCCAGGGTTCAGGGCTGGTTGTAGTCTCACACCATCTTCAAAAGAGACGATTCCGATCTGCGAGAGACGCCGGTGCAATGCTTTCGGTGCGTCAACACTCGGCGCAAGTGGGGTGGCCGCATCTGGCAAGAGAGGCGCTGAGTCATAGTCCGATAGCGCAATCCACCCTGATCCATCTGCTTCGGCAAGCGGTACGCTGAGATCATCGCTCAGCGCCGCGCCTAATGCCTGTTCATAACCCGGTGCAACGCGGACAAGGTCCAGAACGCGCGTGGCATCAGTGTTTTCCCGCTCTATCAAGCGTGCGAGCGCTGCTGCTTCGGCGCGCAAAGTGCCGGTCTCACCCTCCGCCGTTGCAAGGTCTGCACGCGCTGTTGCCTCTGTAACCTGAGCTTCCGACCGGACGGTTTCAGTCTCGGCGAGCATCGTCTCGGCTTCTTCAACCAACGCCTGCATAGTCGCGACATCTTCCGCGGCAGTGCTCAACTCATTTTCCGCGTTGACGAGGCTCTCCTGTGCCTCGATGCGGGCGAGGCTTGCATGAGACCGCGCCGTTTCAAGCCGCGAAAGCCTTGCGCGCAGATCCCCTATATGCCGATCTGCTGATTGGTGTCTTGCAGCCAGCCGCGCGACGTTCTCAGTGGCTTCTGCAAGGCGTGCTTCCTGATCTTGCAGCGTCTCAGCTGCTTGCGCTGCGCTTGCAGCGGCTTGCGCGAGCTTGTCTTCCTGTCCCTCGGTCGCAGTTGCGAGTTGTCGTTGCTCCCATTCGAGCTGTGTGATCATTTCCTGCGCGTCTTTGTTCAGCCCGATCTCGCGCTCGATATCACCGGCGAGCTGCGCAATCCGCGCCTCGAGTGTTCGCAAGGTTTCTTCGGTGCGGGCCTCGTCAGCGGCTAGCGAGTCGCGACGGACTTCCAGTCGCTGCAAGACAGCTCCAGCAATTGCCTCTTCTTCCCGGATTGCGGGCAAACCATCTTCGGCCTCTGCTCTGGCGCGTGCTGCAGCGATTGCCGCCGTTTCCGCTTCTGCACTCTGACGCAGAGCTTGTTGTAATGCACCCTCTGCCTCTGACCGCGACTGGTCGGCTTCGCGCCAACGACGGTAGAGCAGTAATCCCTCGACCTCGCGTAGTCTGGCTCCAATCTGACGATATCGTTCAGCTTGTCTTGCCTGACGTGAAAGTTGTGCAAGCTGGCCAGCCAGTTGATCAATCACATCGCTGACACGCTCAAGATTTGTTTCCGTTGCCCGGAGACGTAATTCTGCCTCATGGCGGCGTTGATAGAGGCCTGAAATGCCAGCCGCTTCTTCCAGAATACGGCGGCGTGCTTTCGGTTTTGCATTGATCAGTTCAGAGATTTGACCTTGCCGAACGAGCGCGGGGCTGTGCGCGCCCGTCGAGGCATCTGCAAACAGCATTTGCACATCCCGCGCCCGCGCTTCCTTGCCGTTGATTTTGTAGGCGCTGCCAGCATCGCGGGTGATGCGGCGGGTTATTTCAATCTGGTCAGCATCATTGAAGCCAGCGGGCGCAAGGCGTTGGCGGTTATCAAGATGCAGGCTGACCTCTGCGAAATGCCGACCGCCGCGCGTATCTGTACCGGCGAAAATCACGTCTTCCATACCTGCACTTCGCATCGCAGTTGGGCGATTCTCGCCCATCACCCAACGGAGTGCTTCCAGCAGGTTAGATTTGCCGCAGCCATTGGGTCCGACCACGCCGGTAAGACCCCTGTGGATAACGAGATCCGTGGGGTCGGTGAAACTCTTGAAACCATTGAGGCGGAGGCGAGTGAACTGCACGATGAGCCGGTGCCTGTGTTTATGACCCGTGCAATTTCGGATCCTGCGCGTCGTGAGTCAAGCAGCATCTCAGTATGTGGGCTGCTAAGGCAAGCGATGCACCAGATGTAGGCAATGCGGTAAGGGCTGCGACACTTTGTCATGCTGCAACATCAATCACATTAATATATTCGCATTTAACAATATGAATGGGAGACAAGATCATGTCACACGCCGCGCTACGTCCTTCGGACACTTATTCGCCGCTCTATTTTCTCGCCTCGCTCGGGGCAGGGGGGCTGGCTGTCACCTTCTTCATGTGGCTCATGCACTGGATACCGC
>SLDY01000054.1 GCA_007125005.1 Natronohydrobacter sp.
GCAGATCGGTGCGAATGACCTTCTTCGACGAATGCGACAACACGCTCGCGAAGCTCTACAGGAAGTGGCTTGCCCATCTCAGACCCCCATATCTGCCCTGCAGACAAGGAATCACAGATCAACCCTTATGGGAATCCTGTATCCGAAAAGCAGCAACACGCTTTAGCACAAAGCACATAAGCAGGAAGAAGGCCGCTACATAGACATACCAGTAGTTGAAAGTGGCCAGAATGATCGAGTTGAACGCGCCAAGGGTCGCGGCGGCATGCTCCGGAAAGGCAACAGCCCAGAGGATCAGCCCCCCACGAGCAATTTTGCCGCGACCGACACGTCTTTGCTGAAGCCCCGGTAGAAGCCGTATTTGGCAAGTCGAATGGGTAAGTCCATCAAGGGTAGTTTCTTGGATACAGGAGTTCTCTCCGGTGGTTGATTATCGTTTATCGTTTACGATGCCGCTGCGACCTCGTGGCTTTCACGGTCTGACTTTCTCGCGTAAATTGTCATCTCAACGCGCTCTCTTTGCCTGCCGTCTGGCGCGAATTTCGCCGCCCAGTTCCAGCGTGTAGGCGGCCAGCGCGTCCAGTGTGGTCTGTGCTTGGGTTAATGCGCCAGCGGCTATCGCCTCGCTCAGTTCTGTGTGCAGCGTGATGATCTGCGCACGCGACCGCGCGGTGAAGGTGATCATGTTCATCAAGGGCTGCATCGCCTCGACCGCGCCGGCCATATGCCAGGACAGCACCGGATTGCCTGCGGCCTCGACCAGTGCGCGGTGGAAGGCCACGTCGGATGCGCAAAAATCCTCATCCGTCAGCCCGTCAGTGCCCTGCCGCGCGATCTCGGCGCGCATGGTCGCCAGATGTGATGGCGTGCGCCGCTGACAGGCCAGGGGCAAGCAGGCGCGCTCCAGTGCAAAGCGCGCCTCGGCGGCGGTCTCGAAATCGACCGCGTTCATCGACAGGAGCAGTGTCGCGGTCGTGACCATATGCTCTTGTGCATCTGTGAAGCTCAGCCGGTTCACAAAGGCCCCGCCGGTTGCACCGCGCTGGGTGCGGATCAGGTTCTGCGCGGCCAGTCTTTTCAGCGCCTCGCGGACAGTGGGGCGCGAGACGTTGAACCGCGCGGCCAGATCGCCCTCAGACGGCAAGCGACCATCGACGGGCAAATCGCCCGAGATAATCGCCTCGCGGATGGTGCGCGCGATCTGCTGGGAATAGTCGCCTGCGCTGTCGAGTTCGGTCTTCACTGTGTCATCCTGCGATATGTCTTACAATTAAGAATTGCCAGATCGCAATTCCATTGATATGTCTTACATATACGATTCCCCGGTTCCCGCCAAGCCCAAAGGTCACCGTCATGCAACTCGCCTCGCGCATTCGTAGAATGACGGCCCCGCATTGGCTGGGCCTTTATGGGGCGATCCTGCTGGCCTGGGCGCTGCTCTATGCGATGCAGCTGCCGCCTGATCTGGTGGCGGCGGCGAATATCTACGGGGCCGAGTTCTGGGAGGCGCTGTGCCGCGTCGAGCCGGGACTGGCGGGGGCGCCCAATATCTTTCTGATGTGGGCGCTGATGTCGGCGGCGATGATGGCCCCCACCGCCCTGCCCGCTTTTGCCACATGGGAAGATCTGGTCCAGACGGGCCGCGCGCAGGGGTTCACGCGGCTTGCGGGGGGCTATCTGCTGGTCTGGCTGGGCTTTGCCATGCTGGCCACGGCGGCGCAACTGCTGCTGTCGGGCGCGGGGCTGCTGAACCCGCTGGGCGAGAGCATCAGCATCTGGCTGTCGGCAGCTTTGCTGATGGGGGCGGGGGCGTATCAGTTCTCGACCCTCAAGGAGGCCTGCCTGTCGAAATGCCGTCGCCCGCTGACGTTTTTCATGCAGCACTGGGATGAGGGGCCGTGGCGCATGGGCTTGCTGCTGGGCGCGGCTTGTCTGGGGTGCTGCTGGGCGTTGATGGCTCTGGCCTTTGTTGGCGGCACCATGAACCTGTTGTGGATGGGCGGCGCGATGCTGCTGATGATGCTGGAGAAGCTGCCCACGATTGGCGCCGCGATGACGCGCCCGCTGGGCTATGGGCTGCTGGGCCTCGGCGCAGCGCTGGTGATTTTCAATCTGGGAGGATGGATATGAGCGAGATACTGGACAAACCGGCTGTGGGCACTGTGCCCTGGGCGATCAAGGGCGAATTGATCCTGAACTGCAACTGCACGGTGTTCTGCCCCTGCGTGGTCAGCCTTGGCAAGCACGCGCCGACCGAGGGCTATTGCCAGGCATGGTCGGGGGTGCGGATTGATGTGGGCCATTATGGCGACACGGATCTGTCAGGGCTGAATGTCGGGCTGCTGCTGGAAATCCCCGGATTGATGGCGCGTGGCAATTGGAAAGCGGCGGCCTTCATCGACGATCGCGCCTCGGACGCGGCCTATGACGCGCTGGTCAATATCTTCACAGGCGCTGCGCGCGGCACGACGGGGCTATTCGGGATGCTGGTCAGCGAGTTTCTGGGCGCCGAACGCGCCCCGGTCAGCTATGAGACCGAGGGCAAGACCCGTCGCCTGATGGTGGGCAAGAAGATTCAGGGCGAGGTCGTGCCAGTGCGTGGGGCCGATCCTGACCGCGACATCGTGGCCACCAATACCGAATACTGGATGGGGCCGGACATCACGGTGGCCACGGCCACCAAGGGCCGCGTGCGCGCTTTTGGCCGGGTGTGGGATTTCGACGGGCGCTCTGCGGAAATCTGCCAGATCGACTGGAAAGGCCCCGGTCGGTGAACCTGCCATTGCTGTCCCCCTCGCGCCGCTTGCGGCGCACCCCCTTTTCCGAGGGCGTTGAGGCGGCGGGCGTCAAAGCCTACACCGTCTATAACCATATGCTGCTGCCGACCGTATTCCGGTCGGTCGAGGAAGACTATCACCACCTGAAAGCTGCCGTGCAGGTCTGGGATGTGGCCTGCGAACGGCAGGTGGAGATCCGTGGCCCCGACGCGGGCAAGCTGGTGCAGATGCTGACCCCGCGCGATTTGCGCGGCATGCTGGCGGGCCAATGCTATTATGTGCCCATCGTCGATGAAACCGGCGGCATGCTCAATGATCCGGTGGCGGTGAAACTGGCCGAGGATCGCTGGTGGATTTCGATTGCCGACAGTGATCTGCTCTATTGGGTCAAGGGTCTGGCCTATGGCTACCGGCTGGATGTGCTGGTCGATGAACCTGACATCTCGCCGCTTGCCGTGCAGGGACCAAAGGCTGAAGAGCTGATGACCCGCGTCTTTGGCGAGGCCGTCACCCGCCTCCGCTTCTTCCGCTTCGGGCATTTCGACTTTCAGGGCCGGGATATGGTGATCGCGCGCTCGGGCTATTCCAAACAGGGCGGGTTCGAGATCTATGTCAACGGGACCGATATGGGCATGCCGCTCTGGAACGCGCTGATGGAGGCTGGACGCGATCTGGATGTGCATGCAGGCTGCCCGAACCTGATTGAGCGCATCGAGAGCGGCTTACTCAGCTACGGCAATGACATGACCGATGACAACACGCCGCATGAATGTTGGCTGGGGCGCTTTTGCAACACACAAAGCGCGATTGGATGCATCGGGCGTGATGCGTTGTTGCGCGTGGCCAAGGAAGGGCCGGTGCAGCAGATCAGGCCCATCTCGATTGACGGGCCTAAGGTGGGCATTTGCGATCATTACTGGCCTGTGACCACGACAAAGGGCGAAAAGGTCGGGCGCGTCAGTTCGGCAGCCTGGTCGCCGGATTTCAACACCAATGTTGCGATTGGCATGATACGCATGACCCATTGGGACGCGGGCACGGAGCTTGTGGTCCACACGCCCGACGGGCCGCGCGCGGCCATGGTGCATGCGGCATTTTGGAACTGAAAGGAAAGATCATGAGCTTCAACGCACTTCTTGTAACCAAGGATGATGACGGCAAGACCCATGCCGCTGTTACCCAGATCACCGAAGACCAATTGCCCGCAGGCGATGTCACGGTCGCGGTCGAGTATTCGAC
>SLDY01000109.1 GCA_007125005.1 Natronohydrobacter sp.
AGCAGGAACAGAAGCACGCTCACTGCCGCGAAAATTCCGATAAACTTGTAGCCTTCGCGATGGATTGGTTTCACCACGGTTGATAGCATGTCCTGAGCCATTTCTGTCTCCCTGCTTTATAGCGGTTCGATATCGCCCAAGGCGCGCGTCGCGTGAAAGGCTGCGATATGTGCGCCAAGCCGCCCCCCTGCAATCGCGGCGCGCAACCCGGCCATCAGGCTTTGGTAATAAGCCAGATTATGCCATGTCAGCAACATAGACCCGATGATCTCGTCACTCTTGATCACATGATGCAGATAGGCCCTGCTATAGCTGCGGCAGGCGGGGCAATCGCAGCCCTCTTCCAGCGGGCGCGGGTCATCACGGTGGCGCGCATTGCGCAGGTTGACCGCGCCGCGCGCCGTCCAGCCCTGCCCGGTGCGGCCCGAACGCGAGGGCAAAACGCAGTCGAACATATCGACACCGCGCGCCACAGCGCCCACTATATCATCGGGCTTGCCCACACCCATCAAATAGCGTGGCTTGTCCTCGGGGAGTTGTCCGGGCGCATAGTCAAGAACCCCAAACATCGCCGCCTGTCCCTCACCCACAGCAAGCCCGCCGATGGCATAGCCGTCAAAACCGACTGCACGCAGCTTCTCGGCAGAGGCGGCGCGCAGATCAGGTTCCAACCCGCCTTGCTGGATGCCAAAAAGCGCGTGGCCCGGCCGGTCGCCAAATGCATCACGCGAGCGTTGCGCCCAACGCATCGAAAGCTCCATCGATGCCGCAATCGTCGTGCGATCCGCTGGCAAGGCCGGACATTCGTCAAAACACATCACGATATCAGAGCCCAGAAGCTTCTGGATCTCCATAGACCGCTCGGGTGTCAGCACATGCTTTGACCCGTCGATATGGCTCGAAAACTGCACGCCCTCTTCGGTCAGCTTGCGCAGAGAGGCCAGTGACATCACCTGAAACCCGCCCGAATCCGTCAGAATGGGCCGATCCCAGTTCATGAACTTGTGCAGACCCCCAAGCGCGGCGATCCGCTCGGCAGTCGGGCGCAGCATCAGATGATAGGTATTGCCCAGAAGGATATCCGCCCCGGTCGCGCGTACAGACTCGGGCAGCATAGCCTTGACGGTCGCCGCTGTGCCAACAGGCATGAAGGCGGGCGTGCAGATCTCTCCGCGCGGGGTCGAGATCCTGCCAGAGCGGGCACACCCGTCGCGGGCCGATATGTCAAACTGAAATTTCATCCGCGCCCAATGCAACAAATGGCACCCAAAGCCAAGCCTGCAAGCTTCATCTTGCCCAAATACTCAATAGAACACCACAGTCGTGCCAAAGCGCGCGGGAACGAGCGGGTGGGTGGGTGGGCGACGTTCCCGCGCGCTTTGGCCCGATTCACCGCCCACGCCGCAAATAAACATAATACGCCCCAGCCCCGCCATGCCGGATATGTGCCTCACGGATCTCCAGCACCAGCGGGCCAAGCGGCGCCATGCGCAACCATTGCGGCACATCCTGCTTCAGCGCCCCCGGCCGGCGCGGGATCGGGCCATCATCTGCGAGGTTCTTGCCCTTGCCTGTAATCACCAGCACCAACCGCAAGCCATTGGCATGGGCGCGAAGTATGAACCCGTTGAGCGCTCCATGCGCTTGCGCCAGCGTCATACCATGGAGATCAATCCGCGCCTCCGGCGCCAGCTTGCCACGGCTCATGCGCTGAAACTGGCGTTTGTCCATCTGCACCGGCACCCGCGCCAAGGCCTCAGATAGCGGATGCGCAAGATCATGGCCGGGCGGCGGGCCATCAGGGTTTGGGCGCAGCGCGACCCGTCCGGCTATCGTGGCTTTCCGAAGCGGCGCGGAGGGCATGCTTTCCGGTTCGGGTTTTGGGGCGGGGGCAAGAGTGGGGGCGTGGCTGGATTTCAAAGGCCGCGCGGTTTTCACCACGCGGCCCCAGATTTCCCGGTCCTCGGGCGACAGATCGCGCCGCTTGCGGCTCATTCGCCCGTGGCCACCAACTTCCAGTTCGGGCTATCCGAGGACATGTCGCGCCCAAAGGTCCACACATCTTTCTGACGCTTGATCTCGTTTGGATCACCCTCAACCACCTCGTCGGTATCGGCTTTGCGCACAACCGATGTCAGTTCGCCCACGAATTTCACAGTGATCTCGCCTTCGCGGCTCTCTTCGTCAAACACGACGTCGACAATGCTCAACTCGCGCAGGCCGACAAAAGTGGCATCAACCCGCAGCCCTTCGCGCTCACGCAACTGCACGACCTCATCAAAGCTGTTGAACACGTCGCGCGACAGGAATGGCAGGATAGAATCGAGATCCGATGATTCAAATGCCATCAGGATCATTTCGTAGGCCCCGCGCGCACCTTGCAGGAATTCATCAACGCTGAAATCGGGATCAATTGTCTTCATCCGTGCCAGCGCCTTGGCCATATCCGAGCCTTCGGGCACATGATCGGTAATATCCGTATCCGGGCCGCCTTCGATAACCTCGAAGCGCGGCTTGGTGGCCGTATCCGGGCCGCTATCCTGCCGTGGCAGGCTGTTTTGCTCGAATCCGTCCCGGGATCCGAGCACTGCGCGCAGGCGCAGGATAAGAAAAACGGCAATGCCGGCAAGAATCAGAAGCTGGATCACGGCAGGTTCCATTGTTTCCTCGGCCAAGGGTTGGTATGGCAAGTCAGATGCCTATGTAAGGTGGGATGCGCGGCAAGTCCACCACATGCGACCCGTTGAGCCGCGCGAAAGGCAAAACTATGTGGCTTTTATTGGCTATTCTGGCCGTCCCTATCCTTGAAATCGCGCTTTTCGTGCAGTTCGGTGCACAAATTGGCGTGATCGGAACACTTGCCGAGATTTTCCTTACCGCTGCCCTGGGGCTTGTTTTGATGCGCCTCGAGCCGCATCGTAGCGCGCATGACCTGCGCGCGGCCCTTGATCGCGACGCGAGCCCGGCAAGCCCGATGGCACATTCCGCGCTGCGCCTGATCGCGGCGGTGATGCTCGTGCTTCCGGGTTTCTTTACAGATACGCTCGGGTTTCTGCTTTTGCTGCCGCCGATCCGTATGGCAATCCTCTCACGCCTCTTCGAGAATATCCGGAAGGCGGCGATACGGGGTGACGCGGTCATAGTGGATGCAGAATATGAAGTGCATCCTGATCTGCATCAGCGGCAGCTGCCGGACAAGGAAAACCGGGATTGAGCGCAGGCGGGCAGGGTGGTAAACCCCTCGCCAGCACATCATGACCCAAATTAACTCAAGGAGCTTACAATGACGGAATCACAGCCTCAGGGTGGTGCCGCCCCGAATGCGGCCACGCCCCCGAAAGTAAACATGCGTATCCTCGCACAATACATGCGCGATTTGTCGTTCGAGAATGTCGCGGCTCAAAAAAAACTGCAGGGCAGCAATGTTCAGCCGGATATTCAGGTTCAGGTCAGCCTTGACGCCAACAAGCGCGAAGCTGAGAACCAGTTCGAGGTTGGCACCAAGTTCAAGATCACGTCGAAGAACAAAGCCGATGACGAAACGCTGTTCATTATCGAGCTTGATTATGTCGGGCTTTTCCTGATTGAGGGCGTCCCGCAGGAGCAAATGCATCCCTTCCTGCTCATCGAGTGCCCACGCATGATTTTCCCGTTTGCGCGCCGCATCATCTCGGATGTCACACGCGATGGCGGCTACCCACCGCTCAATCTCGATACGGTCGATTTCCTCGCGCTCTACAAGCAGGAATTGCAGCGTCAAGCATCGCTGAAAGCTCAGCAGGCCGACGCGCCGGTTGCGAACTGAGCCTCCGCACGAGCTATCAGAACCTCCGGCTCCGCGCCGGGGGTTTTTTCATGCGCCGCGGTATTTTCGCCAGATCGTATTTTCGCCAAGGCTTGCGACAAAAGCCGCATGGGCGGCGCGTTCCGCCTCGGTCAGCTTTGGCGGCAAGGGTATCTCGCGGCGCGGAAGGGGCGCATCCTGCCCAGCGCGCGCGCCTTGGCCCAGCGGAACCGTCGAGAGCGCAAAATCGGGCTGCTGGCCGCCCAGAAGCTCCAGATAAACCTCTGCGAGGATTTCGCTGTCGAGCAATGCGCCGTGTTTGGTGCGCGCTGAGTTATCGATGGCAAAGCGCCGACACAGCGCATCGAGCGACGCCGGAGAGCCGGGAAATTTCTTGCGCGCGAGCGTCAGCGTATCGAAGGCGCGCTCGAAAGGCAGAACTGGGCGACGCACCCATTCCAACTCTGCATTGATGAATTTCATGTCAAAGGTCGCATTATGGATCACAAGCCGCGCGTCGCCCAGAAATTCCAGAAACGCATCCACGATCTCGGCAAAAACCGGCTTATCTCGAAGGAATTCATCACCGAGCCCATGCACTTCGAAAGCTTCTTTCGGCATGTCGCGTTCGGGGTTGATATATTGATGAAATGTCCGCCCGGTTGGCATCAGGTTGACAAGCTCCACCATACCGATCTCGACGATCCGGTGGCCCTCTGCGGGCTCGAAACCTGTGGTTTCAGTGTCCAGCACCAGTTCACGCATGTGAATCCCTCAATCGACTGACCAAATCCTGCACGGCCTGACGGGTACTGTCCATATCCAGCGTCTCGATCACGAAATCTGCGCGAGCGCGTTTCTCTGCATCCGGCATCTGGCGGGCAAGGATCGTTTCTAATTGCGCAGGGCTCATGCCCTCGCGCGACAGCACACGCGCGCGCTGCACATCTGGCGGGGCGGTAACAACAAGCACGCCATCGACATCTGCCCCCACCTCGAACAGAAGCGGGATATCCAGAACGACAAGCGGTACATCGGCAGCATTGATAAACTCTTCCCGATCCGCCGCAACAAGCGGATGCACAACCGCCTCAAGCCGAGCAAGTGCACTGCTGTCCTGCGCGATCCATCGCTTTAGCGCTGCACGGTCCACCCCCGTTGTGGTCACCGCCTCGGGGCAGATTTGGCGCACTGCTTCTACAGCTGCACCACCCTGCGCGTAGAGCCTGTGAACAGCAGCGTCTGCATCCCAGACCGGTACACCCATCTCGCGGAAGAACCCTGACGTTGTGCTCTTGCCCATCCCGATCGAGCCTGTCAGGCCCAGACGATAGGGGCTCATTGCGCCAGCACCGCACGGCGCAGAGTATCCGTGATTTCGGGGCGCTGACCAAACCAGCGCTCGAAGCCCGGCACGGCCTGATGCAACAGCATCCCAAGGCCATCAACCACTCGACATCCCTGTACTTTCGCATCCCGCAAGAGCTGTGTTTCAAGCGGTGTATAGACGATATCGGTCACAACAGTTTCAGCTCGCAGCGCATGTGCGGGAAAATCAAGTGTTGGCTGGCCTTCCATTCCAAGAGATGTGGTGTTGACCACCAGTCCGACATTGGAAAGCGCATCGGCGTAACTTTCCCAATCAAGCACGCGGATCGGGCCGCCAAGCATGCGCGCCAGATCATCGGCACGCGCCCTTGTGCGGTTGGCCAAAAAGATTTCCGGTGCGCCAGCTTGCGTAAGTGCGACCAAGACCGCACGCGCGGCCCCGCCGGCACCTAGCACGAGCGCAGGGCCAGCATCGGGTTGCCAATCTGGCGCACCATCGAGCAGGTTCTGCATAAAACCATAAGCATCTGTATTATCGGCAAGAATACGGCCAGCGCGGAAGGTCAACGTATTTGCTGCACCGATTTGACGCGCTGTCTCACTCGCTTCATCAGCGAGGGCGAGCGCAGCTTCCTTATGTGGGATCGTCACATTCGCACCAACGAACCCCATTGCAGGCATCGCACGCAACACGCGCTCCAGATCCTCTGCCTCCACATGAAGCGGAACGTAATGGCCGCGCAGCCCGTAATATTTCAACCATGTGCCATGCAGGATCGGCGAGCGGCTATGACCAACTGGGCAGCCAATAACACCGGCGAGGGGTATTTTCATCCGTCGATTTCTCCGCGTAAAGCGAGATAGTTCAAAAGCTCCAGCAGCGGCAGGCCGAGGATGGTGAAATAATCCCCTTGGATCTGCGCAAACAGCCGCACGCCTTCTTCCTCAAGCTTGTAGCCACCCACGGACTCGCCAATTCCAGGCCAGTTGCGGGAGAGATAGTCCTCCAGATAGCTGTCGGAAAAGCTGCGCATCGTCAAGCGCGCGACCCCGACATGACGCCAGAGTGGCTGGGCATCAAGATAAAGAACGGCGGCAGAAAGAAGCTGATGCGTTGCCCCGCGCAGGCTTTGCAAATCTGCGCGTGCATTTTCCAATGTGACGGGTTTTTCAAATACCCTCCCTTTATAGGCAAGCACCTGATCGCAGCCCAACACAAGCTGCCCCGGATTACGCGCAGAGACCTTCCGGGCCTTCGCTTCGGCCAAGGCATCAGCGATGTCGCGCGGCGGCGCTTCCTCCGCCAGCAGGGCATCACGGATCGCGGCCTCATCAACTCGGGCAGGCTCGGTCTCTGGCGATAGTCCCGCATTGACAAGCATCTGCCGCCGGATCGCGGAACTGGAGGCGAGGATCAGAGCCATGTGGATAAACCTGTGTTAAAGCACGAGAAGAAACAGACCGAAAAACAGGGAAAAACCGGCGCATTGCTCTGTGCTGCCATGCCGGGGGTTGTTGCGCAAGCTTCCGCGCCGCTTCATCCACATGTGGGTTTCTTTCAGTGCCAGTTGTGCAAAACTATGAATTCACAGATTCACAGGAGCGTGATTCATGTTTTGTTCGAAATTAACTAGCTGATTTAAATATATTTTTTTGCACGTTCAGAAACCATTTTCAACATCATGCTTATGGATAACTCTGTGTATCAATAGCTTATCCCCATATCCACAGGGCTTACATCATCATCATTTCCTTTCTTCTTTCCTTTATTTAAATAAAGGCAGTGATGACTAAGAGGTTCGCATGCTGGGTGAATTCTATCTCTGGATCAAAGCCGTGCATATCATGGCAGTGATCAGTTGGATGGCAGGTTTGTTCTATCTGCCCCGGCTATTTGTCTATCATGTCGAACGCGCTGAAGGGGCAGGGATGCTTGCTGTGTTCGAGACGATGGAAGAGAAACTTCTGCGTGTCATCATGAACCCTGCAATGATTGTGGCTTGGGTGACGGGGTTGATGATGGTTTCTATTCCGGGTGTGATTGCCTGGGATGCGATCTGGCCGTGGAGCAAGTTGGTAGGGCTGATCGGGATGACCTGGTTTCATATCTGGTGTGCGCGGCGGCGGCGCATCTTCACTGAAGGCGGCAATAGCCTAAGCGGGCGCAATTACCGGATGATGAATGAAGTGCCCACAGTGCTGATGGTCGTGATTGTAGTGTCAGTGATCGTGAAATTCTGAGCCCGGATTGACTTTGATAGCCCAGTAGCGTAGGTGCTCATCAGCGCCACCGTCCGGTGATGCGCATTTCACTTGATATATCCGCTCGAAAACTCGCCCCAGATGCGGGTAAACAGGATTTTCCCATGTCCGACACGCTGATTGAAGACCGTCCCGAGACTATCGAGACGCTGAATCTCGCCGATCTCAAAGCCAATAGCCCCGCGGAATTGCTCGCGATGGCTGAAGAACTGGAGATCGAGAATGCGCCCTCGATGCGCAAAGGCGAGATGATGTTCTCCATCCTGAAGGAACGCGCCGAGGAAGGCTGGACGATTTCGGGAGAGGGCGTGCTCGAAGTGCTGCAGGACGGGTTTGGCTTTCTGCGTGCGCCAGAGGCAAACTACCTGCCGGGGCCGGATGATATCTATGTTTCACCAGATATAATTCGTCAGTATTCGCTGCGCACGGGCGATACGATCGAAGGCGTGATCCAGGCGCCAGCGGAGAATGAGCGCTATTTTGCGATCACTAAGGTGACTCAGATTAATTTCGACGATCCGGAACGTGCTCGGCATAAGGTGCATTTTGATAACCTGACACCGCTTTACCCGGATGAACGTCTGTGGATGGAAACCAATGATCCGGCCACAAAGGATCGCTCGGCGCGTATCATAGATATCGTGGCACCATTGGGTAAGGGACAGCGCGCGCTGATCGTGGCACCGCCACGGACTGGTAAGACAGTCCTTCTGCAGAATATCGCACATAGTATCGAGAAGAATCATCCCGAATGCTATCTGATTGTGCTTCTGATCGACGAGCGGCCGGAAGAGGTGACGGATATGCAGCGTTCGGTGAAAGGTGAGGTGATTGCCTCTACCTTTGACGAACCAGCGACACGGCATGTTGCGGTTTCCGAAATGGTAATCGAGAAGGCGAAACGATTGGTCGAGCATAAACGCGATGTGGTGATCCTGCTCGACTCGATCACGCGACTGGGGCGGGCATTCAATACAGTTGTGCCAAGCTCCGGGAAGGTGCTGACGGGGGGTGTGGATGCGAATGCACTGCAACGGCCCAAACGCTTTTTTGGCGCGGCGCGCAATATTGAAGAAGGCGGCTCGCTCACGATCATCGCAACTGCCCTGATCGACACGGGCTCGCGTATGGACGAAGTTATCTTCGAAGAATTCAAAGGCACAGGGAACTCGGAAATCGTCCTTGATCGCAAGATCTCTGACAAACGCGTCTTCCCTGCGATTGATATTCTGAAATCCGGAACGCGCAAGGAAGACCTGCTGATCGATAAAGCTGATCTGCAGAAGACCTTTGTTCTGCGGCGTATCCTCAACCCAATGGGCACGACGGATGCAATCGAGTTCCTGATTTCAAAACTGAAGCAGACAAAGACCAACAGCGATTTCTTCGACTCGATGAATGCCTGATATGGATACGATTTTCGCGCTGGCCTCGGCCCGTGGGAAATCGGGAGTCGCTGTATTTCGCATATCCGGGCCAGAGGCATTTGATGTTGCTGAGCAGATGGTTGGCGCCCTGCCGCCTCTGCGCAGGGCCTCTCTGCGGTTTATTCGCAGTGCCGATGGAGAGCGCCTTGATAGCGGATTGGTGGTGAGGTTTGCTGCGGGTGCGAGCTTTACCGGCGAAGATGTGGTCGAGTTTACGGTCCATGGCAGTTTAGCGACAGTCGCGGCAGTCGAGACGTGTTTGGCCAGCGACCATGGTCTGCGACTGGCGGAACCAGGTGAGTTCACGCGCCGTGCGCTTGAAAATGGCGTGATGGATCTGACGCAGGTGGAGGGCCTGGGAGATCTGCTGGAGGCAGAGACGGAGAGCCAGCGGAAGCAGGCTTTACGCGTATTGGATGGCGCGATCGGCAAGCTCGTCTCAGGCTGGCGGGAACATCTGATCAAGGCGGCGGCGCTGGTTGAAGTCTCAATCGATTTTGTCGAGGAAGATGTCGGTAATTTCGATGATCAGATTCTGGATGAACTGGTGCTTGTCCTGGCAGAACTGAACCGAGAGATCGCAGGGCAGAGCGTTCGTGAGCGCGTGCAGACCGGGTTCGAGATAGCGTTGGTAGGTTCTGTAAACGCAGGTAAATCTACTTTGCTGAACGCACTTGCAGGGCGCGAAGCGGCGATCACTTCCGAAATAGCCGGGACAACCCGTGATGTGATTGAATTACGAATGGATATTGCAGGATTCGCGGTAACTCTTCTTGATACAGCGGGATTGCGCGAGACGGATGAGGTTATCGAGAGCATAGGAATTGAGCGCGGGCAGAAGCGCGCCATAGAGGCGGATATACGGATTATATTGTGTGATAATCCAGATACGCCACCACCTGTAGAGCCGCGGCAAGGTGATATAGTGTTGTTCAGCAAGGCGGATCTGTATCCGCAACATATCGGTGGGGTATCCGGTGTCACAGGTGAGGGGATCGATCGGCTGCTGGATGAGATCACACGAGAGCTGACGCAGCGCTTGCCGAAAGACGGGGTGACTGTGCGCAGACGGCACTTGCAGGCGATGGAGCGCGCATCGGGGTCTATTCAGGGAGCGATTGAAAAACTTCGCGTATCAGATTATATCCCGGAACTCGTGGCGGCGGATATACGGCATGCGATGCTGGCGCTCGATTCGCTGATAGGGAAGGTCGATGTAGAGGATCTCCTGGGCGATATCTTCGCGTCTTTTTGCATCGGAAAGTAGGAGTGTTTCACGTGAAACATTACGACGTGATCATCGTAGGTGGGGGTCATGCTGGCGTAGAGGCAGCATTGGCTTCTGCACGGATGGGGGCGCAGACTGCGCTCGTCACTTTCCGCGAGCAGGATCTTGGAACCATGTCTTGCAATCCCGCCATCGGGGGATTGGGCAAGGGGCATCTTGTTCGCGAGATAGACGCGCTTGACGGGCTGATGGGGCGTGCTGGTGATTTCGCGGCAATTCAATATCGCCTTCTGAACAGATCCAAAGGTCCGGCGGTGCAGGGCCCGCGCGTTCAGGCTGATCGAAAACGCTTCCGGGCGTTCGTTGCAAAGGAAGTTCTTGCAGCGAAGGGCTTGGATGTCATCACGGCTGAGGTGACCGCGCTATCTTGGAAAGGCGAGGCCGTCACAGGTGTTGTGATTAACGGTGATACCACAATCCATGCCCGCGCGGTTGTCTTGACTACGGGCACGTTTTTGGGCGGCAAGATCTTTATCGGGGATGTCAGCTATCCCGCTGGTCGTATGGGGGATGCGGCCTCCAGCATACTTGCAGAGCAACTCCGGGGGCTTGATCTGCCTATTGGTCGTCTCAAGACAGGCACACCGCCGAGATTGGATGGCAAGACGATCAATTGGGATGGTCTGGAAGAGCAACCGGGCGATGATTCACCAGAGTTTCTGTCGTTCCTTACCAAAGGGGTAGCGGCAAAACAGATTGCCTGTGCGATCACGCATACGAATCCAAGAACGCATGAAATTGTACGCGAAAACCTGTCGCGTTCTGCCATGTATGGCGGCCAGATCGAGGGCGTTGGTCCGCGGTATTGCCCGTCGATCGAAGACAAGATCACCCGCTTTGCAGAGAAAGACTCCCACCAGATATTTCTGGAACCCGAAAGCCTTGATGATTCAACGATATATCCGAATGGGATATCTACATCACTTCCCGCAGAAGTTCAGACAGAATATGTGCGCACCATCCGCGGGCTGGAGAATGTTGAGATACTTCAGCCAGGGTATGCGATTGAATATGACTACATTGATCCGCGTGCGCTACAGAGCAGTTTGCGGTTGAAGGACGTGGAAGGGCTTTATCTGGCCGGCCAGATAAACGGAACTACAGGATATGAAGAAGCGGGCGCACAAGGGATTGTGGCCGGCCTGAATGCCGCGCTTTTCGCGCAAGGCAGCGAGGCGGTAAGCTTTAGCCGAACCACATCATATATCGGTGTAATGATCGATGACCTTATTCTGCGCGGTGTTGCAGAACCATATCGAATGTTTACCTCCCGTGCTGAATATCGATTGACGTTACGCGCTGACAATGCCGATCAGCGCCTGACCCATCTTGGTGCTACGCTCGGCTGCGTGTCTGAAGAGCGCCGCGTGGCCTTTGAGCGAAAGTTGGAACGCCTGGAGCGCGCGCGCCGCGGTTTGAAGGCTTTGTCATTCACGCCACGCATGCTCAATCATGCCGGGCATAAAGTAAGCGAAGATGGAATGCGGCGAGATGGGTTGATGCTGCTTGGTTTGCCCGGTTTCGGGTTTGATGATCTCGAGGCGCTTGCACCAGAAGTCAGCAAGATTGATCCAGAGACACGCGCACAGATCGCCAAGGAAACCGTGTATCACGCCTATCTGGAGCGTCAGGACGCCCAGATCCGAGCATTGCAGGCGGATGAGGATCGGCGCTTCCCGGCAGGGTTTGATTTCTCTGATATCAATGGATTGTCGCATGAGTTGGCGACCAAGCTCACCAAAGCCCGGCCGGAAACGCTGGGCCAGGCGGGGCGGATAGATGGAATGACACCTGCAGCGCTCGTGCTGTTGCTCTCTCGGTTGCAGCAACACAAGGCGCGAGCATCTGCATGAGCGATCTTGCTATCTGTGGGATCGATGTTTCACGTGAAACATTGGACAGTTTGCGAGCCTACGCCGCATTGCTGAAAAAGTGGAATGCCCGCATAAATCTTGTAGCGCCTTCCACATTGTCGGATGTTTGGTCGCGACATATAATCGACTCGGCGCAATTGTTTTCACATGCTCCGCCCAGTACACGGCGCTGGGTGGATCTTGGCTCTGGAGGGGGTTTGCCAGCGATTGTATGTGCAATTCTGGCCAAAGAGTTGCTCCCAGCGTGCCGTTTCACCCTTATAGAAAGCGACAAGCGAAAGTCCGCATTCTTACTCACGGCGGCGCAGACGCTTGATCTTGATCTCACTCTTCTGGCAGAGCGTGCAGAGATGGTGCCTCCGCAAGGTGCCGATGTCGTTACGGCGCGCGCGCTTGCGCCCCTTTCGCAGCTCCTTTCACTAGTGCAGCGGCATCTTTCAGTGACAGGTGTCGCAATCCTCCCAAAAGGCAAGAATCATGCGACAGAGCTTGCGGATGCGCGAAGGGAATGGCAATTTGAGCAGGTTGCCATTGAAAGCTTGACCGATCACCTGGCAAAAATACTTATCCTGAAGGAAATCTTGCGTGTCTGATAGAAGCCAACCTCGGATCATTGCGATTGCGAATCAGAAAGGTGGTGTCGGAAAGACCACCACAGCCATTAATCTTGCCGCGGCGCTGGCCGAGAAGGGCAAGCGCACACTTCTGATCGATCTCGATCCCCAAGGCAACGCGTCAACAGGGCTTGGCATCGATATCGCCGCGCGACGCCACACAACCTATGATCTTCTCTTTGGCGAAGTGCCACCGTCGGAAGTCGTCATGACAACGGATTTTGATTATCTGTGGATCATTGCCGCTACGACTGATCTGTCCTCCGCCGATATCGAGTTGATGTCGCGCGTGCGCCGCAGCTATCTTTTGCAGGATGCATTGCGGCAGCAAGAGATCAGGATGCGCGCTTTCGATTACATCCTGATTGACTGCCCGCCATCGCTGAACCTGCTAACAGTTAACGCAATGGTTGCCGCACAATCTGTTTTAGTGCCTTTGCAGGCAGAGTTCTTTGCGCTGGAAGGGCTTTCTCAGCTTATGCTTACCGTTCGGGAATTGCGGGAAACTGCAAATCCCAATCTCCGAATCGAAGGCATACTTCTCACAATGTATGATCGGCGCAATAACCTCGCTCAACAAGTTGAGGACGATGCGCGCAGCACCTTGGGTGACCTTGTTTTCAACACGATGATCCCACGAAATGTCCGGTTGAGCGAGGCGCCCTCCTTTGCTGTGCCTGTTCTTGCCTATGATACCGCGTCCAAGGGGGCGATTGCCTATCGGGATTTGGCGCAGGAGCTGCTTGCCAAACACGCAAGCACAGTCACAGAAGGAGTGCTTTGATGACCGATCGCAAGCCCGAGCGCCGTGGTTTGGGGCGTGGTCTCTCAGCGCTGATGGCAGAAGTTGCCGCGCCCGCAGCAGAGGCAGGTGCCCCAGAGCGGGCGCGTGATCAACGGCTGCCGGTGGAAAAACTTATCCCGAACCCGGATCAGCCCCGACGTCATTTCGATGACACCGCTCTGGCCGAGTTGGCGAACTCCATCCGCGAAAAAGGTGTGATACAGCCTCTGATCGTTCGTCCCAAGGGCGATACCTTCGAGATCGTTGCGGGCGAGCGCCGCTGGCGTGCCGCGCAGCGTGCGCAAGTGCATGATGTGCCTGTCATCATCCGTGACTTCTCGGATACCGAGGTTCTCGAGATTGCGATTATCGAGAATATCCAGCGCGCAGATCTGAACCCTGTTGAAGAAGCCATGGGATATCGTGCGCTGATAGAGCGTTTTGGGCATACACAGGAGCAGCTTTCACAAGCGATGGGTAAAAGCCGCTCACATATAGCCAATCTGATGCGGTTGCTCTCGCTTCCCGAAGAGGTGCTTGCGATGCTGCGAGAGGGCAAGCTGAGTGCAGGCCATGCGCGCGCTCTTATCACCTCTGATGATCCATCAATGCTGGCGCGGAAGGTGGTTCTTGAAGGCTTGTCTGTCCGGCAGACCGAGAGCCTGTTAAAGACAGCGCCTTCTAATAAAAGCAACAAGAAAACAACGGGTTACACGAAAGATGCTGATACAAGAGCGTTGGAAAACGATCTTTCTGCAACGCTTGGGATGCCAGTGGATCTGGATTACGCCGGCGGCGGCAAGGGCAAGGTGACGATCAGTTTCAGCACTATGGAGCAGCTGGACAGACTCTGCGGTATTCTTGGCACGCCGGTCAGGACATAAGCGCCCGTAAAATCGCGTTCAGCACAGGGCGCCCTTTATCTGTTGCTCTTAGTCGCTCTTGTGAGAGAGAGACGAGCCCTTGCTCGGTCAGGTCAGTTATCACCCCTTTCGGGAGCGGTGCCTGTGCCAGCGCAGCGTAGCGCGCCAGATCAACGCCTTCATGCAATCGCAGGCTCATCATCAGATACTCAAGCGCTTGTTCATCTGCTGGTATCTCTTCACGTTGGGCCTCGCCATGGCCAAGCGTCTCGACTTGCCTCAACCAGTGATCGGGGAGTAACGGTGTCTGGGTCGCATAGCGTTTATCGTTGAGCGTCAGGCGCCCATGTGCCCCCGGACCAATGCCCGCATAATCGCCATAACGCCAATAGATCAGATTATGACGTGATTCCGAACCAACGCGTGCATGGTTCGAGATCTCGTATCCCGGCATGTCGAATTTATCACAAATATCCTGTGTTATCAGATACATATCTGCAGATATTTCATCATCGGGCAGGCCTTTCAGCCCGCCTGCTGCATGTCGCGCACCAAAAGCCGTGCCTTGCTCGATGGTGAGTTGATAAAGTGACATGTGGTCCACGGCCATGGAAAGCGCTTCGTGCAATTCTTGGGCCCACTCCTGAGGTGTCTGAAATTGCCGCGCATAAATCAGATCAAAGCTCACCCGTTCAAAATGATCGCGCGCAATGTCATAGGCGCGCCGGGCCTCGGCTGCAGAATGCAATCGGCCAAGGCGTTTGAGATCTGTGTCGTTAAGCGCCTGAATACCCATCGAAATCCGGTTGATTCCTGCATCGGAAAATCCGGCAAACCGTCCTGCCTCTACCGAGCTTGGATTGGCCTCCAGAGTGACTTCGAAATCATTGGCGACAGGCCAGGATTTGCTTATGCGCTCCAGCAGCAACGCGACCAGATCCGGCTTCATCAGTGATGGTGTTCCACCGCCAAAAAAGACAGTATTCAGCAGACGCCCCTCGGTCTCGGCGCTTATCCGGTCAATCTCTGAAAGATAGGTGCGCGCCCAGATGTCTTGATCAATCCGAGCGCTTACATGCGAGTTGAAATCGCAATACGGGCATTTTGACTCGCAGAAGGGCCAATGGATATAAAGCCCGAAGCCGCCATGTTGCCAATCCTGCATTCTTAACTTTTCAGAGCTTGCTGTAACCGCCCTGCCGCCAGCATTGCGGTTCTGAAAAACTTGGCGCGCCACCACATCACGAGAAACAAGCCTGCATCATTGCCTTAATAGCCGCGCCGCGATGGGAGCGCGCGTTTTTCTCTTTGGCCGTCATCTCGGCAAATGTGCGACTCTCGCCCTTTGGCTGAAACATGGGATCATAGCCATGCCCATCTGCGCCACGGCGTGGCCAGACAAGCGTGCCTTCGGCATGGCCTTCGAACACTTCCTCATGGCCGTCAGGCCATGCGAGAACCAGAGTGCAGCAAAAGCGTGCTTCCCACGGCTCTGGCGCATCTGCCTCCATCAGCTTTGCGTGGGTCTTTTCCATCGCCATAACAAAATCGCGGCCCTGCGGTGTTTCAGCCCAATCTGCGGTATAGACACCCGGTGCGCCATCAAGCGCTTTGACCTGCAGCCCGGAATCGTCTGCCAGCGCCACAAGTCCGGTCGCCCTTGCTGCGGCGTGAGCCTTGATCCTTGCATTGCCTATGAAGCTGTCTTCGGTCTCTTCTGGCTCGGGCAAATCATGGGCTTTCGCAGACGTTACAGTAATCCCCAAAGGCGACATGATCTGCTCGAACTCCTCGAGCTTGCCAGCATTATGCGTGGCGACAAGCAAGGTGGTGCTATCGAACTGCCTCATGCGATGGCGGCTTTCTGCGCCATGATCAATTCCGCCACGCCGGTTTCTGCAAGATTGAGGAGCTGGTCCATTTGCGCGCGAGAAAAGGTGGCACCTTCTGCGCTCATTTGCACTTCGACCAGCCGCCCGGAACCCAGCATGATGAAATTGCCATCTACACCGGCTGTAGAGTCCTCGGCATAATCGAGATCAAGCACTGGCTGGCCTGCGTAGATCCCACAGGAGACCGCCGCCAGATGATCGGTGATTGGATCGGAAATTACATCACCCGCTTTCAGCAATTTGTTGACTGCCAGCCGCAAAGCCACCCAACCGCCGGTAATGGCCGCGCAGCGCGTGCCACCATCGGCCTGAATTACATCGCAATCGATCGTGATCTGCCGTTCACCCAGCGCAGAGCGGTCAATGCAAGCGCGCAAGCTGCGCCCGATAAGGCGTTGAATCTCGACTGTGCGCCCCTGCTGCTTGCCCGAAGCCGCTTCGCGCTTCATCCGCGTATTGGTAGCGCGTGGCAGCATTCCGTATTCTGCAGTTACCCAGCCAAGCCCGGTATTGCGCAGAAAGGGCGGCGTGCGATCTTCCAGCGAGGCTGTGCAAAGCACTTTGGTGTCGCCCATCGCGATCATGCAGGAGCCCTCGGCATGTTTCGTGACATGCGGCTCGATTGAAATTTCGCGGATCATATCTAGTTGTCTACCAGAAGGACGCATGGGATTTCCTCGTTTGGGTCAGTTGCCTCGATACAGGGCAGGGCAGGACGGATGCAAGCCTGATTGCCCTTGAAACCTTCTCGGTTTTCAAGTGCTCTTGGTTTGGCACGATGCCAGACGAGTTGCTGGAGTGGAAAATGCGCAAGGTCCCGAACGCTGAGGAATTGATGGCAGAAATGAATGACCGCTCGCGGGAGGTGTTCCGGCGCGTGGTAGAGGGATATCTGCAATCGGGCCAGCCTGTAGGCTCTCGAAGCCTGACCCGCGACATGAGCGAGAGAGTATCGGCGGCAACTGTCCGTAATGTGATGCAGGATCTCGAATATCTCGGGCTTCTTGAAGCGCCGCATGTCTCGGCGGGGCGGTTGCCGACAAATCTTGGATTGCGCCTGTTTGTCGATTCCATCCTCGAGGTTTCGCCACTGGATGCGCAGGATCGAGAAAAGCTCGATTCGACGCTTGGCAGTAACGAACGGGATGTAAATTCGCTCTTATCACAGCTTGGGGGGGCCTTGAGCGGTATCACGCATGGTGCCTCACTGGTGCTTTCTCCCAGGCATGAGGCTGAGATACGGCATATCGAATTCGTTTCGCTCTCGCCGGAGCGTGCGCTTGTGGTACTGGTTTTTTCTGACGGCCATGTCGAGAATCGTCTTTTCACGCCACCGCGTGGCATGACCCCATCGGCAATGCGCGAGGCGGCGAATTATCTCAACTCGATGATCGAAGGCGCGACTGTTCCGCAGCTTCTGGCGCGATTTCGGGCCGAGATCGCACGCGACCGACGTGAGATCGATGCGCTGGCGGCATTGCTGGTCGAACAGGGTCTCGCCGTCTGGGAGCAGGAGGGCGAGCCTGAGGCCCGGTTGATCGTCCGGGGGCGGGCGAATTTGCTTGACGAGGGCGCACCGGCTGAGGATATCGAGCGCATTCGAATCCTCTTTGACGATCTGGAGCGCAAGCGCGATATAACCGAGTTTCTGGAACTGACCGAACAGGGCGAAGGGGTACGGATCTTTATCGGGGCGGAGAACCGTCTTTTCTCGCTGACGGGTTCAACTCTGGTGGTTTCTCCTTATATGAACGCGGAGCGGAAGATCATTGGTGCGGTGGGCGTGATCGGGCCAACGCGGCTGAATTACGGGAAGATCGTACCGATTGTGGATTATACTGCGCAGCTTGTCGGGCGGATATTGTCGGACCGGCGCGCCGAGTGAAGAAAGAAGGTAGAGCATATGGCCGAAGCAAAGCCGAACCTGCAACTGGATCCTGAAACCCAGGATATTGAGACCGCAGCGCCAGAATCGGGAATGGACGGGCAGGAAGACCCGCTTGCCGCATTCGAGGCGGAAATTGCCGGTCTGATTGCCGAACGCGACGAGATGCGCGACCGGATGATGCGGGCGCTCGCCGATGCCGAGAACAGCCGCAAGCGCGCCGAGAAGGATCGCCGCGATGCGCAGCTTTATGGTGGTGCACGGATCGCGCGCGACATGTTGCCTGTCTATGACAATTTGTCCCGCGCACTTGCAGCGGCCACTGAGGAAACCCGGACGGCTGCAGCCGGTCTGGTCGAGGGTGTGGAGCTGACCTTGCGTGAGTTGACCAATATTCTGGTCAAGCACGGTGTGGAGCGGATTTCACCTGTCGAGGGCGATATGTTTGACCCGCATCTGCATCAGGCAATGTTCGAGGCTCCGGTTCCGGGCACGCGCGCGGGGCAGATCATTCAGGTGATGGCCGAAGGATTCATGCTGCATGACCAGCTTCTGCGCCCTGCCCAGGTTGGGGTTTCCTCGACGCCTGCGGGGAATTGAGTATTTTTGGCAAGATGAAGATCAGGGTTTGCTGAGCGCCTTTAGCTCATAGAGCAGATCGAGAGCCTCGCGGGGTGTCAGCTCATCGGGGTTCATTGCCCTGAGCCTGTCTAGCGCGGGGTTGGGGTCTGGTTTGGGGGCCTGAGGCTTGGCAACTGAAAAAAGCGGCAGATCATCGATCAGTGCCTTGGATGATGCACCGCTTTCACCCTGTTCAAGTGCGTTGAGGACTTCGCGCGCACGCGCAATCACAGGCTCGGGCAGACCCGCGAGCCGTGCGACCTGCACGCCGTAGCTGCGATCGGCCGCCCCGCGGCGGACCTCGTGCAGGAAGATCACCTCGCCTTCCCATTCCTTGACACTGACCGTTGCATTCTCAACTCCGGCAAGCCGCCCTGCGAGCGCAGTCATTTCATGATAATGCGTGGCAAAAAGTGCGCGGGCACGGTTGACATCATGCAGATGTTCCAGCGTGGCCCAAGCGATTGAAAGTCCGTCATATGTGGCCGTGCCACGCCCGATCTCATCGAGGATCACAAGCGCGCGGTCATCGGCCTGATTGAGGATTGCGGCGGTTTCCACCATCTCGACCATGAAGGTCGAGCGTCCGCGGGCAAGATCGTCGGAGGCCCCCACACGGCTGAAAACCTGACTGACCAGTCCGATATGGGCTGTGCGTGCGGGCACATATGCGCCGATCTGGGCAAGGATCGCAATCAGTGCATTCTGCCGCAAGAAGGTGGACTTGCCCGCCATATTCGGCCCTGTCAGCAGCCAGATCTTTGCGCTTTCTTCAGCGGAGAGATCGCAATCATTGGCGATGAAGGGTGCGCCCGCGCGCTTGAGGGCGGCCTCGACCACGGGATGCCTTCCGCCCTCGATATGGAAAGCCCGCGAGGTATCGAGCTGCGGTGCACACCAGTCTTGTGCTTGCGCGATATCGGCCAGCGCGGCGGCAAGATCAATCTCGGCCAGCGCACGGGCGGTCTGGGTGAGGGCGGCTGCATCGCTGAGGATCGCCGCGCGCAAGGCTTCGAACAGGTGTTTCTCGATTTCCAGCGCGCGGGCACCGGCATTGAGGATGCGGGTTTCCATCTCTGACAGGTCTGGTGTCGTGAAGCGCACCTGATTGGCTGTGGTCTGGCGGTGGATATAGCGATCCGCGCGGGCATGCATCTTCTCGGCATGGGTGGCCGTGACCTCGATGAAATAACCCAGCACATTGTTATGCTTGATCTTAAGGGATGCAATTCCGGTATCCTGTGCATACTCCGCCTGCATGGTTGCGATCACCGCGCGCCCTTCGTCGCGCAGTTTGCGCGCCTCGTCGAGATCGCTGTCATGGCCCGGCGCGATGAAGCCACCATCGCGGGTGAGAATCGGAGGCTCGGCGATGAGAGCCTCGTCAAGTTCGTGAAGAAGTGTGTCATGGCCAACCAGCGCTTGGCTGGCCTCTTGCAGGAGGGGCGGCAGTTCTTCGGGGGCAAGCTGCGCGGCGATGTCTCGCGCGGCTGAAAGCCCGTTTCGGATCGCGGCCATATCGCGCGGGCCTGCACGCTCGAGGGCGAGGCGGGATAGCGCACGATCGAGATCGGGGACTTCTTTCAGTGCTGCGCGCAGCTCAGTGCGCAGGCGCGGGGCGTTGCGCAGGAAGCTGACGGAGGCTTGTCGGGCAAGGATCGTTTCAAGCCTGCGTGAGGGCGAGGACAGGCGGCGCTCAAGCAAGCGCGCACCAGCGGCGGTGACTGTGCGGTCTATTGTCTGAAGCAGCGAAGCCTCACGTGCGCCGTTCAGTGATTGCGTGAGTTCGAGATTTCGCCGCGTGGCGGCGTCGATCTGGACGAGTTCTTCAGCACTGTCGCGTTGTGGGGCCTGCAAAAGCGGCAGCTTGCCGCGCTGCGTTAGGTCCAGATAATCCACCAGCGCCCCCAGCGCTGCATGCTCGGCGCGGGAGAACTGGCCGAATCCGTCGAGCGATTTCACCTTGTAGAGCGTGCAAAGCCGCGCCTCGGCAGCCTGACTGTCGAAACTCGCGGGCGCAAGGCCGGTGAGCGCGGCACCCATATCTTCGGCAACCGGGCGGATCTCTTCGGCTTTTGGGTCGCTCACCAGCAGCTCGCGCGGCGCAAGCCGGGCAAGCTCGGGGCCAAGCCGCTGGCGTGGGCAGGGCATCACACGGATCTGGCCGGTAGATATATCCACCCAGGCCAGCGCGGCGTCGCTGCGCAGCTCGGCGAAAGCGGCAAGGAAATTATGCCGTCGGGCTTCCAGAAGCGAGTCTTCTGTCAGTGTGCCCGGGGTGACAAGGCGGACCACATCGCGCCGGACCACGGATTTGGAGCCGCGCTTCTTCGCCTCCTCCGGGCTCTCCATCTGCTCGGCAATCGCCACGCGAAAACCCTTGCGGATCAGCGTCAGCAGATAGCCTTCGGCGGCATGGTGGGGCACGCCACACATGGGGATATCTTCGCCCAGATGCTGCCCGCGTTTGGTCAGCGCAATGTCGAGCGCGGCCGCTGCAGCCACGGCATCGTCGAAGAACAGCTCGTAGAAATCGCCCATGCGGTAGAAGAGCAGCGCATCGGGGTGCTGGGACTTCACCTCGAGATACTGGGCCATCATGGGGGTGATGGTGCTCACTTGCGCGTCCTTCGGAACTGTTTGGTCTGTTGAGTGGTAACGAAAGGCGCGGGCGGGGAAAAGGGGGCGCTCGCGCCCCCTCTTTCGGCTACGCCTCAATTCACCCCCTGAGGATATTTGGAGCAAGGATGAAAACCGATGTTTGCGGTAACATCCCGCCGCTGTGATCGGTTTTGTTGTGATGTGCGAATACGAGGGTTATGAAACGCGACAGTCAGAGGGGGAGCCTGCGGCATGTCGCGAAACAAATTCACCAAAGAGGAGGCGCTGGCCTATCACCATCTGCCCGAGCCGGGCAAGTTGGAGGTCGTCGCCTCGAAGCATATGGCGACGCAAGCGGATCTCTCGCTGGCCTACAGTCCGGGTGTCGCGGTACCTGTGCAGGCTATCGCGGATGATCCGCAAGCGGCTTATGACTATACCACCAAGGGTAATATGGTGGCGGTGGTCTCTAACGGGACAGCGATTCTGGGCATGGGCAACCTCGGTGCGCTGGCTTCAAAGCCGGTGATGGAAGGCAAGGCGGTGCTTTTCAAGCGCTTTGCGGATGTGAATGCCATCGATATCCTGCTCGATACCGAAGATCCCGATGAGATCATTCAGGCGGTCAGACTGATGGGGCCGACCTTTGGCGGTGTCAATCTGGAAGATATCAAGGCGCCCGAATGCTTTATCATCGAGAGCCGGCTGAAGGAGCTGATGGATATACCCGTCTTTCATGACGACCAGCACGGCACGGCAGTGATTTGTGCTGCGGGGCTGATCAATGCCCTGAAGCTCTCAGGCAAGAAGCTGGAAGAGTGCCGGATCGTTCTGAATGGGGCCGGAGCGGCGGGAATCGCCTGTCTGGAGCTGATAAAATCCATGGGAGCACAGCAGGATAATTGCATCATGTGCGACACCAAGGGCGTGATCTATCAGGGCCGCACCGAAGGCATGAACCAGTGGAAATCTGCCCATGCCGCGCGCACTGATGCGCGCACGCTGGAAGAAGCGATGGTGGGTGCAGATGTGTTTCTGGGTGTTTCGGCCAAGGGCGCGGTGACGTCGGCGATGGTGGCCAGCATGGCTGATAATCCGGTGATCTTCGCGATGGCCAATCCCGATCCCGAGATCACACCGGAAGAAGCACAGGCCGTGCGCGCTGATGCGATTGTGGCGACAGGGCGCAGTGATTATCCAAATCAGGTAAACAATGTGCTCGGTTTCCCTTATCTGTTTCGTGGAGCGTTGGATATCAATGCCCGCGCCATCAATGATGAGATGAAGATCGCCTGTGCGCGGGCCTTGGCGGAACTGGCGCGCGAGGATGTGCCTGATGAGGTCGGGATGGCTTACGGGCGCAAGCTCTCCTTTGGCCGCGATTATATCATCCCGACGCCCTTTGATCCGCGCCTGATCCATACAATTCCACCTGCGGTCGCCAAGGCGGGGATGGATACGGGTGTTGCAAGGCGGCCTATCGTTGACATGGAGGGGTATATCCAATCGCTGAAGGCGCGTATGGATCCGACCGCGAGCATCTTGCAATCGATCCATGCCCGCGCGCGGCAGAAACAATCGCGCATGATCTTTGCCGAGGGCGATGACGAGCGGGTGTTGCGCGCTGCAGTTGCCTATCAGCGCGGCGGCTATGGGCAAGCGCTGGTGGTGGGGCGCGAGGATGATGTGCGCGCGAAACTGGAGGCGGCTGGTCTGGGCGATGCCGTGCGTGAAATCACAGTGGTGAATGCTGGCAACACGCGGCATCTCGAGAGCTACAAGGCGTTTCTTTATAGCCGGCTTCAACGCAAGGGGCATGATCAGAAGGACGTGCACAGACTTGCTGCGCGCAACCGGCATGTGTTCGGGGCGTTGATGCTGGCGCATGGGCATGGCGATGCCTTGGTGACAGGCGCGACGCGCAAATCGGCGCATGTGCTGGGTCTGGTCAATCATGTGTTTGATGCGCGGGCCAAGGATGGCGTAGCGGGTGTGACAGCGCTCTTGCACAAGGGCCGGATCGTGTTGCTGGCCGATACGCTGGTGCATGAATGGCCCGATGAGCACGATCTGGCCGATATCGCCACCCGCGCCGCCTCGGTCGCGCGGCATCTGGGTCTGGAACCGCGCGTGGCGTTCGTGAGTTTCTCGACTTTCGGCTACCCTGTTTCGGAGCGCGCTGAAAAGATGCACCTCGCCCCGCGTGTGCTCGACAAACGGGGAGTGGATTTCGAGTATGAGGGCGAGATGACTGTGGATGTCGCCCTGAACAGTGCTGCGGCGGCGCATTATCCCTTTTCGCGGCTGAACGGGCCAGCGAATATCCTTGTCGTGCCGGCACGCCATTCTTCCTCGATCTCGGTGAAGCTGATGCAGGAAATGGCAGGCGCGACCGTGATCGGGCCGATCCTCGCGGGTGTTCCGAAACCCATCCAGATCTGCTCGACAGGCTCGACAGCGAATGACATTATAAATATGGCCGTGATGGCGGCCTGCGAGATTGTCTGAAGGGGGCGCGGGTGACGGTCTGGTGTTTCGGATCGATCAATATCGATCATTTCTACCGGCTTGGCCATTTGCCCGCTCCTGGTGAGACACTCGCGGCTGACAGTTACCGGATAGAGCTGGGCGGTAAGGGGGCCAATCAATCGGTCGCGGCTGCGCTGGCCGGGGCAGAGGTACGCCATATCGGGGCCGTGGGCGCAGATGGCAGCGCGGCGCTGGCGCGGATGGAAGGATTTGGCATCGCATGTTCGGCTGTCCAGCGGCTGGAAGGGCCAACCGGCCATGCCGTTATCATGGTTGATCGGGCGGGCGAGAATGCGATTGTCATTCATCCCGGCGCTAATCGTGAGTTGGCGGTTAACCCTGCGCTGCAGGCACTTTCAGAGGCAGATCTGGGCGATATCTTGCTGCTGCAGAACGAAACAGCGCATCAGGCCGCACTGGCCGAGGCGGCGATGGGGCAGGGGATGGAGGTGATCTATTCTGCGGCGCCTTTCGATGTAGAGGCGGTGCGCGCCGTGATGCCTTTCGTGAATGTTCTGGTCGTGAACGCCGTTGAGGCTGCACAGTTGCAAGAGGCGCTGGGCCTCGAACTGGAGGAGTTGCCGGTTGAATCCGTTGTGGTGACACGCGGGGGTGACGGCGCGAGCTGGCTTGCAGGCGGCACACCCGAGATACATGTATCCGCGCTGCCCACGAAGGTGGTGGACACAACTGGCGCAGGCGATTGCTTCACCGGCGTTCTGGCTGCCGCGCTTGCGGAGGGGCAAGACCCGGAATCGGCGATGCGCTTTGCGGCGGCTGCGGCAGCGATCCAAGTCTCGCGACCCGGCACGTCTGCGGCGATGCCGCGCCGCGACGAGATTGAGGCCTTACTTGGCGAAAGCGGCTGACTCGCCCCAGAGCGCGCGTATGCGCTGGTCGCGCCCGCAAGCCTGACGATATTGCTGGTAGGCCACGCGGCGTTCCACCCAGCCGAAGCGTGTGAGCGTGCGTTCGGTGGAATTGGCGTAATTCTGATGGAACTCGTCAGCCTCGTAGAAGGTCATTGCTTCGCGCACAGGTGTCACGATACTTTGGCCCAGCTCGGCTTCTGCAGCGGCGATGGCAGCGCGGGCCTGTTCCATCTGCGCGGGCGTGGCGAAAATGGCCGTTGTGTAATGCGGGCCACGGTCGCAGAACTGCCCGCCCGCATCCAGCACATCGACCGAGCGCAGGAAGAGATGCAGGATATGATCATAGCTGATGACTGCCGGATCGAAATGTATCTCGGCGACCTCCAGATGATCGGTGCGCCCGCGCGCGACATCCTCATAGATCGGATTGGGCGTTGTGCCGCCGGAGAAACCGACGCGCACATCAGTCACGCCCTGCACGCGGCGAAAATCGGATTCGACGCACCAGAAGCAGCCACCGGCGACAATCGCGGTCTGCGATGACTGAGCGTGGAGCGGCAACGCAAGCAACGCGAACAATAGCGCAGTGAGATGGCGGAGCATGTTAACCCTTTCTGATCTTTTGCGAGACATGGCGCGGATTACGGATTTGCGCAGTCACAATGTGGTGAGTGGTTAAACCATCCCCAGAACAGAAAGGGCAATCATGGCAAGCCCGAGCAGCACGAGTGTTTCGATTATCACAATGGCGAGGTGCCCACCGCCCACGGCTGTCAGTGCCTTGAGCGAGGTTTTTACACCAAGCGCGGCGATGGCTGTGATCAGGCAAGCGCGCGAGATCATATCCACCTGCGCAACAAGCCCTGCAGGCAGGGTGATCACGCTGCCAAGGGCGACGAGCGCCAGAAACAGCACCATGAACCACGGCAGCAGCGGGATTTTTCCTTCGCCCTTGCCGGCGCCAGAAAGCCGCAGCACCAGAACGATGACGACCAGCACCACAGGCAACATGGCCACGCGGAAAAGCTTGGTGATGGTTGCGATCTCGCCCGCGCTGTCTGAGACAGAAAAGCCCGCTCCGACCACCTGCGCAACATCATGGATAGTGGCACCGATCAGAAATCCCTGCTGCCACTCGGAAAAGCCGAGTGTCTGAAAGAGCAGCGGATAGGCCACCATGGCGATGGTCGAGAGCGCCGTGACCGCCATGACTGTAAAGAGCGTGTTCCGCTCCAGCTTGTCATTATGCGGGATCACGGCAGCAATCGCGAGCGCGGCAGAGGCCCCGCAAATGGCGACAGCGCCCCCGGTCAGCAGTGCAAAACGCCATTGGCGGCGAAAGAGTGGGGCGGTGATAAAGCCCGTTGCGATAGTCAGGGCGATAAGCCCTGCCAGAAGCCCGGCGCCACCCAGCCCGATTTCAGCAATATCATCGAGTGCGATGCGGATGCCCAGAAGCCCCACGCCCAGGCGCAGAACGAATTTCGCGGCAAACTCGATGCCTGCGCGGCAGGGGCCATCTTCGTGCAGGAAATTGAACGCCATACCCAGAAGCAGCGCGAACAGCATCACTGGCGCGCCGTAATGCATACCCAGAAAGGCCGACGCAGCCGCGATAGTGGCGGCGAGCATCAATCCCGGCCAGAGCGGGGCGGCGAAGGCGCGAATGGCGTTCAGATCTGGCATGTTGCCCTCTGGAAAGCATAACAAAAGGGCGGGCATGGTGCCCGCCCTTTATCCGTAGCGGCGAGGATCAGGCCGAACGGTAGAGCTTGGTCATCGAGAACTCGCGGTGGCCCAGTGCCTCGGCGGCGGTGAAGCGGCCATTCGCAGTGCGCTTGATCATCTCGATCAGCGCGTCTCCGGCCTGATCGATGGTCATGTCACGACGCAGAACGCCGGTCACATCCACATCAATATGCTCGGACATAGTGCGCAGGGTGCGCGGGTTGCCTGAGATCTTGATCACCGGAACGATCGGGTTGCCAACCACATTGCCCTGGCCCGTGGGGAAAGTGTGGATGACATAGCCAGCGGCAGCCATCAGGGTCACACATTCGGCAGCGGCTGAAGAGGTGTCCATGAAATAGAGGCCCCGGCCTTTCGCGGGCGCTTCAGCGGGTTCCAGCACGTCGATATAGGTCGATGTGCGACCGATCTTTTCAAGATTGCCCAGCGCCTTTTCCTCGATCGTTGTCAGGCCACCGAGGATATTGCCTTTGGTGGGCTGGCTGTCGGAAAGGTCATTGGTCTTGTGCGCCTCGATCACGTCATCGGTGTAAGCCTGCCATGTCTTGCGGAATTTCGCGGCGGCTTCGGGGTTGGCGGCGCGCTTTTCGCAGATATGCTCGGCCCCGGTGATCTCGGAGGTCTCGCCGAACACACCATAAAGGCCGTGCGGCAGCAGCTTGTCATACATGTTGCCCACAGTCGGGCAGGAGGACAGACCCGTTGTCGTGTCGGACTCGCCGCATTTGGTCGAGACCCAGAGATCGGTCAGCGGGCAGTCCTCTTTCTGCAACTCGGTCGCCCAATGCACGAATTCCTTGGCCTTCCAGCTTGCCTTGCGGATGGTCTCGAAATCGCCATTCTGCTCGATCCAGAACCCCTCGACCGGCTTGCCCGTTGCCGCGATGCCATCAACAACGATCTTGGTCCATTCCGGCTCGATTCCGATCACGATCACGGCGGCCACATTGGGGTTCGCGCCGGTGCCGATGATCGTGCGGAAATGCAGGTCCAGATCCTCGCCAAACTGCAGACGCCCGTAAGCGTGCGGTATGGCCATCGTGCCTTTTACGTTATTGGCCACGGCCTCGCAGGCCGCGTTCGAGATGTCATCAACCGGCAGGATAAGCACATGGTTGCGCACGCCGACGCGGCCATTCTCGCGGCGCCATGCCTTGACGGTTTCTTGCGTGAAATCAAAAGCCATCAGTCTCGCCCCCTTACCAGCGCTTGGTTTTCAGATTGTGGGTGTGGACATGGCCGCCAGTTTCGGCGCTGCCCACCATCTTGCCGATATCTTCGCCATATTTGATGACGGTATCGCCCTCTTTCAGTTCTTTCAGCGCGACTTTGTGGCCAATGGGAATATCGGCCTTCGCTGTAAGGCGGAAATCGGAATTGTCTTCGGTGCAGACGCAGAGCATGTCAGTGCCTGCTGTCAGCCCCTCAACCACGACGACACCGACATTGTCGGCCTTGTCATGGACAAGCAGTTGCGGATGGGTATTCGCGATCATGGTGCTTCTTCTCCCTAGGGTTCAAGTGTCAGTGCCACGGGCAAGGCCCGTCAGCGTGTCGTGAAGTTCTTGCGAAATCTCGATGCGGTCTTTGCGGCCTTCGCGTTCTTTGAGGCGCCGCGCACCGGGCAGGCGCGCACCCTCCTGTGCCTCGATCGCCTGAAACATCGCCTCTGCGCGCGCCGTGAAGCCCGGTGCGAAGCGGGCTGGATCAAGCACAAGAATGAAATGCGCGAGATCGGGCGGCGGCCCCTTGTCATCGAAAAGCGAGCTGGCCTGATAGGCGTAATTCGCACCTGCAAGCCCGGCGGTCAGCAACTCCACCATCAGAGCAAGCGCCGCGCCCTTGGCCCCGCCCGAAGGAACCATCGTGCCCGCCATCGCGGCATTCGCATCGGTGGTTGGGTTGCCCTGCGCATCGAGCGCCCAGCCCTCGGGGATGGGATTGCCTGCCTTCTGCGCAAGCATGATCTTGCCGCGCGCAACATGGCTCAGGGAAAGGTCGATCAGCAACGGATCGCCCTCTTCGCGCGGGGCGGCAAAGGCGATAGGGTTGGTGCCATAGAGTGCGCGGTTTCCACCCCAGGGGGCCATGGCAGCGGGCGCATTGGCAAGTGCGAGTGCGATAAGACCTTCGCGGGCAAAAGGCTCTACCGCCTGCCCGGCGACGCCGAAATGATGCGAATGCGTGACCGACACGACAGCGACGCCCAGATCGCGCACCACGTCGCGCACTGCTTTCGCGCCCATCTCGATGGCGGCGAAAGCAAGCCCGAATCCGGCATCGACGCGGATCACGGCACCATCGCGCGTAAGCTTCGGCGTAGCATCGGCACGGACTTTGCCGGCGCGCATCTGCGCGGCGTAGAAGGCAACGCGTGCCAGCCCATGCGAAGGCAGCCCCTCCTGCTCGGCCATAACCAGTGCGCGGGCAGCAGGCGCGGCGAGGTCCGCGGGCATCCCGGCCTTGCCGAACACCTCGGTAACAAGCGCGATTGCGTCCTGAGTGGCGAGGCTGGGCATGGCGATCCTTGCGGTTGGTGAAATCTGAAAACTATATAGTTTATATATTTCCTCTATGTCAATGCGATTCCCGCGATGCGTGGCCCGATTTTTCAGCTTTCAGGGAGGATCAGGATCTCGGCGGTCACGCAGATCGCGTTCTGGCCTGTTGCGAGTTGGTCAAGCTCGGAGCGCCCGTCAAACCCCACGGAGGCCACGCGCAACTGTGTATCGTTGGCAGTGACATGGCCTTCCACGATCAGGATTTCGGTGCCATAACTTTCAATCGCCGGGGCGCTTTCAAAGATGGTGCCGACAAGGCTCCCGATCCCCTCGATCCGGGCTTTCTGCAAATCCTTGGTGATCCCCTGCAAGGCCGCGCCGATCTCCTGATTCGGGCGCAATGTGACAAGCAGTGCATTGGGCGTGCATTGCCCTGTCGCCTGCGGGCGGAAGAGAGTGAAGAACGTCTCGCGATCCTCCCGCGCCACCAGCCCTGCGCCACGCAGCCCCCAACCCTGCACCTCGACATCTTGCGCGATAATGCAGTCATCGCACAGCAGATGCCCCATCCCCAGAGGCTCCCATCGCGAATGCGAATGGATGAAGCCGCGCTCCTCGCGCAGCCCGTAATGCGCGCCGCCATGGGTGATCAGGCCCTCGGGCAGGGTATGCGTGGCACTATACCACGCGGCATGGCCATGCTCGGAGGCAGGTGCAGGCATGACATAGACAAGCGGCGCAAGGCTCACGCCGTCTAGGCGCAGATAGCCGAACTCGAACCCTTCAGCGCCCAGCGCCTCGGCCACGGCTTGGGTGAGCGGCTGGCCCGCGCGTAAGGCAAGGCGCAGGGGCACGGCCTCGCAAGGGACGACATCTTCGCGCGCGGGCGCAGGCGGGCCGGAATGGGTGATGCGCCGCATCGCCTAACCCGCCTTCGCGGGTAATTCGCCACGCGCCTCAAGCTCCTCGCGGATCATCTTCTTGGTGATCTTGCCATAGGCCGATTTCGGCAGCGCCTCCCAAAGCACTACATGGCGCGGCATCTTGTAGCGCGCGAGTTTTGGCTCCAGCCATTCGAGCACCGATTTGCCCTCGATCTGTGCACCCGGCGCGGGCACGCAAACCGCCATCCCGATCTCGCCCCAGACCGGATCGGGAACGCCCAGCACAGCGACCTCGGAAAGGTTGGGATGTTCGAGCAGTTTCTCCTCGATCTCGCGCGGATAGATATTGGAGCCGCCCGAGATATACATATCCGATGCGCGCCCGGTCAGATAGACGAAGCCCTGCGCATCCATGTGGCCCAGATCGCCGGTCAGGAACCAGCCATTGCGGAAACTCTTGGCATTGGCCTCGGGGTTATTGAAATAGCCTGCAAAGACCGCAGGCCCGATCACGGCGATCTCGCCCGTCTCGCCCAGGCTGACTTCCTCGCCTTTATCGTTCTGGATCTGCACCTGCATCCCCGTGCGCGCAAAGCCGCAAGAGCCGATGCGCATCTTGTCATCCGCGATATGGTGATGCGCGGGCGGCAGGACGGTAATATTGCCCGTCACTTCGCCCAGCCCGAAATACTGGACCAGCACCGGGCCGAGCTTTTCGAGCGCGCGGATCTGGTCGGCGCGATACATGGGCGCACCGGCATAGATCACATAGCGCAGGCTGGAATGGTCATGCGCATCGACGCTCGGGTGCTCCACCAGCAGTTTCACGATGGTCGGCACAGTGAACATATTGGTCACGCGGTGGCGCGCGACCAGTTCCCACACCTCGGCCGGATCGAATTTCTCGCCTGCGGGCAGGATTGTCGTGACGCCATGCGCGGCCTGCGCAAGTTGGTGGATCCCTGCGCCATGCGAGAGCGGCGCGACGACAAGCGAGGCATCCCCCGGCCCGGTGCCGGGCATCAGATCGCAGAGATGGTTGGTGATGACAAAGGCCAGTTGCCCATGGGTGAGCACAGCCGCCTTGGGCTTGCCAGTGGTGCCGGAGGTGAAGAAGAACCACGCCGGATCATCGCGCTGCACTTCAACAGGCTCGGGCACCGCGCCCCTATGCTGCGCGACCAACGCTTCATATTCCGGCCCAATCAGGATCGTGGCATCGACATGCGGCGCGCAGGCGCTTGCGTGCTCGGCGAAGCGTTCGCCGCAAAGCAGGAAGCGTGCGCCGGAGGACTCGGCCAGATAGGCCAGATCTGCGGGCGAGAGGCGGAAATTCGCAGGAACCCAGACCGCGCCTGCGCGCCAGCAGGCGAACATCGCCTCGAACATCTGGTTGCAGTTGGATGACTGCACCAGAACCCGGTCACCTTTCTGCACGCCATAATCCTGCAGCAGAGCTCGCGCGAGTGCGCATGCGCGCACTTCCAATTCGGCCCAACTCCATTGCGCATCGCCCCAGATCAGCCCCGGCGCCTCTCCCAGCCGCCGCGCGCTCTCGGTCAGCATATGCGCGAGATTCATCACCCGCGTTGAACAGGGCGTCATGCCTTGCGACAGATCCACTCTCATTTCACCCGCTCCAGAATCGAGACGTAATTTGCCACTGCAGCACCCCCCATATTGAACACGCCCGCGAGTTTGGCATCGGGGATCTGCATCTCGCCTGCCTCTGCCATAAGCTGCATTGCGGCCATGACATGCATTGACACCCCGGTTGCCCCAATCGGATGCCCCTTGGATTTGAGCCCGCCGGATGGGTTGACCGGCAGGCGGCCATCCTTGCGCGTAATGCCCTCGCGGATCACGCGATGGCCTTCGCCGGGCTTTGCCAGCCCCATCGCCTCGTATTCCAGCATCTCGGCGATGGTGAAACAATCATGCGTCTCGACAAGGCTCAGATCATCAAGGCTGAGCCCGGATTGCTCCAGCGCCTTGGCCCATGCCATGCGCGCGCCCCGAAACTCCAGCACATTGCGGCGCGATAGTGCCATGATGTCATTGGCCTGCACGCGGGCGCGAAAGCCGATGGCGCGCGGGGCATTGGCGGCGGTCTCAGGATCGGCGAGCACCAGCACCGCCGCGCCGTCAGAGACCAGCGAACAATCGGTGCGCCGCAACGGGCCGGCCACGCGGGGGTTTTTCTCGGAAACCGTGTTGCAGAACTCCAGCCCGAAATCCTTGCGCATATGGGCGTAGGGGTTGCCCATGCCATTGGCATGGTTCTTGGCTGCGATCATCGCCAGCTCTTCCGAGCGGTCTCCATATTGCTGGAAATAGCTCTGCGCGATCTTGCCGAACAGCCCCGCAAAACCGCCCTCCACATCGGCTTCCTCATTGCGGTAGCAAGCCGTCAGCAGAATATCGCCCACCTCTGCCGTGGGCGTGGCGGTCATCTTCTCCGCGCCCACGACCAGCGCGATGCGCCCACGCCCTGCAGCGATGAAATCGAGCGCGCCATGCAGCGCCGCAGAGCCTGTGGCGCAGGCATTCTCGAAACGCGTGGCAGGCGTATGTGCGAAACGCGCATCGCCCATCGCCACGAGTGCGGCCTGAAAATCCTGTTTCGAGAAGCCATTGTTGAACACGCCCACGAAAATGCCATCCACATCCTCGGCCCCGATCTGCGCGTGCTCCAGCGCCTCTGCCGCAGCTTGCGCCATCAGGTTTTCGGTGTCGGGCTGGTCGGATTTGCCAAAGACCGTATGGCCCCAGCCGATGATCTGTGCGTCACTCATGTCTGTCTCTCCTTTTGGCGGCGGCTGAGCCTTGCCTCGACCACGCGGGCAGCCGCCCGCAATTTCTGCGCCAGTTCTGTACGGCGCGGTTCCTTCATGCGGCTTTCGACAGCGGCCAGCGACAGAGCGCCGACCAGTTGCCCGTCTGGCCCCTGCAGCGCGATCCCGAGGCCCCATGAATCCTCGAAGATCAGGCCGGGGTTGAGCGCGATGCCGCTCTCACGAGTCTCGGCCACATGGGCACGCAAAAGCTCGGGCGGCAGGCGGGGATATTGCGCGAGAAGCTCAGGCGTGTTGGCAGCGATTATCGCCTCGACCTCCGCATCGGGCAGCGCGGCGAGCATCGCCAGCGAGCCAGCGCCCACGCCCAGCGGATGATGCCCGCCGGGCATGAGCGCATAGGTGCGGATCGGATGTGCGCCATCTTCGCGATGCAGACAGACCGAATGCAGCCCACGCCGCACTGACAGAAACGCAGCATCACCGGTTTCGCGCGCAAGGCTCTGGATCAGTTCCATTGCTTGCCGCAATAGCCCGTGGCGCCCCTGCGCGAGCAATCCCAGCACATAGGCCTCCTCGCCCAGATGATAGGTGCGGCTCTGCGCGTCCTGCTCGACCAGCCCTGCACGAATCAGTGCCAGAACCAGACGCCGGACCGTGGCCTTGTTAAGCTCCGAGACACTCACCAGCCCCGAAAGCGAAATCCCCGCCGCCGAATGCCGACCGATCAGCGCCAGCAACGCCAGCGCGCGATCCACGCTTTGCGCACCACCGAGGTTTGGATCTGGCGATTCTTGTTTCATATTATGGACCAGCAAAAATTGATAAGCCTACGAAAATGGCCCCGGATTCTGGAGCATACTGATTTTTTATCACGCATGTTGCAAGTTTTTCTTGCAATCATGAAATTATGAGGTCCACTATCTGAACAATATCGAAAGCGGCCGGAAAATTCAGGTCGCGATTTGTGGAGGAGGAAAGAGATCATGACTTTTGCACGGCTTACGGGCACGGCCCTTGCAGCGGCACTCGCAACAACCCTTAGCCTTGGTGCAGCAAGCGCAGAGACACTGCGCCTGTCGCATAACACGGGTGAGAACTCGACATGGCATATCGGCTCGGAGCGGTTCGCGGAGCTGGTGGCGGAGCGTACGGATGGCGCATTCGGTGTGCGTGTTTTCCCCAATGCGCAGCTATCCGGTGGCGACCAGATGCGGCAGGCCGAAATGGTTGGGCGCGGTGCGCTTGATCTGGTGGTGACATCGGCGATCAACGTGACCCCGCTGGTGCCGGAAATGGCCGTGTTCTCGCTGCCCTATCTCTTCTCCAGCTATGAGCAGGTCGATGCCGCGACCCAGGGCGCACCGGGCGAGATGATGGCCGACATCCTGCTGGAGCGCGGTATTGTCGTGCTGGCATGGGGTGAAAACGGCTTCCGCGAAGTCACCAACAATATCCGCCCGATTCGCACGCCGGAGGATATGCGCGGGCTGAACATGCGCGTTGCTGGCCCGATGTACATTGATGTGATGAATGCACTGGGCGCCAATCCGCAGCAGATGCAGTGGGTCGAGACCATCTCTGCATTGCAGCAGGGTGTTGTCGATGGGCAAGAAAACCCGATCGGCGCAGTGATAGTGCCGCTGCAAGTCTATGAAGTGCAGAAATACATGACCACATGGCACTATTCCTATGACCCGATCTTCCTTGGCATCTCTCAGGCGAAATGGGAAAGCCTTGATGCAGAAACCCAGGAGATCATGCGTGAGGCTGCACAGGAGGCCATGGCTTTCCAGCGCGAGATCACACGCGAGGGCACGGCCAATGGCATCGAATACCTGCGTTCGCAGGGCATGGAAGTGCATGAGGCCACAGAGGAAGAAATCGCGGCCTTCCGTGAAGCAACACAGCCTGCGTTTGATATGTGGGCCGAGCGCGTCGGCGAAGAGATCGTGAACGCCTTCCTCGCCGCGACCGCCGAGGTCAACTGATCTCTCACCTTATCGCCCGCGCGTCCCTTGCGATGCGCGGGCCTTTTCTCATTCCGGGGCGGGCCGATGATCCGACTGATCCTGCGCGATTTCGAGAAGATCGTCTGCGCCTTTCTCTTCCTGAGCATGACCGCGCTGGGCTTTGCCAATGTCGTGGTCCGCTACGGCACGAATATGTCTTTCGCGGCCTCGGAAGAGCTTCTGATCAACGGGTTTTTGCTGCTCACGGTGTTTGGTGCCGCTGTAGCCGCGCGGCGCGGGGAGCATCTGGCAGTGACGATGGTGCATGAATTACTGCCGCGCGCACTCTGGATGCCGGTCTTTTTGCTCTCTGTCGTGCTGTCGGTGGGTCTTCTGGCGCTATCGGCTTGGTTTTCATGGGATGCGATGATGAATATTCGCCGTGTCGGCATGCGCTCTTACGCGCTGGGCATTCCGGCATGGTATTATCAGGCCGCACTTCCCTTTGGCTTCGGGCTGGTAATTCTGCGGTACTTGCAGCACGCGTGGGAAGTCGGGCGCGGGTATCGCAGTGCGGGCGGAGGCGCGCGCCATGTTTGAGATGCTGGGCATCACATCTGCGGGCACGCAGATGATCATCCTGTTTTTTCTGCTGATGGCGCTGCGCGTGCCCGTAGCGTTCTCGCTGGGGCTCTCTGCCATCTATGCAATGTGGAAGATCGGCTTCGGGCTGGAACTGGCGGGCGATCTGATCGTGACCGGCATCACGCGCTTCTCGCTTCTGGCGATCCCCTTCTTTATTTTAGCGGGCGTGCTGATGGGCAGCCTTGGCATTGCCGAGCGCATGATCCGCTTCTTCCGTGTGCTGGTCGGGGGGTTGCCGGGTGGCATGGGGGTCGTGGGCACAGTTGTGTGCCTGTTCTGGGGCGCGGTCAGCGGTTCTGGCCCGGCTTCCGTGGCGGCCATCGGGCCGATGATCATCAAGGGCATGGAGGATGACGGCTATGACCGCGCTTTTGCGGCAGGGCTGGTGGTAACGGGTGCGGCCTTCTCCATCGTGATCCCGCCCTCGATCGGGCTCGTGATTTATGGCGTGATTGCCGAGACCTCGATTTCGCGGCTCTTTATCGCCGCGATCATTCCGGGCGTGTTCATGGCGCTGACCATGATAGCAGTGCTGCCTTTTGCGCGCCGCAAGACAGCGCCTGTGACAAGCCCCAACCTGATGGCGTTGAGCCCTGACCCCTATTCGGGGCTGCCACGCGGGCAAGCACTGTGGAGGTCGTTTCGCGAAAGTTTCTGGGGGCTTATGACCCCTGTCGTGATCCTCGGCGGCATCTATTCGGGCATCTTCACCCCGACCGAGGCCGCGATTGTTGCCACGGTCTATGCGCTGGGCGTGGGCGCGCTGGCCTATCGCACGCTGACCTTCGCACGCCTCTACGACTCGCTGGGCGTTGCGGCGGCATCCTCTGCGGTGGTCATGCTCATCGTGGCCTATGCGAGCCTGTTTGGTTGGGTCGTCACTGTCGATGATCTGGTGCGGACCTATTCCGGCGCGCTGCTTGGCATGAGCGAGCAGGCCTGGGTGATCCTGTTGGTGATCATGCTGATCCTTCTGATCGCGGGCATGTTCATGGATCCGGTGACAGTGATGTTCATCGCGCTGCCGATCTTCCTGCCGGTGGTGCGCAGCCTTGGCTGGGATCCGGTCTGGTTCGGGGTGGTGGTGATGGTCAATCTTGCCATCGGGCTGATCACGCCGCCCGTGGGGATCAATCTTTACGTTGCCGCCAATGTGACAAAGCTGAGCATCGAGCGCGTCGCGCGCGGGACGATGCCGTTTCTGCTGGCCGCGCTGGTTGGGATTACTGTTGTCGCGGCAGTTCCGCAGATGTCGCAGGTTCTGGTTGATCTGCTGCGCTAGGGAAGGACTGAAAGTATGAAGACCGCTATCGTTACAGGCGCCGCGCGCGGCATCGGGTTGGCCACGACAAAGGCCCTGCTGGCCCTGGGCTGGCGCGTGGCCATGATTGATCGCGACGCGCCCGAGTTACTGCGCGCTGCCGAAGGGCTGGAAAATGCGCGTGCGATCATCTGCGATGTCTCGATCCCCGAGCAGGTGGATGCGATGGTGGCGGAAGTTACCGCGCATTTCGGGCGCGTGGATGCGTTGGTCAACAATGCCGCTGTCGGCATTTTCAGCATGATGCATGAAACGGATTTTGCACTTTGGCGCGAGGTGATGGCGACCAATCTCGATGGCGTGTTCCTGACCAGTCAAGCGGTGATTCCCCATCTGAAGGAATCCCGCGGCGCGATTGTGAATATAGCGTCGATTTCTGGCCTGCGCGCGAGCACGTTGCGCGTGGCCTATGGCACCTCGAAGGCCGCCGTCATCCATCTGACCCGCCAGCAAGCGGCGGAACTGGGCCATTGGGGCGTGCGTGCCAATTGCGTGGCTCCCGGCCCGGTCGATACCAAGATGGCGCTGGCTGTGCATACGCCCGAGATCCGCGCGGCCTATCACGAGACAATCCCGCTCAACCGTTATGGGCTGGAGGCCGAAATCGCGTCGGCCATCGTGTTTCTGTGTTCGGAGCAGGCGAGCTACATCACCGGGCAGGTGATCGCGGCGGATGGCGGTTTCGATGCGGCGGGCGTGGGGCTCCCGGCCCTGCGCGAGGCGCTGGGCTAGGGCGCGGCACCCTTGCCGATTCAGATGAGAACATATATAGAACATATATCGATTCTCGTCTGAAATCCCATGCCGCAAACATCTGTTTCTGGTTACGCAGAGCTTTGCGTGACCTCGAATTTCACTTTCCTGCGCGGGGCCTCGCATCCCGAGGAACTGGTCGCACGCGCGGTCGAACTGGGCTTGCGCGCCATAGCGATCACGGATCAGAATTCGCTGGCCGGGGTGGTGCGCGCGCATGTGGCGCTGCGCGAGCTTGCCCGCGCGCGCGCCGAGGCGCTGGAGATCCGTTCACATCGCCAGATCGACACCTCCAGCCGCCAGACTGACACCGGCGCTGCGCTGCCCATTACACAAGGCCCCTTGCCCCGG
>SLDY01000104.1 GCA_007125005.1 Natronohydrobacter sp.
CCCTCTGTGGTGCCGGTCAGTGGCCGTGTGGACGTGCCCGGCAGTATCTTGCGCCCGCCCAGATTGTCATAGAGGAACAGCCCCAGCCGGATCAGCCATGCGGGGCGCCGCCCGCGCATCCAGGGCATGAAGATCGACAGCAGTTTTGAAGTGGGTGTGTCGCCCTCAAACCGCATATCCTTATGATAAGGCAGTATAAAACGCATCGGCCATGAGATATGCGGCATTGCGCGCAAGAGCGTTTCCCGCTCGATCAGCGCCTCGCGCACCAACCGGAACTCGAAGTATTCCAGATACCGCAAGCCCCCGTGAAACAGCTTGGTCGAGGCCGAAGAGGTCGCGCCTGCCAGATCACCCTTTTCGCACAGCACGACCGACAGCCCCCGGCCGGCTGAATCGCGCGCGATACCGCACCCATTGATGCCGCCGCCGATGATCAGCAGATCGACGACCCCTGCGGGATCGCTCTTGGTTCTTGCGGATCGTGTCATACGCCCTCCCCAGCGCGACCGTTATTGCATCCTCACGCTACGTTGATGTGTGCGATCCCCGCAATATTTTTTCGCTAAAAGCCCCTAATTGTTCGTTATTTATTTTTCGAAGATTTCAAAGCGTTTTGTTTTTCTTATGTTCCCATCACTTTTTTCGCACCCCCTCAGATTTTGCTTGAAACGAAAATGCCTTCGCATGAAGCTGAGAGGGCATATGCAGGTTGATCGCGAATCAATGAACCGTATCGGAGCAAAGCCATGGCCCAGGCCGAACGACTACAAGACATCCTGATTATCGCCCGGCGCGACGGGCGCGTGACTGTCGAGGGGCTCGCGAGTCATTTCGACGTCACCTTGCAGACCATCCGCCGCGATCTGTCTGATCTGGCGGAGCAGGGCAAATTGCAGCGCGTCCATGGGGGCGCGATTATGCCCTCGACCGTCGCGAATATCGGCTATACCGACCGGCGCGATCTGAACGACGAGGGCAAGGCCGCCATCGCGCGCACGGTAGCGCAGGACATCCCCAATGGCTGTTCGCTGTTTCTGAATATCGGCACCACCACCGAGGCCGTCGCACGCGCGCTGCTGGGCCATCGCGACATCATGGTGCTGACCAACAACCTGAATGTCGCTAATATCCTCGTCGACAATCCGAATTGCGAGATCATCGTGGCGGGCGGATTACTTCGGCGCGCGGATGGCGGGCTGGTTGGTACAGTGACGACGCAGGCCATTCAGCAGTTCAAGTTCGATCTTGCAGTGATCAGCTGTTCGGCGCTCGATGAGGATGGTGACATGCTGGATTTCGACATTCAGGAAGTTGGCGTCAGTCAGGCGATATTGAGACAGGCGCGTCGCAGCTTTCTTGTGGCCGATCACAGCAAATTCACGCGCCGCGCACCTGCACGGATCGGCTCGCTGGCGCAAATGGACGGTTTCTACACCGACGCGCCCCTGTCACAGAGCCTCGCCAATACCTGCAGAGGGTGGGGAACATCCGTCAACATTGCCAGTATAGAAAGCAATCTCTGACATAAGCGCCGTGCTGCATTCTCACGGACCTGAGGTGCAGGGAGACCGGCGGAGAAATATCTCTCGCAATATTCGGTCGCGCGGGGAAGGCGAACCGAGCACGATAAAAGCGTCCGGCCCGCTTGCAATTGACTTCACGTAACAATTCCTGCGCCCTCAACGCTGAGCGGCCGTTTTTCAAAATGCTGTGGCAACAATCCAGGGGAGCGAAGACAAATTGTGATCAGGCAAGCAGGCAACGTCTGACGATCATTCGATGCCAGTCCGAGCACGGTCTTCTGTAGGTTGTTACCGCGCTTTTGCGTCTCATGGGGTTGCTGAAGCATCACCTCGACCCTTCCCTTGCGCACCGCATTGTCGAGAGTCGTCGGAACGATGCGCAGCCCAACACCAGTTTCATGTGATATGGCCTTGAGTGAATTGCCAGCTTTGCGCATCGCTTGGTGGGACCGCACGGTCACAGCCTTCGCTCCCTCCCGTGCAGCCGCTCCGGTGGTCAATGGGCAAACATGGCCAGAGCCCGGTGCAGATCACCCATCAAGCGCTGGCAACGAAACTGGGCACCGCGCGTGAGGTTGTCAGCCGCTTGCTCAAAGGATTGAGCGAGCGGGTCATGTCAGGCTCAATCGCGGTGAAATCATCATCCCAAGCCCGCCACCCAATGATGTTGCGGATTGCTGGGCTTAATGCGCGAGACAGCTTTTCCTCGCGCACCTGCGTCCCTTTGTTATTTCACCCCCGGCGGCGCAGCAAACGCTCGGGGCGGGAAGTTGGTCAGCATTGCATAGAGCGCCGGGAGAATGACCAGCCCTGCCATCGCGTCTGAGGACGGAGAAATTCTGATCACCGCGCTGATGCAGGGCATGGCGTGTTTAACCGAAAAGGAAGACTCGTGAATGGTGCGGATCTCACCGATCAAACGACATCAAGCAGTCGCTCAATCCTCGCCTGCGGAAATGCCTGAAGCGTTCGCGCAATCCTGTCACGGGTCATCAGGCAAAAGGCAGTGCTCAGACCATCGGCAAGCCATGCCTGAGGTGCGGTGACGCTTACAAGTTTCCACCGCTTCGGCGCAGGCAACCCGGTTTTCGGGTTCAGGATATGGCCGACACGGCCTTGGCCGTCAAAACTGATTCCCTGCGCGGCAGAATTTGCCAGCGCCGCCTCGCGAAGTGCTACGCGGTCCGGCAGCAGTTCATCTCCCGAGCGCAACCCGATTTGCCAGGGCTGGCCATCCGGGGCCTGGCCGATTGCTGCGAATTCGCCAGTGTTGACAAGTACATCGGTCAAGCCCCGAGCACGCAAGAGCGCCGCCACCTTATCAGCTATAAAGCCTTGCGCGATCCCGTTCAAGCTAAGTGCCATGCCCGGATTTAGCCTCAGCTCCGTGGGATCAGGGTGTACCCTTTCAAATCCGATATGCTCCAACACGGACTTCAGCGCCGCGGCATCAGGCAGGCCTGCCTCTGCCGTGCCTGCAAACTGGCGCGCATAAAGCACCCAGAGCGGCTGGATCGTGGGGTCGAACAAGCCACCCGTTGCACGGTGCAAGGTCGCGCAATGGCTCAGACATTCCAGCAGCTCGGGCGGAGCGGCTTTAAGCCTTCCAGTTGTATTAAGCCGGTTCAGCGCCGATCCCGGTGTATGCAGGCTGAAGACATTTTCCAGTCGGGCGATCTCTGCCCGCGCCAATGCCACGATCCTTTCAGCATCGGGATGGGCCAGCGTGATCGAGGCATCGGCGCCCAGCGCCACCCCGCGCCAATGATGGACGGATTGCCCCAGTGCCGACATCGGCAGGGCAGAGGCAACTGCCGAAATGGCCAGAAACCGGCGTCTTGACAGGGTCATGCTCAACCCTCCTGCCCGCGCGACAGGGCGCGAAGGCGTTCTTCGAAATCACCATCGTCGTCAATGCCGATGTCGGATTCAAATTCGACCGGGGCAAGGACCATCTCATCGGTGATGCCGTCGAGGCGAAGCACTTCCCCACCATGGCGGGCGATGAACGCTTGAGCGGCCTCCGTAGTAGCGAAGGGCACGAGTTCGGGGGTTTCCATGCCCCCCACCATATCCGATCCCACCACGTAATAGGCGGCGCTCGCAAGTATCCAGTTATCCGCGCCGGGGTTTTCCCAAGTCGCGCCCGACCAGCCCATATCTGACACATAGATCACAGCGATCATGTGGCTCTGTTCCGGCATCCGGTCATAAGCGATCGCGTCGCGCACCTGACTGAAGAACAGCGGATAGGGCAGGCTATCAAGGAACACCTGCGCCTTGGGGCCGGGGTGTTCGAGCATTTCCATCTGGCAGAAATGGCCTACCGCCTCTTCGGTCATGGTGATGGGGTCGGGCAGGTTGGCAGTGCGATCCTCGCGGCAGGCGGCAAGGGCAAGCGCTGCGCAGGTGAAAAGAAGCGCATGTTTCATGGGGTCACCTTTCTGAAGGTCAGCACCGCGAGCCCGAGGCC
>SLDY01000004.1 GCA_007125005.1 Natronohydrobacter sp.
CGTCCTCGCGCGCATGCCGGACATCACCGTGTCACGCTTGCACGAGTTACTCCCATGGAACTGGAAGGCCAAGCAGGAAGCCGTCAAGGCCGCGTGACCGTGGCCCTCGCCGGATGCTTACGCTCCGAGTTCTGGGTGCAGCGGATGGAACTCCTTCAGATCAATCCGGAAGTTTGCGCAGCAATTGCAGCTTGGGTTCTATTGCTGACACCGAGTCTGCGGCACAAGGTCTTGACGTGAAGTTTTATTGTCGCTTCACTCAGTCCCAGATCACGACCAATTTCCTTGTTGGTCTTGCCAGCAGACAACTCCCGCAATACGTCTCGCTCCCGACTTGTGAGGACAGGCATATGCTCCTCTCGCTGTTCCCGAAGAGGTGCCGCAGGTACAGTGTGCAGATCGATATCCAGAAACTCGACCGGAATGAAGCGCTCCCCCAACAGCATGAACCGAATCGCATTTAGAAGTGACACAGCCCGCATTGATTTATGCAGGAATCCGTGAGCGCCAAGCTCAAAGGCCCGCCGAATAATGTCCTGTTTTGCGATGCCCGAGATCAAAGCGGCTGGTGGTGCGTCCGGCATGGCAAGAATATCCTGCAGCCCCTGCAACCCCTTCATGCCGGGCATATCATAGTCCAAAAGCACGAGGTCAAACCGGGCTTGATCCGTGATCAGTTCAATTGCCTCGCTGATGTCTGCTGCAGTCACAATGACGATATCCGGCTCTTGGCTGAGATAAGTGCTCAATGTGTCGCGCAGGAGTTCGTGATCATCTGCAATGAGGAGTCGCATTTACTCTATCAGTCTTTCGGATCGGAGCGACAATGGTGGATGGCTTCCAGATGGCCCATCAATTCTGGCATACTGCAGGTAATCTTAACACCGTTGCCAGGACAGGAATGAACAGAATCCTTAACCTTATGCAATATATCTTTAGAGCATATCACGAATGTCGGCAGTGATGCATTTATTCTTTGCATCAGATGAGCTTGCGGAAGATGGGCGGATGCCCAGTCCACGACAACCGCGTCCCATTCATCTTTTTCACTGCAGACAACTTCATGCGCCTCTTCAAGTTTGCTGCAGAATGTGACCTCTGCGTTGGAACCTGACAATGTTTGCGCCAGCCCCGACAAATTCGCGGCATCCAACTCAACCAACAAGACGCGCAAGCCGGACAGCTTGTGACACTGTGTCTGCTCGCCCTGTGTGGGCCAATAAACGCTGACACAGCATCCACCTTCAGACTTGTTCACGACCCTCAGAGCTGCGCCATTTGCAGCAACAATGTCTGCCACGATCCTCAACCCTAGCCCACTGCCCTGTTCACCTTTCGTGGAAAAATGCGGTTCAAATATGCGATCCTTGACTTCAGGATCTATGCCTGTGCCATTGTCCTCGACCTCGATGCAATAATATGCCCGCTGGCTTTGAAACTCACCAATATCAGCGCGTAGCCCTTGCGACGGAGGTTCGGGTCCGCGCAAACGCAGAAGTATCTCCCCATCTCGCTCACTCTCTGCACCAATTGCATCTCGCGCGTTCACCAGCAGATTGATCAGAACCTGCATCAATTCGGTTCTGTCGCCTATCACCGAGACATCGCCATCGGGAAGGTTGAGTGACAATCGGATATCAGAAGAAAGGCTTGGCCTGACCAGATCAGCGGCTTGCCCAATTGACCGGCAAAGATCAAGCCTCGTGCGATATGGCGTTCGAGCGCCCAGGCGACTCATCGCACTCACCAGCGAAAGGGCATCCTGTGTGGCCTCCTCAATTGTTCGCAGGCCAACCCGCGTTGACGGCTCCGTTCCGGCCTTGATCGAGTCGGCGGTCATTCCGATTACCGAAAGTAAATTCACCAGGTCATGCGCCACTGCGCTTGCCAGTTGCGCCACCAACTTCCGGCTCTGCGCTATCTGCAATTGCTCGCGCAGTAACGCCATTTCTCTCTCGGCGGCTTTTCGTGTTGATACATCGCGTACGATCGTCAGAACGCTCCCATCATCCTGCAACGCAATCGAAGCATCAAAATGGTATTTTGGCATCTTGGCATCGGGGAAAGGAATTTCGCCCTGCCAATGCCCTTTCTCTTCGAGGGCTTGTGCAATTGCTTCCAGTTGTGCCTTGCAACCATCACCACAAAGTTCGGTCCAGCGCATGTCCTCTGCTGGCATGTCAAACGGTACATCCAAAAGCGCCCTCAAGGTCGGGTTAATGTAATTGAGCCGACCATCTGCGCTACTGATCGCAATCCCCTCACTCGAAGCATCCAGAAGCTTTGAACGCTGACGAAGTGCACGAGCTTCTGCCATCTTCTGAACCGTTATGTCATTTCCCAAAACGGTATAACTCTCAATCTGCCCATCTTCATTGCGCAGACACTGAATATTCAGCTTGAGCCAGTAAGGTAGACCATTGTGACAATATACGCGTACCTCTTCTTCGATCACTTCGCCTCGATCGAGAGCAGCATTCATCCTCTCGGCGATTTCACAGGATACCTCTGGCAATCTCAACAATTCTAAGGGGCACTGCCCGATCGCTTCTTTTACGCTTACACCCGTGCGATCTGCGCATGCTGGATTCATCCAGATAAGCTTGCGCTCTGCATCAGTGAGCATGATCAGATTGCTGGACAATTGGGACAAGCGCCCAAGTTGACGGACCTGTGTATCCTGCCGATGGCTTTCAGTGACATCACGAATGATGAAGAGATAGCCCTGCAGGGTCTGCTTGCCCCCACTGCCACGGGATGTTGCGTGCAGGCTATAGCGTTTCTTTGAGTCCCCAATCTGCAAGCTATAGCCAAGCCGCTCCGACCACCCCTTTTCATCCACCTGCGCCATTGCCTTTCGGCAAACTCGGGCGGCATGGGGCGGCAACACACCTTCCGGCGGTTGACCGATCACCTCTTCGGGAGAGATTGCAAGAGTCATCGGCTGACTCTGATGGAACCCGAGAACGTAGCCGTCGGCATCCGTTTCGATCAGGAGTTCCGGCAAGGTTGTCAGCATGGCCGCTATATGTGCCCTTGCACCAGCGAGCTTGCCCTCCAGCCTGAGCTTCTCGCGTAGCAGGCGCGTGTTCTCAAAAGCAGCGCTCAAACTCGCAGCGAAGCTATGAAGGATGGCCTCGTCTTCCGCGGAGAATTGTCTGTACGTTTTGCAGAAATCAAAGACGATAAAGCCAGCTGTTCGATTGGCATCCGAGTAGATCGGAGCGGCAATCTGTGATTTCACACCTTGAAGTACCAACAACGCGCGAAAGTCACTATCGGGCGGCAAGGCATCAATTTCTGGCAGGCAAAAAATCCCATGACGCTTGAACGCCCGCCAAAAGATATCGCCTTCATCGTAATGGGTTTCTTTGGCTTCCGGGCGAACACCCGCGATGCCCGGCATTGCCCACTCATGCGTGTTTTTGACAAAGACAGTGTCTTCAATCATGAAAATGCAGGCACGATCTGCATTGCTGGCAGACCCAACCAGATCAAGAGCCTGATGAACAGTTGCATCTAACGCCTCTGGATTGGTGCGCTGCAAAAGCCTCTGGGCGAATGCGAGCGCCTCCAATGGCTTGAGTGTCGGCATATCTTTCAGCACGTAGTCCTTGGCCTTCTGATTCAGCGTGGCACCCCTCCCCTGATCTGCTGACCACAAAGAGAACCCCCATCACTTCATATTACAGCCGCAGCAAGAACATGTCCGTGACTATTGTCGGAAAAACCCATCGCCAAGGCTGGTTTTTCGTAACCGAGCAATCTATTTTGCCGTCAACCGCGGGCAATGAGGTACGCAGCTTTGGACGAAAAACACAATGGGCGCGTCACGAAAGAGGGGATCCGTTTGCATGAGGCAGCGGATTTTGCGGGAATGCACAAAGCCGGCCAAGTGGCAGCGCGCATCCTTGACGAAATCGTGGACCATGTTTTTCCCGGGCAGACGACCGAAGAAATCGATCGGCTCATTACCGAGAAAGTTGAGCAAGCCGGCGCCAAATCTGCCACCATCGGCTATCGCGGCTATCAACATGCGAGCTGCATTTCGGTCAACCATGTTGTTTGCCACGGCATCCCGAGCACAAAGACATTGAAGCCCGGCGATATCCTGAACATTGACGTAACCGTCATCGTCGATGGGTGGTTTGGCGACACGTCGCGAATGTATGTTGCAGGAGATTTGCCGCGCAGGGCCGAAAGGCTCATTCAAGTCACTTACGATTCTCTGATGCTGGGCATCGAGGCGGTGCGTCCCGGCAATACGTTCGGTGATATCGGCCATGCAATACAAAGCTATGTGGAAAGCCAGCGCATGTCTGTTGTTCGAGATTTTTGTGGTCACGGCCTAGGGCGTGTTTTCCACGCTCCACCCAATGTCTTGCATTATGGCCGTCCCGGCCATGGTCCGCGTCTTGAAGAAGGTATGTTTTTTACCATCGAACCTATGGTAAACCTAGGTCGCCCCGAGACGAAAATACTGGCCGATGACTGGACAGCAGTTACACGCGACAAGTCTCTCTCTGCCCAGTTTGAGCATTCTGTCGGTGTGACGTCATCGGGTTTCGAGATTTTCACTCTATCTCCCGCGGGCTTATTTCACCCAACCTATCGGAACACTGCTTCGTAGTACCGCTCGCGTCGGGTGTTTTGCGTTTCTCCAAGGTTGCGTTCACCACGCCACCAAGAAGCACTGCGTAAGCCGAAATATAAAACCACATCAAAAGTGCGACCACCGCACCGATAGAACCGTATATTTCGTTATAGTTTCCAAAATTGCCGAGATAATAAGAAAAGCCTGCGGAAGCTGAAATCCACAATGCCAGGGCCAGTATCAACCCCGGGCGCCAAATCTGTCTTTGAATACGTCTGCGATTAGGGCCAATCTTGTAAAACACTCCTACCCAGAGCGCCACAAGCCCCAATGACACAGCCCACCTAGCTGCATCAATCATAAACGTTTGCACACCCATTATCGGGAAAAATGACATGATGACAGGCAGAATGAGCACTGAAAGCAGCGCGACCACACCAACGACGAGCATTCCGATTGTGATAAAAGCAACCCGGATTACATGTGCAAATCCCGACCGGTTTGGCGTTTCATGGATTGCACATATCCCAGTCAGCATTGCGTCCACGCCACGCCTTGCCAAGAAAAGTGCGATCAGGATCGACACGATACTTGTCCAGCCCAGCACCCCATCATTCGCCCAGACCAAGCGTGTGATTTGATTGCTGAGCAGGGTGAAAGCCGCTGGAGGCAACAAATCTTCAAGCAGGGAAAGCTGATCCTGCAGCATTAATGGATCGGCGAATACACCGAAGACGGAAATAAACGCCGCTATCCCCGGAAAGAGCGCCAATAGCGAAAAAAAGGCAACGCCTGCGGCAAGCAAGCCGATATTTCGGGCTACCATTGCGTTGTAGATTTCGACTAGAAACTTCAAATTCTCGACGAATTTATTCCTATCCGCACTCAAATCGCCAGATCGTCCAGGCTCTTGCCCTGTTCTAGAGCGTCAACAACCCAACGAGGCTTACGGCCACGGCCTGTCCATGTCTGACCCGGTTCCTCGGGGTTTGCGTATTTCGGCGCGATAACGCGGCCAGTCTTTGACACTTTCCCCAAGAGTTGCTCAATTGTAAATCCATGCTGGCGAACAACAGCATCAGCCTCCGCGAGCGCTTTTTTGCGCGCACGATCCTCATATGAATCGATTGCTTTTTTTACGTCCTTTTGTAGTTTTTTCAGCTCGTCCAAGGACAGTGAGTTGACGTCCATCATTCTTCCCTCTGATCAATCTCAAAAACTTACATCATATTGAGGAATGGTATCAAGAAATATTCAACAGTTCCAGCGCCCGGTGCGAAGCAGAATGATTTTTTTGATTTCAAACCCTCGCTCTCGCTTGGGTCAATCACGGCATATCGGCTTGCGGTCTGACTATTTGCAAAACCGTGATGTTGGACGGTCCGATTGCAAAAATTCCTTTTTTGAAGCATCCGACAAAGCTTATCGTCAATTGTTGCGAATGAAACAAGGCGCGGCCGCTTGTTTCGGATAGAATTCGCTTGATTCCATGGGCCGGGTAATGTCCAAATCTTTTCGCAAGCGGACGTGCCTTACAAACCATGTCATCCACAACCGAGCCGGGAGAGCGTCATGACACGAAAAATCCTGATGCCAATTGATTTGAATGCACCTTCATCCTGGATCAAACCACTGGCAGAGGTGCAACTCATGCTCTCAAGAGGTGGCGAGCTGCATGTCGTCAGCGTTCTGCCCGATTTTGGCCTCTCCATGGTCGGTGCCTTTTTCAAGGCCGGCTTTGAACAGACAGCACTACACCAGTTTGGAGAGTCAATGCGAGCTTGGGTTAAGCAGAATGTACCCGGTGCAATCGACGTGCACCCGCATATCCTTCATGGCAATATCTATGATGAGATTCTCAAGGCTGCGGATAAACTCGAGGTTGATTTGATCATCATGGCCGCGCACAGACCGGAGGCACGTGATTACCTTCTTGGTCCGAATGCAGCGCGAGTTGTGCGCCATGCAAAACAATCGGTTTATATAGTCAGAGAGTAAGAGCGGATTGCAGAATTCACATCGGCTCCAAAAGAGCCCAAGCGGCATCTGCGCGTCCGTGCTGCGACAACCTGCTTGCATTCTTCAGTGTGCAGATGTTTCCTTGCCGCGAGCAGACCAACCGCAAATTCACACGAACATACCGGAGTTCTCCGATGACATATTCCTCCATCCTGTCCAGTGCCGGCCTAGCTCCGAAAGAGCTCTCCCGCGGATCTCTCGCGGTGCACTCTCCTATTGATGGAGCAGAAATTGCAACGATTTCCGAGACAGTCTCTCAAGACTTTCCTGCGATCATTGCCCGCGCTCAATCCGCCTTCAGGCAATGGCGCAGTGTTCCGGCACCCAGACGCGGTGAATTGGTACGTTTGCTTGGAGAGGAATTGCGCGCTGCGAAAGACGAACTCGGCGCGCTCGTGACGCTGGAAGTGGGAAAGATCACATCCGAAGGGCTTGGCGAAGTTCAGGAAATGATCGATATCTGTGATTTCGCGGTTGGCCTCTCGCGCCAACTCTACGGCTTGACAATCGCATCAGAACGCCCCGGCCACCGAATGGCCGAGACATGGCATCCGATTGGGCCGGTTGGCATCATCTCTGCCTTCAATTTTCCGGTCGCAGTCTGGTCATGGAATGCCGCACTCGCATTGGTCTGTGGCAACCCAATCATCTGGAAACCCTCTGAGAAATCGCCTTTGACAGCTATGGCCGCGCATCGCTGCCTAGAGCGTGCCATCGCGCGCTTTGGCGATGCGCCCGACGGATTGAGCCAACTTGTCATCGGTGGTCCGGACATTGGTGCAGCACTTGTAGAAAGCCGCGATGTGCCTGTCATCTCTGCAACTGGCTCGACCCGGATGGGCAATATCGTTGGCCCTAAAGTGCTTGCGCGCTGGGGACGACCGATCCTGGAACTTGGGGGCAACAATGCCATGATCGTCGCCCCTTCTGCGGATCTGGATATGGCTGTGCGCGCCATAGTCTTCAGTGCTGTCGGAACGGCGGGTCAGCGCTGCACATCCCTGCGCCGGTTAATCGTGCATGAGAGCATTCATGACGATCTGGTGGCAAAACTGAAAGCTGCTTACGCAAGCCTGCCCGTGGGCGATCCGCGCGAGAGCGACACACTGGTCGGGCCGCTGGTCGATGCGGAAGCACGCGCGCGCATGCTTGCACAGCTTGAAAAGGCACGTAGCGAGGGCGGCAACGTTCACGGCGGTGAAGCCGTCAAAATGGGCGTGCCGCAGGGTGGCGCCTATATCACGCCAGCGCTCGTCGAGATGCCTGCCCAGACCGATACCGTACGTACCGAAACCTTTGCACCGATCCTGTATGTGATGCGCTATGCTAATCTGGAAGAGGCCATCGAGATGCAAAACGATGTGCCGCAAGGGCTGTCCTCATGCATCTTCACAATGAACCTGCGTGAAGCGGAAACCTTCCTTTCGGCTTCCGGATCAGACTGCGGGATCGCCAATGTTAATATCGGCCCATCAGGAGCCGAGATCGGCGGTGCCTTTGGTGGCGAGAAAGAAACTGGTGGCGGGCGCGAGAGCGGCTCGGATGCCTGGAAGGGCTACATGCGCCGCCAGACGAGTACGATCAATTATTCCGCTGAACTGCCGCTCGCGCAGGGCGTGCGCTTTGACATCTGAGGCCATTCTCTGGCGCATGAGCAGCGGTGAGCAATTTAGCGCGCCATCTCTCAAACGTGAAACCTGCGTCGATCTGGCCGTGATCGGCGGGGGTTTCACAGGCTGCTCTGCCGCGCTTGAAGCAGCACGCGCAGGCGCGTCGGTCGCCCTATTCGAGGCCGAGAGCATCGGGTATGGCGGATCAGGGCGCAATGTCGGGCTGGTTAATGCCGGGCTCTGGCTCCCGCCAGAGGTTTTGATCGCGCAGTTGGGGCATGAAGGCGGATTACGTCTGATCAAGGCCCTGGCGAAAGCACCCGATATAACATTCGAGTTGATCGACCGCGAGGCGATCGATTGCGAAGCGCAGCGTAAAGGCACCCTTCACCTTGCCCATTCTCCAAACGGGTTAAGCGATCTGGAAGACCGTCACAGACAAGGCGTTGCACTCGGTGCACCCTTGCGCCTGCTTGATGCTACCGAAACGGCACAACGCACGGGTAGCCATGCCTTTTTCGGTTCGCTTCATGACCCACGCGCAGGAACCATCCAACCATTGGCTTATGTGAGGGGGCTTGCTCGCGCGGCGCAGTCTGCTGGAGCGGTGCTCCATGAGCGCAGCCCTGTATCGAAAATTGTTTTCGAAAAGGAAACATGGGCGCTGGTGGTTGGTGATTACAAGGTGAAGGCTCGCCATCTGCTGGTGGCAACCAACGCATATCATCTCGGTATTTCCGATCCATTCCGGCCGCAATTCGTTCCAGTGCAGTATTGCCAATATGCGACCGCGCCGCTGCCCGAGCCACTCGGCACAGCCATCCTGCCCGGCCGGGAAGGCTGCTGGGACACCGCACTTGTGATGTCTTCGTTGCGGCGCGATCTGGCTGGGCGGCTGATAATCGGCGGAATCGGCAACAGTGACAGGCCAGGAGGCAAGCTTCATGCCGCATGGGCGGCACGTAAACTCGCCGCGCTATTCCCTTCACTCTCCAGACAAGAGTTTACGCATGGCTGGAGCGGACGCATCGCCATGACGCGCGATCATGTTCCCAAGATCGTGGCGTTCGGGCCGCGTGCGATGGCCTGTTTCGGCTACTCGGGCCGTGGGATCGGGCCGGGCACAGTCTTCGGGCGAGGCTGTGCGCTTGCCTTGCTCAGCGAGAACCATGACTCTCTTCCTGTTAAGCCACTTGAAAGCTATGATGAACGATTTACGGCCGCTCGCGCGCTCTGGTATGAGTTTGGCGCCTCGTTGGTACACACGACATCCGCCCGGCTATGACAGGATTCGGTTCACATGGCCCATCTTTCGCCCCGGCCGAACCTCTGGCTTACCATAGAGATGCACAGCCACATTTCGGGCGCGCAGCAGCTCAGGCAAATGCTCCAGATCATCCCCGATGAGGTTCTCCATCAATACATCGGCGTGTCGCGAACCGTCCCCCAAAGGCAGGCCAGTAATTGCGCGGATATGCTGCTCGAACTGGTCAATGGCACAGCCGTTCTGAGTCCAATGTCCTGAGTTGTGCACGCGCGGCGCAATCTCGTTTACGATCAGCCCTGCTTGCGTGACGAAAAGCTCAACAGCCATCACGCCCACATAATCGAGCGAATTCATTATATTAGCAGCTAAAAGCACAGCATCACTGCGCTGGTTTGCACTCAGTCGCGCTGGAATGCGCGTTTCGCGTAAAATGCCTGATTTGTGCAAGTTCTCGCCGGGATCATAAGCAGCAACCTCTCCCGACAGTCCTCGTGCAGCAATGACCGAGATTTCATGTGAAAACGCGACAAAGCCCTCCAGAATTGCAGCAGCTCCTCCCATCGTGGCGAGGGCCTTATCAATGTCGCCAGCCCCCTCGAGCAGCGCTTGCCCTTTGCCATCATAGCCCATGCGCCGCGTCTTCAGTATTGCAGGCATCCCAAGCTCTTCGAGCGCCGTAACCAGATCCTCACGCACGTCGACAGCGCGAAAAGGTGCGGTCAGCAGCCCAAGGCCCCGAAGAAATTCCTTTTCGTGCAAACGATCCTGTGAAATGGCGAGAGCATTCCGTCCAGGACGTATCGCTCGCAATGGTTCAAGAAAATCTAGCGTCGCGGTAGGGATATTCTCGAACTCAAAGGTAATAACATCTACATCGGCGGCGAATTGTGCGAGCGCGGTCTTGTCCTCCCATGCAGCGATCGTGAGCTTAGCAGCGACGTGCGCTGCAGGCGGGTTTGGCATCGGATCATAGACATGACACAGATATCCCAACCGCGACGCCGCGACAGACAACATGCGCCCCAATTGCCCACCGCCAAGAATGCCGATCCTGCTGCCAGGGGCCAAAGCCTCACTCATCACGTGGCTCCTCAGGGATGGAAGCTGAAAGCTCTGCGCGCCATTGCTCTAGTCGTGCAGCGAGTGCTGGATCGTGCAAGGCGAGAATTCCGACCGCCATGAGTCCCGCGTTTGTGGCCCCAGCCGCGCCGATGGCCATGGTGGCAACCGGAAAGCCGCGAGGCATTTGTAAGATCGAATAAAGGCTATCCACACCCGACAAGGCCTTTGTCTGCACAGGCACACCGATCACAGGCAGGCGCGTTTTTGAGGCCATCATCCCCGGCAGATGCGCAGCACCACCCGCACCGGCAATAATGACCTTCAGCCCACGCTCGACCGCAGTCTGACCATATTCCCACAACCTGTCAGGTGTTCGATGGGCCGAGACGATCCGCGCTTCATAAGCCACGCCAAGTTCGTCCATCATATGCGCCGCCGCACGCATGGTCGGCCAGTCAGACTGGCTACCCATGATGATTCCTACCTGAATATCGGACATGGCCCCTCGCTGATAAATTTCGCGCACTATAGCCATGGCGCGTCGGGACGCAATTGTCTCAGGCGATGATATCGGGGGTCAGTTCATCCTCGATACGCGCGATTTGATCCTTCAGGCGCAGTTTTTCCTTCTTCAGCCGCTGGATCGTAAGTTGCGTATTCGACCCTTTCTCCTGTAACGCGTCGATCGCCTCATCAAGGTCGCGATGCTTCTGACGCAAGACCTCCAGCTTGATGCGCAACACCTCTTCATGACTCAGTTCCTGAGGAGAATTCATCGCGCGATTCCAACCTGTATCCTGACCGCATAAGCCTAGCCTTATTTAAGTTGATGCAAAAGCACTTGATTGCCTAGAGGTGTATACTCACCCCTTGTGAGCAACGGAATTCGCACCATATCAAGAACAACAGGTCGCCGCGCAGGGGCCTGCAGCAATGTCGCTTGCATGAAAGGGCTAAGCTGATGACAAAACTGAATTTCCCTTCACACCCTTTGCTTCTGGGGTTCGACAGGTTGGAACGACTGGTTGAACGCACGGCACGGGCCGGAACCGATGGCTATCCGCCATTCAACATCGAGGTGACCGGGCCGAACAGCTTTCGGATCACACTCGCGCTTGCCGGGTTTCGCGAAGAAGACCTGTCGATCACGATCGAGAAGCGCCAACTCCTTGTCCGCGGTCAGCAGCAAGAGAACGAGAAAGATGAGCGTATCTTTCTGCACCGTGGAATCGCCGCGCGCCAGTTTCAGCGCGCCTTTGCGCTCGCCGAAGGCGTGGATGTGGACCAAGCTCAACTCGGAGATGGCTTGCTGCATATCGACCTGCACCGCAAAGAACCCGAAGAGGCGATCCAGACGATCCCAATCATCAGAGGTTGAGAGGAGTTAGGCCAATGAATACGAAATTTCCCATCACCTTAAGCGACCGCCCTATAGCTTATGTGCGGCCGATCAAAGCTAGCGAATTGCCGGATGAAATCCGCGAGCAGCTTCCCGGCGTAACCGATCTTTACGCGATCCACCACGAAGAGGGCGAGAGACTCGCGCTTGTCACGAACCGCGCAATGGCCTTCGTAATGGCACGGCAAAACGATTTTTATCCTGTCAGCGTCCACTAACCAGTTTGCCATTATCCTGAAAACGCCCCTGATACGGGGCGTTTTTTGTGCAAAGCAAAAAAGGGCCGGAAAATTCCGGCCCTTTCTTTCAACTCTATCTTGGTGGCTTACATCATGCCGCCCATGCCGCCCATATCGGGCATGCCGCCACCTGCCGCTGCGCCTTTGGGCTCGGGCTTGTCGGCGATCATCGCTTCCGTTGTGATCAGCAGACCAGCGACGGAGGATGCGTCTTGCAGCGCTGTGCGCACTACTTTCGCAGGGTCAATCACACCGAACTTGAACATGTCGCCATATTCACCGGTCTGAGCATTGAAACCGAAGGACTTGTCATCAGACTCGCGGATTTTGCCTGCGACAACCGAACCATCAAAACCAGCGTTTTGTGCGATCTGACGCAGCGGAGCCTCAATCGCGCGGCGCACGATGGTGATCCCGACGTCCTGATCACTGTTCTCGCCTTTCAGACCGTCAAGCGTCTTGGCGCCTTGGATCAGTGCGACACCACCACCAACAACGATGCCTTCCTGCACGGCTGCGCGAGTTGCGTTCAGAGCATCGTCGACACGGTCCTTACGCTCTTTAACTTCAACTTCGGTCATACCGCCGACGCGGATAACAGCAACGCCGCCCGCCAGCTTCGCCAGACGCTCCTGCAGCTTTTCGCGGTCGTAATCCGAGGTGGTTTCCTCGATCTGCTGACGGATCTGGGCAACGCGGGCCTCAATCTCGGCTTTCTCGCCAGCACCGTCAACAATGGTCGTGTTGTCCTTGTTGATAGAGACTTTCTTGGCGCGGCCAAGCATGTCGATGGTGACATTCTCGAGCTTCATGCCAAGGTCATCGCTGATCACCTGACCGCCGGTCAGGATCGCGATATCCTGCAGCATTGCCTTGCGGCGGTCACCAAAGCCCGGCGCCTTGACGGCCGCAATCTTGAGGCCGCCGCGCAGCTTGTTGACCACCAGCGTGGCCAGTGCTTCGCCCTCGACATCCTCGGCGATGATCAGGAGCGGCTTCTGCGACTGGATGACCGACTCGAGCAGCGGAACCATCGGCTGCAGAGAAGAGAGCTTCTTCTCGTGGATCAGGATCATCACATCGTCAAGTTCGGCGATCATCTTGTCGGGATTGGTCACAAAATAGGGCGAGAGATAGCCGCGGTCGAACTGCATGCCTTCGACCACATCGGTTTCTGTCTCAAGGCCCTTGTTCTCTTCAACAGTGATCACGCCCTCATTGCCGACCTTCTGCATCGCGTCGGCGATCTGACGGCCGATTTCGGCCTCGCCATTGGCGGAGATCGTACCAACCTGTGCAACTTCTGCACTATCGTTGACCGGGCGCGCTGCGGCTTGAATAGCCTCGACCACTTTGGTCGTGGCGAGGTCGATGCCACGCTTCAGATCCATCGGGTTCATGCCAGCGGCAACCGATTTGAGCCCTTCGCGTACGATAGCCTGAGCCAGAACGGTCGCGGTGGTTGTGCCGTCGCCAGCTTCGTCATTGGTGCGCGAAGCGACTTCTTTCACCATCTGCGCGCCCATATTTTCGAACTTGTCTTCAAGTTCGATTTCCTTGGCAACGGTCACACCATCCTTGGTGATACGCGGTGCCCCGAAGGACTTGTCGATTACGACGTTCCGGCCTTTAGGGCCGAGGGTAACTTTTACAGCATCTGCGAGGATATTCACGCCCTTGAGCATACGGTCGCGGGCATTGGTATCGAACTTGACGTCCTTAGCAGCCATTTGGGTGCCTCCTGGTTGTCTTGAATTTGCGTAGAAAGATCAGACAGGTCTCAGGCGATCACGCCGAGAATGTCACTTTCCTTCATGATCAGCAGCTCTTCGCCATCGAGTGTAACCTCGGTGCCCGACCATTTGCCAAAGAGCACACGGTCGCCAGCCTTGACCGATGGTGCGATAAGTTCGCCCGAGTCCTTGCGTGCGCCTTCACCGACCGAGACGATTTCGCCTTCGGCAGGCTTTTCTTTTGCGGTGTCGGGGATGATCAGGCCGCCCTTGGTCTTTGCGTCGCTCTCGACGCGACGGACAAGAACACGGTCATGCAGCGGTTTGAATGCCATCTGAGAACGCTCCTCTGGTTCCAGGTTGAAATCTTGTTAGCACTCACCCTAGCCGAGTGCCAACAGGTCGGAGATAGGCAAGCCGGTTTGCACTGTCAACAACCCATCCAGAAAATTTTTGTGTCTTTCGGTGCCGGTTTGAACTCGCGCTCTTGGCGTGACAAGCCAACAGGCCGCAGCTATAAGCTCCGCGACCTTTGCGCCCACGCGCACGACACCACTTGAGGGACAAGAGAGATGATCAAGGTTTTCGGACATTTTTCTCCAGACACCGATTCGACAGGCTCGCCGTTGATCTGGGCATGGTACCTGTCGCAGATCAAAGACACCCCGGCTGAGGCAGTTCTCCTGGGCGAGCCGAATACCGAGGCCAAATTTGTGTTGGAGCACTGGGGATTTGACCAACCCTCAACCCTGACCGAATTGCCCGCCGCCACACCTGTTGTGATCGTGGACACAAACAATCCCGCCGAACTGCCCTCTGGTATCAACGAAGCTGACATTCTGGCAATCATCGATCACCATAAACTCGTTGGCGGGCTCGAGACGAAATCACCCATCGAGATCACGATGCGTCCGCTCGCCTGCACGGCAACCATTATGTATGAGATGATCGGCAAGCACATGGCGCAGGCTCCGCGCGGCATCAAAGGGCTGATGCTATCCTGCATCCTCTCTGACACGCTCGAATTCCGCTCACCGACCACAACCCAAACCGACCGCGCCGTCGCCCATGCGCTGGCTGCAGATCTCGGGGTTGAGATAACCGAACTCGCCGAAAAGATGTTTGCAGCTAAATCCGATGTTTCAGCCTTTTCAGAAGCCGAATTGCTCAAGATGGATGCCAAGAAATTCGATGTTGGCGGCAAAACCTTCCGTATTTCAGTGCTTGAGACAACCTCGCCAGCGCAGATACTTGCACGCAAAGAGGCGCTAGTCGCAGCCATGCCAGGAGTCGCGGCAGAAGACGGGGCGGATGAGGTTATGCTTTTTATCGTGGATATCTTGAACGAAGAGGCAACGCTCCTTGTGCAAAACGAACTGATCAAGACCGTTGCTGAAAAATCTTTCAATGTCTCGGTGGAGGGCGATCAACTGCTCCTGCCCGGTGTAATGAGCCGCAAGAAACAGATTATCCCGGTGTTAACACTGTGACACGAATCCTATCGAGCTTCTCCGAGATCGCCACAAATTATAATCTGGCTTTTGTCGACTTGTGGGGCTGTGTTCACAATGGCAGGGCAATCTATTCCGCTGCCGAGGCCGCGCTCATCAGCTTCCGCGAGACTGGTGGAACAGTGGTGCTTGTCACCAATTCCCCCCGCCCAAGGGCAGGTGTGAAGGCGCAACTCGATGAGTTGGGCCTTTCGCCAGAAGCCTATGACGGTATCGCCACTTCAGGCGATGCGGCACAAGCCGGCATGCTGACGGGAGCAGTTGGGCGCAAGGTGTGGCATCTCGGCCCCCTCAAAGATGACGGCTTCTTCGAAAACTTGCCTGATTGGGCTTCGGAACAACCACCCATCGAGCGTGTATGCTTCGAAGACGCCGAGGGTATTGTTTGCACTGGGCTCTTTGATGAGATGACCGAAACCCCGGAAGACTATCGTGGGCGCTTTCTTTCGGCCAAGGCGCGCGGCCTTAAATTGCTCTGCGCAAACCCTGATCTAGTAGTTGATTATGGCGAGACGCGTATCTATTGCGCAGGCGCGCTGGCGCAGCTTTACGACCAGATGGGCGGCGAGAGTTTCTATTTCGGCAAGCCGCACCCACCGATCTATGATCTTGCGCGGCGTGTCGCCTCGGAAACCGGACTGAAATTCTCTGAAGACCGCACCATTGCCATAGGCGACGGGTTACAAACTGATATACAGGGCGGGCTTGGCGAAGGCATGGACACGCTCTTTATCACAGGCGGCCTCGCAGCTTCAGAATTTGGCAAAGATGTTGAACAACCGGACCCAGCCCTTCTGGAGGCATGGATCGCCAAGGTGGGCATCCATCCGACCTATGCAATCGGGCGTCTGCAATAAGCTGGCCAGTCTTGAATCTGTCAATCTACGCCTCCGCCATCTGCGGGGGCGTATTTTGTTCTGCGGATGCGGCAGATAGCCGCGCAACAAAGTTGCAACAGAAGCCCTTCATTGGCACTATAATTTCTCTATGTGATTGCATTGATCCGCCACATCGTTTAATGCTGCGCTGCAACAAGAAACTGGGTTCGACTAATGCAAGGGAAAGCGGCGATGTTGGATAATGGCATGAACGATAATCTTCCCCGCGGCACGATCTGCGTCGAGGATCTGGAGATCGGCATGTCGCGCTATCTGCGTAAAGAAATCACGGATCGCGATATCGAACTGTTCGCCGAGGTCTCGACTGACCGAAACCCGGTCCATCTGGATGATGCTTATGCACAGGACACAATTTTCGAGGGTCGCATCGCGCATGGTATGCTGACGGCGGGTCTGATCTCAGCCGTTATCGGCGAGCAACTTCCGGGGCATGGCACCATTTACATGGGTCAGACCTTGAAATTCATGGCCCCCGTGCGCCCAGGTGACATCGTTCTCGCTGAGGTGAAAGTGCTGACGATCGATTACGCAAAACGGCGCGTCACTCTTGAATGTCGCTGCACGGTAGGGGATACGACAGTCCTGAAAGGCGAAGCCACTGTGCTAGCGCCAAGCCGCAAATTCGACTGAGGCGGGGGCAACTGCCCCGCAGGGGGCAGATGCAGACGCACCATCACTGGCTCGACATCTCAGCAGCCGACAAAGGCGCTTCGGTTGCAATGGGTAATTTCGATGGGGTGCATCGTGGCCATCAGCGCGTAATAGATCTTGCGCGGCGTAATGACGCGGCCTTGGGCATCATTTGTTTCGAGCCGCATCCGCGCGAGTTTTTCACACCCGACACGCTGCCCTTCAGGCTGATGAGTTCTCAGACACGAGCCAACCGTCTCGCGCGGTTAGGCGTGGAGCATCTTTATGAGTTACCATTTGATGAGACTCTCTCGAGTTTGAGCGCCGCCGATTTTGCGCGCGAGGTGCTTGTCGAAGGTCTTGGCGTGGGCCATGTCGTGGTTGGCGCGGATTTTTGCTTCGGCAAGGGGCGTAAGGGTAATGCGCAGGATCTTGAGGTTCTGGGGCGAAGCCTTGGCTTCGGCGTAACGATCGCCCCGTTGCTTGCACAGGGAGACCGCATCTTTTCCTCAACGGCAATTCGGACGGCTCTCAGCGAGGGGCGCACACGCGATGCCGCGGATATGCTGGGCCATTGGCACCGCATCGATGGCGAAGTGCTGCATGGCGAAAAGCGCGGTCGCGAACTAGGCTATCCAACAGCAAATATGTCCATCAAAGGGCTGCACCCACCACGCTACGGGGTCTATGCCGTGCTGGTCGATGTGCTGGGCGGGGCGCAACGTGGGCAGTATCACGGGGTGGCCTCCGTCGGAGTGCGCCCGATGTTTGGCGAAAACCTCCCCAATCTGGAAACCCATATCTTTGATTTTGATGGCGATCTTTATGGGCATCACCTCTCAGTGGCACTGGTTGCACATCTGCGTGACGAGGCGCGGTTCGCCAGTCTTGAGGCATTGATCAGCCAGATGGACGTCGACAGCAATAACGCGCGGGCGATCCTGAAAGCGCTCTGAGCTCGGACTATCTCACGTCCCGTGCAATTCCTTGGTCGCTGTCAACCGAACGTCCGGGTAGTCGCGCACCACACGGTCGATATCCCATTGCAGCCGCGTCATGAAAACCGGGTCGCCATCGCTGTCTTCGGCCATGTGCTGCTTATTGGCGGCCGTGAACTTCTCGACTGCAAGTTTTTCGCCTGAAACCCAACGCGCAGAAGTGAATTGCGTAGGCTCAAACCGCACCGGCAGCCCATATTCCAGCTCTATTCGGCTGGCGAGAACCTCAAACTGCAACTGTCCGACAACCCCCACGATAAAACCCGATCCGAATACTGGCTTAAACACCTTTGCAGCACCCTCTTCGGCGAATTGCGTCAACGCCTTGTCGAGATGCTTGGCCTTCATCGGATCGCCCGCGCGGCAGGCTTGCAGCAGTTCCGGCGCGAAGCTTGGAATGCCGGTGAAGCGCAGCGCCTCGCCCTCGGTCAGCGCATCCCCGATACGCAATTGACCGTGATTCGGAATGCCGATGATGTCGCCCGCCCAGGCTTCCTCAGCCAGTTCCCGGTCAGCGGCGAGGAACAGTACTGGCGAGGCCACGGTCATCTGCTTTTTCGAGCGTACATGAGTCAGCTTCATCCCGCGCTCGAAATGGCCCGAGGCCAACCGGACGAAAGCCACGCGGTCGCGATGCTTGGGATCCATATTGGCCTGCACCTTAAACACGAAGCCTGTGACCTTGCCCTCCTCGGGCGCGATCTGGCGGCTCTCGGCCCTCTGCACCTGGGGTTCGGGCGCATAGGCGGCGATCCCGTCCATCAATTCCTTCACCCCGAAGGAGTTGATGGCCGAGCCGAACCAGATCGGCGTCAGATGCCCTTCAAGGACGGATTTCGGATCGAGCGGGGGCAAAAGCTCGCGCGCCATCTCGACCTCTTCGCGCAGCTTTTCCAGCAGATGCGGCGGGACATGCGCCTCCATCGCAGGATCATCAAGGCCATTCACGACAATACTTTCTCCGCGCTTGTTGCGGTCAGCGCGGTTCATCAATTCCAACCGGTCGCGCAGCAGGTCATAACAACCAAGAAATTCGCTTCCAATCCCGATGGGCCAGCTTGCGGGTGTTACATCAATGGCGAGGTTTTGCTGAATCTCGTCGATAATATCGAAAATCTCGCGGCTTTCACGATCCATCTTATTGCAGAAAGTGAGAATTGGCAGGTCGCGCAACCGGCACACCTCAAACAATTTTCGGGTCTGGCTCTCGACCCCCTTGGCCCCGTCGATCACCATGATCGCGGCGTCGACGGCGGTCAGAGTGCGATAGGTGTCCTCTGAAAAATCGCTATGGCCCGGCGTATCAACCAGATTGAAGCGATAGGTTCCGAAATCGAAAGACATGGCCGAGGCCGAGACCGAGATGCCGCGATCCTTCTCCATCTGCATAAAGTCCGACCGCGTGCGCCGCGCCTCGCCCTTGGCGCGCACCTGTCCAGCCATCTGGATCGCACCCCCGAAGAGCAGGAATTTCTCCGTGAGCGTGGTCTTGCCCGCATCCGGATGCGAGATAATGGCGAAGGTGCGACGCCGCGCGATCTCGGGCGGTAACTCGGGGCGGTTTGAAAGCGTGTCCAGCATGGCGCGCATATATTGCGCTCTAGCTAGGCGCGCAAGTTAATGTGCGCAGTCACGACAAAACGGTGTTGCGGGCAGAAGATCGAGCCGCTCTTCGCTGATCGCAGCACCGCATTTCACGCAAAACCCGTATTCGCCGTCTTCAATCCGCTTCAGCGCGGCCTCCAGCATCGGCAGTTCATTCTGCGCCGAATGCCCCAACGCCTGCAAGGTCTCGTCTTCTTCATGCTCGATGGCATTGTCCTCCCAATCCGGGCTGCCATGGGAGGACAGCTCCTGATCAACGAAATTCATCCGCGCAATCAACTCGAGCCTGCGTTCGGTGATCTGAGCCTTGCGGGCGGCGATATCGGTCATTGAGGGCCTCCGTTGTGTATATTTCTGCGACACTATCCGTGCTTGGCCAGAAGCGTCATTGATCCGTATCAAATCCCTCTTTTCGGCATCGCACTCTCGGGCTATCAGAACGGCATGTTAAAGACGCGCATCATACCCTGTTTGGATGTTGCTGATGGCCGTGTGGTCAAAGGCATCAACTTCGTTGATCTCGTCGATGCTGGAGATCCGGTGGAAGCCGCCAAAGCCTATGACGCCGCAGGCGCGGATGAGTTGTGCTTTCTAGACATCCACGCCACGCATGAGAATCGCGGCACGATGTTTGATCTCGTAACGAGAACGGCCGAAAACTGCTTTATGCCGCTGACAGTGGGGGGTGGTGTGCGCAGCGTCGAGGATGTGCGCGCGCTGCTTCTGGCAGGTGCGGACAAGGTGTCGTTCAATTCAGCTGCCGTGGCTGATCCCGATGTGGTTGCGCGAGCAGCGGACCGGTTTGGCAGCCAGTGCATTGTTGTGGCGATTGACGCAAAGACCGTGAGCCCCGGTGAATGGCAGATTTTCACTCATGGCGGGCGCAGACCAACAGGCGTCGATGCGGTGGAATTTGCACGAAGAGTGGCGGCGAAGGGCGCGGGCGAGATCCTCCTGACTTCAATGGATCGAGATGGAACGCGCGCAGGATTCAACCTGCCGCTCACGCGCGCGATTGTCGATGCGGTGGGGATCCCTGTCATTGCCTCGGGCGGTGTTGGCACGCTGGATCATCTGGTAGAGGGCGTGACTGAGGCGGGTGCCTCGGCCGTGCTCGCGGCTTCGATATTCCATTTTGGGGAATACACTATTGGCGAGGCCAAGGCGCATATGGCCGCCGCTGGCATCCCGGTGAGGCTGACATGAGCGCGCTTGAAAGATTGGCCGCAACCATTGCTGCGCGCATAGGGACGGACCCGGAGAGTAGCTGGACTGCAAAGCTGCTCGCCAAAGGCCCGGAGAAATGCGCCGAGAAATTCGGCGAAGAGGCGATTGAGGCCCTGATCGAAGCGGTCAAAGGCGACAAGGAGCAGTTGACCGCGGAAGCCGCCGATGTGCTCTATCACCTGTTGGTCATGTGCGCCGCGCGCGGGGTGACACTGGCCGATATCGACGGAGAGATCGCGCGACGTGAAGGTGTCTCGGGTCTGGCCGAGAAGGCTGCGCGCTCGTCCTGACCGGCTCTTGCCGTGCGCCGGGACCGGGTATACACGACACATGTTAAGCAATCGCAGAGGTGCCACACATGAGTGACTGGCTGCTATCGCTGGTGGGCACCCCGGAGGGCGCGCGGCTCGCCACTTTGCTGGCCCTCACCGCCGCACTTGCCCATGCCATTTTCGGTGCTTTACAAAAAGGGGGTCATGATCCGTGGCTCTCACGCGGGTCGATCGATTTCTCGCTGGTCATCCTGTCGGCGCCGATTGCACTTTTCGTATATGGCCCCCCTGCCCCGCATATGTGGCCCGTGTTGGCGGGTGTGGTAGTGATCCACTTCATCTACAAACTTGCGATGGCACTCGCTTACGAGAAGGCGGCCTTCACAGTCGTCTATCCGGTCGTGCGCGGAACAGGGCCGTTGATCACGGTGATCGCCGCAATGGCAATTTTCGGCGAACGCTACACAGCACTGCAATGGCTCGGCGTCGCCTGCCTTTCGGGTGGAATCCTGCTGCTGGCGCTGCGCAATCTCGCAGAAGAGCAGATCGACCTGCGCGCGCTCAAGATCGGGCTGGTCTGGGCTCTGGCCGGCGGAGTTATGGTGGCTGTCTATACCACCTATGACGCATGGGCGATCCGGCTTTCAGGCGATCCGATGAATTTCCTCGCGTGGTTCTTCTTCCTGTCCTCGCTCGATTTTGTAATTCTCGCAGGGTTGCGTTATCGCAACATGGCTCATCCACCTCGTCCCCTGCCCTTGTTTCTGCGCGGTCTCGCAGGCGCGCTGATTGCATATATCAGTTTCGGGGCAGTCATGATCGCCACGCTCATCGGAAAAGTGGGCGAAGCTGCCGTGCTGCGTGAGACTTCGACGGTCTTTGCCGCGCTGATCGGGTGGTTCATCCTTAAAGAGCGCGTTGGCCCGCGCAAGCTCGCGCTCATGTGCCTTATCGCGCTTGGAGCGGTGATCGTGGAGTTCGGGCGGTGATCAGAGCTTCGAGGAGATAATGCCAGTATTGATCCCGCCTATGCGCAATTCACCGAAGAGGCGTTGATATTCCATCTTCGGGCACAGATCCTGCACCACAGCAACGCCGCGTGCTTCGGCCTTCGCAGCAGCGTCATCATTGCGCACACCGATCTGCATCCAGATCGTGCGAAGATTAGGCAGCACCTCCAGCGCCTCATCGACAATCGGTGGCACATGATCTGAGCGGCGGAAGATATCGACCATATCCACCTCGGCGGGACATTCGGAAAGGCTTTCGCGCACGATTTCATCGAAGAGAATGGCTCCAGCATGCCCCGGATTCACCGGGATGACGCGAAAACCCTTGAGCCGGAGATAGCGCGCAACAAAATAACTCGGCCGCACTGTATTAAGTGAAACGCCAACGACAGCAATGCAGCGCGTCGTCTGCAGAATATGCTTTAACTGGGTATCTGTGGGTTTGCTCATGGTGCGCATCAAAGCTGGCAGTCAAGTCAATGGCAAGACGAAAAAACGCCCGGCATGACGCCGGGCGCAGGTGCGGAACGAGGGACAGTAACAAGGTAGACGCGGAGTTCCGGTCCAGCGTCACACTCCAGACGTGGTATGTCCCGAAAAAAAATCCAGTATCAATCGCGTAACTGTGAGGCTTTGTTGACTGCCATCATCATCCTTGGGCACGCCGTATTCCAAGCATTGAAAGCGCGCGCAGCCGGACATTCGGATTCGGTGCGCCATCTTGCCTCTGAGATCTGACCGGAGCATCGCCATCGATCCAGAGAGGTCGCATACCCACGGCACACAGAAGATCTCCTGCACGCGGCCGGCTGATCGGGGATGGTCTTACGCGGTGATGGGCGAGAACTTTGCGGCCGCAATGATGGACTTGAGAAAAAAGGCCTGCTCACGCAAGCAATGTCAGCCGCCGCTCCTTCACCCACGGCATCAAGGAGCCCGGAAAGCGCATAACCAAATCGGTGCCTTTGTCCATTCCACGAATCCCCGACAGGTTTAACTGGCAAGAGCAGGCAAGCTTACCTTGCGCGTAGAACCAGCATCACAGTGCAGTCAAGTGCGTTGCGCAGAATTGCACAAAGCACATGTATCAGCACTTTCAGATCGCACTCTCTTTGCCGCGCGCCAGAATGGCGCGTTTTCAGAGGTCTGCGGCTACGCCATCATGGCAACCCCGAACCGCTCTGCATCGCATGGCTTTGCAGTTCTGCCTCACTGCTTTCGTTCGGAAAATCGGCCTTTTCTACCAGCTGACCATGTGCCTTGGTGGGATTAAAGACCGGCTTCTCAGGCCTGAGCGGCAATACATTCGCAGGTAGAAGGGTTCTGGTAGTCGATGACACCGCAGTTGCAATATCTGTTGTCAAACGGACAGCACGTTGGCCGCGCGCCTGCCCCAAACGGCCTTCAGAAACTGTTGCCTGATCCAGAGTTTCCAGAGTCAGGCTTTCGAGCGCAGAGTCCGGAACGCGCAAAACATCGCCCACTCGGAGGCGCAGCACATCCGTGAGCGAGATCTGCAGCCGGCAAAGAACCGCGTCCAGAGTTACCGGACTGGAGTTAATGGCAAACTCCAGTCGTGCTTTCCAATCATCATCCTGTTCGCTTGCAGGTTCATCAGGCGCCAACTGATCGAGTTCCGCGCCACCTTGCGGTATGATCAAAAACCAATTCCCCGCTTTGGCCCCAAAACCCAAGGCAACGCTCAGTTTTACGATCGTGTAGGTTCCGTCTTCCAGCATAAGGCCAAGCGGGCGAGGGTCATTCTGAAACGAGCCATAAACAAAGCCCGTCACCTGCCTTTCACATGGCAAACCCGCACAGCATTGCGCAACTTGCTGCAAAAACGCCTCTATCATGGGGGCAAGAAGCGCTGCATCGGTTCGTGTGGGTTTGCGTGGGGAAACCGGGCTTGCTATGACCAGTCCCGTTGTCTGAGCTTCGATAATACCGGCAAGCACCGCAGCATCGACCATTATAAGGCCCATACGTTCCTTTGGCCCCTCCAGAAGGGCATAGAGCATACCGGATTCAGCTAGGTCCAAGACTTCTGCAAGCGCGCCCTCGGATAGCGTGACGCCTTGCACGACCGCATCAAGACCCGCGCAATCCGCGCCCATGCGCCCAAATGCAAGGCGCAACGCAGCAAGCATCGTAGCCTGCGCCTTCTCCGCTTCCGCGCGGCGCCTGCCCGCCATGCGTTGAAGGGCACCAGCACCCGTCACGCCGTTGGGAAAATCATTCCTGTCTTGTTCAGTCATTGCATCGGCCACCCTCTTGCACTTGAAACTAGCGCAAAAGGGTTAGCAAATGCTGAATACAACACCGATACGGCTCAAAGCTGGCAAACTGGCAAAGCGCGGGTGAATTCGGCTATATCGGCACGCTTGCGCGCGTTGCGCAAAGGTGGCCAATCCTTTGCTACACCGCCCCAGTTGCCCGGAGACCCTACAACAACCCGATCACGCTCTACAGCTTGGGCAGCAATTCGTGCGGCACAGCGCAGATTTGTCGGTCCATCATAAAGACCTTTGGGGTGCGAGAGGTCACAACCGTAAAAACGCGCCGAGGTTGGCCAGATTTGCAGCAACCCACGATAGCGCCCGCCTGCGCCGGCTGCTTCCGGACGCCATGTGCTTTCATATCCCGCAAGCCCTGAGAACAGCGCTGTCCAAAACGCCTTACGCCCCTCTGGATCTGCACTTTCATAGCCCGGACAAAAGGTAACAATGTCTTGCGGAACTGTTTCCAGCAATGCACGTCCGTCTGTCTCAAGGGCTACGAATTTAGCATCCGTCCAACGTTGCGCTTCAGGGCGATGGTCCCATCGCGTGATAACCTCAGCGGCCCTCGTGACCTCGACAGCGGTCTTTGGGGTAGAGAGCGTGCAGCCTGCGGTGATCGACAGCGTGGCGACGAACGCGAGCGCAGTAAGCGACAGAGAACGGGTCATGAGTTTTCCAGATGTGGCACAGCGCCTATAATCACGCTGCGCCGCAGCACATGCTCCAAGCCGCGCGGCTTCGCAAATCGCGGATGCGCGAGCGCCACGTTTTCGGCGGGGTTTCGCCGACACGCCCTCTTGCTGCCCTGTTCCCGCAAGGCTAGAAGGCAAGTGTTCCATCCACAAGGAGGCGCGGCAAAACATGCTGGATCTGAGCTTCGAAGCCCCGAAACCCAAAGTGATCTCCGGTGCAACCGGTGATTGGGAACTTGTTATCGGGATGGAAATCCACGCTCAGGTTTCGAGCGCCGCGAAATTGTTTTCCGGTGCCTCGACCCGGTTTGGCGCAGAGCCCAATTCCAATGTTGCTTTCGTAGATGCCGCGATGCCGGGAATGCTGCCTGTTGTCAACGAATACTGCATCGAGCAGGCCGTGCGGACAGGGTTGGGGCTGAAGGCGCAGATCAATCTCGTCTCGGCCTTTGACCGAAAAAATTACTTTTATCCAGATTTGCCTCAAGGCTATCAGATTTCCCAGCTTTATCAACCACTTGTCGGCGAAGGCGAGGTTCTTGTCGAATTAGAGGCGGGGGTCGCGCGGCGCGTGCGGATCGAACGGATCCATGTCGAGCAGGATGCCGGAAAATCGATCCATGACATGGATCCGAACATGAGCTTCGTTGATCTCAATCGCACAGGCGTTGCGCTGATGGAGATCGTTTCGCGCCCCGATATTCGCGGTCCCGAAGAAGCCGCGGCCTATGTCACGAAACTGCGTCAGATCCTGCGCTATCTGGGCACCTGCGATGGCAATATGCAAAACGGCAATCTGCGCGCGGATGTGAATGTGTCGGTCTGTCGTCCAGGCCAATACGAGAAATATCAAGAGACGCAGGATTTCAGCCATCTGGGCACGCGCTGCGAAATCAAGAACATGAACTCCATGCGGTTTATCCAGGCCGCGATCGAATATGAGGCCCGCCGCCAGATCGCTCTTTTGGAGGATGGTGGCAACGTCGTGCAGGAAACACGGCTCTTTGACCCAGACAAGGGAGAGACGCGCTCCATGCGCTCAAAGGAAGAGGCGCATGATTACCGCTATTTCCCCTGCCCTGACCTGCTCCCTCTCGAGATTGAGCAGGCATGGGTCGATGATATCGCGGCCTCGCTGCCAGAGTTGCCTGATGCGAAGAAGGCGCGCTTCATGTCAGAATTCGGCCTCACCGATTATGACGCCTCCGTGCTGACGGCGGATGTGGTTAATGCTGGGTATTTCGAGGAAGTGGCCGCTCTTGCAGGCGACGGAAAACTCGCTGCCAATTGGGTCATAAATGAATTGTTCGGCAGGCTCAAAAAGGAAGGCCACGACATTTCGGAGAGCCCGGTTTCAAACGCGCAGCTTGCCGGAATTATCAAGCTGATCAAGGCGGGTGACATTTCAGGTAAGATCGCCAAGGATCTGTTTGAGATCGTCTATAGCGAAGGTGGCGACCCGGCCGAAATCGTCGACGCACGCGGCATGAAGCAGGTCACGGATACCGGCGCCATCGAGACAGCCGTGGACGAGATCATCGCGGCCAATCCGACGCAGGTGGAAAAGGCCAAAGCGAATCCCAAACTCTCGGGTTGGTTCGTGGGGCAAGTAATGAAAGCGACTGGCGGCAAGGCCAACCCCAAGGCGGTCAATGAGATCGTTAGCGCGAAACTGGGGCTGTAGGCGCATCTGATTGAGCGGATTGCTTCGCAGCGGTCCGCTCGATTGAGTATTTTTGGCAAGATGAAATCATAACGGGAAAAGTACTCTCGGCACATAAGAAAAGGCCGCGTCCATTATGGGTGCGGCTCTTCAGTGCGCTGAGATGGGGCAAGATTACTTGATCTTGCCTTCCTTGTATTCGACATGTTTGCGCACGACCGGATCGTATTTCCGGATCGACATTTTTTCAGTCATTGTGCGCGCATTTTTCTTGGTAACATAGAAATGCCCCGTGCCTGCGGTCGAGTTGAGGCGGATCTTGATTGTGGTTGGCTTTGCCATGGTCTGTCTCCTGCGCCGGGCCAGGCTGCAAGATTATGCACATGACCCGAGAAATCTGAACCCGCCTTCTACCTGCACGCTGCGCCATGTCAACTGGGATAAGGTGTTTTTTGGCGCTCAGACGCGGATTCCCCTCATAGCGGGAGAAAATGCGGATGGTCTGTAAGCCGGGTTCTGTTCCGGAGTAGCCCCCGGTGATGACCATTCATCTGGCCCTGCGCTCGCGCACAAGGCTCAAGCTGCCAACCCGGACTTCGGGCTGAGGCGGCCCTGCGGGGATATCCGGGAGACCCGGATCACACCCGCGTGAAGTCCCTATTCGGCATTGCTCCGGGTGGGGCTTGCCGTGCCGGTCCGGTTGCCCGTCCCGCGGTGGGCTCTTACTCCACCGTTTCACCCTTACCCAGCCACGCTGGGCGGTTTGTTTTCTGTGGCGCTTTCCCTTGGGTTGCCCCAGCCGGGCGTTACCCGGCACCCTTGCCTCATGGAGCCCGGACTTTCCTCGACACCCCAAGGCACCGCGGTCATCCGACCATCCGCTTGTTTGAGCTATGTGATGGATTGCTGCAGGTCAATGCCGTGACACCTGAAAGCATGGCAGAATTGCTCCCAGGGTGAGGTGAATTCAATCAAGAAAGGTATGTCATGACAAAATCCATAGTGCTCCTGTTTGATGGAACAGCAAATACGATTCGCGAGAAACGTACAAATGTCCTGCGGCTGCACGGGTGCCTGACCAAGGATTCGCAGCAATTGGTGTGGTACAGTCCCGGCGTCGGGACATTCGCAGGCGATCGGTCGTTCTTCAGCTTCACTATCACACCAAAGGAAGTTTTCGGCATGCTCTCCGGACTGGGCGTGGATTATTATGCCAAACAAGCGTATCGGTTCCTGTGCGAAAGCTACGATGATGGCCGCCGCAGCGACGGGCCCGATGTCCCACCTGACAAAGTCTTTCTGTTCGGTTTCAGTCGCGGGGCGTATATCGCACGTGTGCTTGCTGGCTTCCTGAATGCTTTCGGCATGATCCCGAAGCGCAATCTCAATCTGCTGGATCAGGCGTTTGTTACCTACAAGGGCCTTGCCGAGCGGCCACCCTTCCATCCCGACGAGGCGTGGGAGCAAATGGAACTCTGGCATCGCGCGCTGTCACCTCGTCCAGTGCCGATCGAGTGCCTGGGATTATTCGATACAGTGAGTTCCGTGTTTGAAATCGGGCGCGACTTTCTGCGTTTCAGAACGAACGCGTTCACCAGCGAGAACCCTTCAGTCAAGGCGGTCCGGCATGCAATCGCGCTTGATGACCGACGCGGCCCATATCATCCCGTACGTTGGCGCGAAAGCTGCAAGGGCACTGAAGAGGCCGAGCGCACAGCCTATTATGGCCAGCGCTTCGCACCTTACGATCATGACGGCGCGCAGCAGGATATTCGCGAAATGTGGTTCGCAGGTGTTCATTCAGCGGTTGGCGGGGGGATATCGGAACAACACTCACAGCTTGCCAAGATTGCGCTTGACTGGATGATCCAAGAAACTTCTGCGATGGGAGTGCGCTACGATCAGAAAACCGTCGATTGCATCGTGCACGGCATAGGCGAACCTGCCTGCGAACGCTATGTTGCGCCATCTGCGCTTGGGCCCACCAAACCACCCTCTCATTGGCTTGCCGAACCGCTGATGCGTCTGGGCTGGGGTCTAACAAATCTCATGTGGCGCCGAATCGAGCCTTGCGACGCACCGTTTCAGCGCGTTCATATCACTTGGCGTGGCAGAGAATATTATTTTCCGATCTTCAGCAATCGCCGCCTCGTGCGCCCACACGATCTCATCCATAGCTCGGTCCGCGAACGACAGGAACAGCGAGAGCTTGCCTCGCCAAACTTGCCCGCTGAACCAAACTACTCGGACTGAGCTACTTGCCCCCTTTGGGTGGCTGCACTAAGCATTGCGTGGGTCTAAAAGGGGGCGTTATGCGTATTTTGGTAACCAATGACGACGGAATCAACGCACCGGGGCTCGCGGTTCTCGAAGAAATAGCGCAGGCAGTCGCTGGACCGAAAGGCGAGGTCTGGGTCGTGGCGCCAGCTTTCGAGCAGTCCGGCGTCGGTCATTGCATCAGCTATACGCATCCCACGATGATTGCAAAACTGGGCCCTCGGCGCTACGCGGCGGAAGGCTCTCCGGCTGATTGTGTGCTGGCGGGGCTCTATGATGTCTTGCAGGGCGCTCGCCCTGATCTGGTGCTTTCTGGCGTTAACCGGGGCAATAACTCGGCCGAGAATGTCATGTATTCTGGCACAGTTGGCGGCGCGATGGAAGCAGCGCTTCAGGGCCTGCCCGCGATTGCGCTGTCACAATATATGGGTCCGCGAAGCGAGGATTTGCCCTCGCTTTTCGATGCAGCTATCGGGCATGGGCAAGCAGCGATTGAACGCCTTCTGAAACATGCAATCTGGGATCAAGGCGATTATCGGTTGTTCTACAACCTGAATTTCCCACCGGTAGGACGTGACGATGTAAAAGGTCTGAAGGTAGCACCGCAAGGCTACCGGAAAGACACATTTTTCGGGGTCAAACCGCATATTTCACCTTCGGGACGCAAGTTCCTCTGGATCACGGGCGGGCCACAGCATTTGCCCACAGCGCCCGGCACTGATGCAGCGGTCAATCTGGAAGGCTATATTTCGGTAACACCCATGCGTGCAGATCTCACAGCGCATGACGCGCTGGAGGATGTGCGAAAGGCGCTTGAATGAACAGCATCGAGGATCAGTCCGAGGCGCGCATGCGCTTCATATACACGATCCGCTCGCGCGGCGTGACTGATGCGCGTGTTCTTTCCGCAATGGAGAGGATCGACCGCAAAGCGTTTGTCACTGGCATATTCGCCGACCGCGCCTATGAAGATATGCCTTTGCCAATCGCGTGCGGGCAAACAATCAGCCAACCCTCGGTCGTTGCGTTAATGACGGAAGCACTGAAAGTTGGCCCGCGCGACAAGGTGTTGGAAATCGGCACAGGCTCTGGATATCAAGCGGCGATCCTCAGCCAACTCGCCCGGCGCGTCTATACAGTAGAGCGCCACAGAACGCTCGCCCGAGAGGCACAAAGGGTGTTCAATGACTTGGGCCTCACAAATATTACTGCGATGGTCACGGATGGCAGTTTCGGATTGCCTGATATTGCACCCTTTGATCGCATCATCGTGACCGCTGCCGCCGAAGACCCGCCTGGCCCGCTCTTGGCGCAGTTGCGCATGGGGGGTATTATGGTGGTTCCTGTTGGGCAGTCTGATACTGTTCAGCAACTGATCCGCGTCACACGCCATGAAGACGGGTACGAGTATGAAGAGTTGCGCGCTGTGCGCTTTGTCCCGCTGGTCGAAGGGCTCGGCCAGTGAGCATGCGGACCATAACAAAGCAAGTGAATGGGCGGCACAGCGCCATCAGAGGGCAGTAGAAATGTTTAGATTTGCGCGAACAATCCTGCTTTGCAGCACTGCTGCACTTGCATTAACGGCCTGCGGTGACTTCGACCTCGACATGCGTCGCACAGATGGCGGGTTCTCGACATCTGAGGCCGCGCGACAAGCCACAGCAGCACGCCCCCGCGCAGATGCACGGGGTATCATTTCTTATCCCGACTATCAGGTCGTCGTTGCGCGCGCGGGTGACACTGTCGCTACCGTGGCCCAGCGAATTGGCATGAGCGAGGGCGAGCTTGCCCGATTCAATGCGCTGACGCCCGAAACCAGCTTGCGTTCAGGCGAGGTGCTCGCGTTGCCACGAAAACTGAACGGTGCGCAAACCCGCGATACATCCGCGATCGAGATTTCAACACTTGCCGATTCGGCAATCTCCCGCGCCGAGGGCACACCGCCCCCCGCCCCACAACCCCTGCGCACCGCCACCCAGCCCGCTGAGCAGCAGCCGCTCCAGCATCGGGTGGAGCGCGGCGAAACCGCATTTCAGATCGCCAGACTCTACAATGTGGCACCACGAGCATTGGCAGACTGGAATGGGCTTGACCCCGAAATGCGGGTTCGCGAAGGTCAGATGCTGATGATCCCGGTGGCCAGCCAACCTGCGCCGGAACGCGCAACGCCACAACCCACTCCGACGCCAGAGCGCTCGAGCGAGCGCGATGTCGCGCCTCCCGGTGCTGGTAGCGCAACTCCGACGCCCCCCAGTGCTACAACCCCGCTACCACCGGCCGAACCGCCAGCCGCAGAAGCAGCCGCCGCGGCTCAGGAGGCAAGACCGCCCTCTCCCGCCTTGGCCGAGGATCGAAGCGAAAGCATACGTCCGCGTTTTGTGATGCCTGTCGATGGCAGGATCATCCGCGCTTATCAGCCAGGGCGCAACGAAGGGATCGGCATTGCCGCAAGTCCCGGAACCGCTGTCAGAGCAACGGCAGCAGGCCGAGTCGCAGCCATCACCGAGGATACCAACAAGGTGCCGGTGGTTGTTATCCAGCATGATAACGGCTTGCTCTCAGTCTATGCACAGCTGGAAAGCCTGACCATATCGCGTGGAGATACTGTGAGCCAAGGCCAGACCATCGGTCGCGTGCGCGCGGGCGACCCGAGTTTCCTGCATTTTGAAATCCGCGACGGAATGAATAGCGTGGATCCAATGCGCCACCTGCAATAGCCGCATCAGCGGCTATCTTGTCGGGGCACAGAAACCTGCTACTATTGCCGTTAGCGCTAACTATTTCCGGAGCCAGATCATGACCCCTGACGAGCAGAGTAAGCACGCCCTTAGTCTTTGTAAATTGGCCCCAGTTATCCCGGTACTTGTGATCGAAGATATCGACACGGCAGTGCCATTGGCGCAGGCTTTGGTCGCAGGCGGCCTGCCGGTGCTCGAAATCACGCTGCGCACCGAATGCGCGCTTCATGCCATAGAGGCGATGAGCAAAGTCGAAGGGGCAATTGTTGGCGCGGGCACGGTACTCAATGCCAGTCAGATGGAGGCTGCGCGCGGCGCTGGTGCGCGCTTTGCTGTCTCTCCTGGGGCGACACCGACGATTATCGATGCTGCGCGGCTAAACGATATGCCACTTTTGCCCGGTGCGCAGACCTGTTCGGAAATCATGGCGCTACTTGAACAAGGCTACAGCGTGCAAAAGTTCTTTCCTGCTGAAGCCATCGGTGGAGCGGCGGCACTGAAATCCATCGCCGGGCCGCTGCCGCAGGTAACTTTCTGCCCTACTGGAGGGATAAAGCCTGAACGAGCACCAGATTATCTAGAATTGCCCAATGTTGTCTGCGTGGGCGGGAGCTGGATCGCACCTCAGGCTGCGCTCGCGGCGGGCGACTGGCAAGCCATCACTGAACTTGCGCGCTCGGCATCAGGCCTGCCACGTTAGATAGAGCGGTGGCGCATTGGCAACAGCCCGTACAAACACATCTTTTCCAGAGATTTAGGGCTTTGCGCAACGCTGTCTGCGCGCGTAAGTTTGTAATGTGAGGCAAAAAAAATACAGGCAACCACAACAGGTTGCATCAAGATGTCATTATCTCGCCGGGGTTTTTTATCCGCCACAGGTGCCGCAAGTCTTCTGGCCCTGACAGGTTGTGAAGGCACGCAAACAGGCGCAGGTTCTGCAACCTCCGAACCAAGGTTCACTGAAGATGGTCGCCCTATAGCGACCATCCGTGCAGAGCCCCTATCGCCGCTAGCCGAACTCTATGGAATAGAGCCAATCTCCTATGCAGAACGTATGGACGGGGCGCGGGTGTTGCCCCCGACCGGCATGAGCATCATCCCAGCGGAATTTCATCGTCAGGTCGTCGAATACTCTAGCCCGCATCGTCCCGGAACAATCGTCATCGATAATCGCACCCGCCATCTCTACCTGATATTGTCAGACACTGTAGCGCTGCGCTATGGAATTGCAGTTGGCCGCGAGGGGCGGACATGGCGCGGGCGTGGCGTGATCTATCGACGCGCGCATTGGCCAACATGGACACCAACGGCGCGCATGATACGCGAAGACCCCAGCCTTGCACGGTTCGCAGGCGGAATGCCGGGCGGTGGGCGCAACCCACTCGGCGCGCGCGCGCTGTACCTTCAATCAGGCGGTGTGGATCGCGGCTATCGCATTCACGGAACCTATGAATGGTGGCTGCTCGGGCAATATGTATCTTCCGGCTGCATCAGAATGGTCAATCAGGATGTGATAGACCTCTATGAACGGGTCCCCAACGGTACGAGGGTGATCTCGATCTGAAGCCCGTAGCAACAGGCTCTCAGGGAATGTTTTTTCGTTATGCAGGATGAAACAGCATTGGATTACATCATGCGCTCATTGACCCGACGCCAGCTTCTCGCCTTTTCCGGTTTTTCCTTGGCACTGTCGGCATGCGTTCCAGCAATGACACCCGCACCGCCACCGGAGTTTGAACCTATCGATTACACCGCGCGGCGCGATGGACCTCATCGCCTGAATGCGATCGATCTGGAACAGATCCCCGAATTCCTCCATAGACAAGTGGTGCGCTACGACTCTGAAGAAGCGCCCGGAACAATAGTAATCGAGAACCAGATCAGGCTCCTCTATCTTATCCTCGAAAACGGATATGCCCTTCGCTACGGGCTCTCGGTTGGGCGTGAAGGATTTGACTGGACGGGTGAAGCGGTAGTCTACCGCAAGGCGCAATGGCCAACATGGACACCCCCGCCCGAGATGATCGCGCGCGAACCCCATCTTGAACGCTGGAAAGACGGCCAGCCAGGAGGGCCAACCAACCCGCTGGGCGCCCGAGCGCTTTACCTCATGACAAATGGTGTCGATGAGGGTTACCGCATCCACGGCACACCAGAGTGGCGCTCTATCGGCCGATTTGCGTCATCGGGCTGCTTTCGTATGCTGCAGCAGGATGTTATCGACCTCTATCAGCGCGTACCTGTCGGCACACGTGTGGTTGTAATCTGATCGTGACGATGTTTTTCTTTGAACAACAGCAATGTTGTCAGGCACTCATCGCCCATGGCGCGCGCTCGCGCGCCCATCCACGGACCGCTTCACCAAAAGCCTCGAACAGCGGGCGCGAGACGGGATCATGGCCTGCCTGCCATTCCGGGTGCCATTGCACCGATAATGTAAAGCCACGCGCCCCTTGCACATAAATCGCTTCAGGTGTGCCATCTGGCGCGTGGCCATCAATCACGATGCGTTTGCCGGGGGTCTTGATCCCCTGTCCGTGTAAGGTGTTCGTCATCACCTCTGGAGCCCCCATTAATCGATGAAAGATACCGCCTTGAGTGAAGCGGACCTTGTGGCGCAGCGCAAATTTCTCTTCGAGCGAACCATCAGGTGGCATACGATGATTCATGCGCCCCGGTAGATCGCGAATTTCCGGGTGCAATGTGCCACCCATCGCCACATTCACTTCCTGAAAGCCGCGACAAACCCCAAGAAACGGCTGCCCACGTTCGACACAGGCGCGCACCAGCGGCAACGCAATCGCATCGCGAGCACGGTCGAATGCGCCATGAGCCGGGGTTTCTGTCTCGCCATATTCCTCCGGGTGCACATTCGGACGCCCGCCCGTCAGTAAAAAGCCGTCGCAAACATCGAGCAATTCGGCTACTGAAACCAAACGCGGATCCGAGGGAATGAGCAGCGGTAAACAGCCCGACACCTCAGCGACAGCTTCCGAATTCATCGTTCCGCCCGCATGGGCCGGGTATTGATCATTGATCAGGTAAGAATTGCCGATAATTCCCACAATCGGTCTGTGCATGGCGCGCCTGTCACTGTTTGAAATCAATTTATCAGAGATATGGCAAAGGTCGAGAGCCCAGTAAGAAAGTAAGGCAGGCAGCTTGAGAATGAGGCACGCGTCACGCCAAACTCGCGAATTGACGGCACCTCAATCAGCAAGAACAAAATCAGCGTAATCGCTGTCCAGACCAGAGCCGCCGCGACAATTGAATAACAATAACCCTCGTCGGGGCCTTGCCAAATCGATGCGCAGCACAAGCCGGAAATACGGGTAAATGCAACCTCTTCACCAGCTTACGCGGCGCGCTTATCCCATCCGTCGAATATAGGTCCATGTTGGCACAGTCGCGCGACGCGCAACCGAATAGGCCTCAGCATCTCCCAAATAATCGAAACCTGCATTTGTAAGCACATGGGCGGATGCGGCATTATCTTGAAATACCTCAGCAAAAAGCGTTCGTGCGTTATGCGGATTAGCCGCGATGATAGCGCGCACAGCCTCGGAGGCGAAACCTGCGTTCCAGAAAGCTGGGGCTACCCAGAAACCGATCTGGCTTTGCTGACGATCCAGCGGCTTGAGTGACAAAAGCCCCATCACCGTAGATGCACCAGACGTTGAGCCGTCAAGCACCCACACATCTTCATCGCGCTCCGTAGCAGTTGCGCGTTCGATAAATTGCTCCGTCGCCCCGGGCGGCAATGGATGCGGAATCGAGCGCGTGCCCTCGGCCACGCGCTTGTCACCCGTATAAAGCGCCAGAAGCCCGACATCGGACGCTTGCAACGGCCGCAAAATCAGGCGCGGCGTCGTCAGAATGGGCTGATCGGCCAAAATATTATTGTCAAAACTCATCTCTGCTCCTCCTGCCGTTACATAACCGACCCTGCATGCCGGTCTCTTGCCTCAACACTCCCCCCGTGCAGCAAGATAACACAAAAGAAACAGGGCCGGCGAGATAGCCGACCCTGTCTTACACTTAAAAGGTAAAACTTCGGCTATTCCGCTGCGGTTTCTACCGGCAAGACCGATACAAAACTGCGCCCATTGAGGCCCTTTCTGAAGACAATTCGTCCTTCATTGAGAGCAAAGAGTGTATGGTCGCGGCCCATGCCCACGCCTTCACCAGGCCAATGCTTTGTACCGCGCTGACGAACGATAATGTTGCCCGGAATTGCGTATTGACCGCCATAAAGCTTCACGCCAAGGCGACGGCCGGCCGAGTCACGTCCGTTGCGGGATGACCCGCCTGCTTTCTTGTGTGCCATGAGGGGTTACTCCTTCTCGGCTGCGAATTGTTTGGCCTGACCGATCCAGCCATCGCGTTCGATGCGGCCTTTGAACGACAGTTGATCATCCATATAGGCAATCTCTGCCGGAGTCCAAGCGGCGATCTGATCAAAATGAAATACACCATTCTGATGTAGTAGCGATTCCAGTTTGGGACCAACGCCCGAGATCTTTTTCAGATCATCCGGCTGGCCATCGCGAGCCTCTGTCAGCAGGTTTGCAGGCTTCACGCCTTCGGTCGCAGGCGCGTCTTCCTTCTTGGCAGCCTTCTTGGGAGCAGGTGCCGGAGCGGCAGCCTCTATGGCGAAGCCCGATACAGAGCCAGTGCCGATCGCTGCTTTAACACCCGAGGCATCTGCACCGGACGTCAGGATATCGGTCACACGCACCACAGTCAGTTTCTGACGGTGTCCCTTGGTGCGCTGCGAGCTGTGCTTGCGGCGGCGCTTGACGTAATGGATCACTTTGTCGGCCTTGATCTGGTCGATCACTTCGGCCTGCACACCAGCCCCTTCGATGACGGGCGTGCCGATCACGGGGCTTTCGCCGCCGATCATCAGAATCTCGTTAAACTGGACTTTTTCACCAGCCTGTGCGGCAATACGCTCCACACGCAGCAGATCGCCTGCCTGCACACGGTATTGCTTGCCGCCAGTTTTCAGAACCGCAAACATCGGTCTGTTCCTTCTCTTTTGTTATCGCGCCCTGTGGCCCTTGCAGTTCTGCAAGCGTTGACTGCCTCGAGCGGCGTGCCCCTTTGGGACAAATCATAAAGACCGCGCAAGCCCCTTGCTCGAACGGTGCGCGTGCTATGGGGTAAACTGCAGTCCCTGTCAAGCGCTGCAGCTTAGCTGACCGCAGCATTTTGGAGCTTTGAATAGCGTCACGACTCTCGCGTTATAACGATAGACGCACGCCTTCGCGCCCAGCAAGATCGGTGAAGAACTGCCAAGCCACCCGTCCGGAACGGCTGCCGCGCGTTGCTTGCCACTCGATCGCCTCTGCGCGCAAACGATCCTTGGGTATTTGCAGGCCATAAGCAGCACAATAGCCATCTATCATCGACAAAAATTCATCCTGACCGCAGGGGTGGAACCCAAGCCACAGCCCGAACCGATCCGAAAGTGAAACCTTTTCCTCAACTGCCTCTGAAGGTGAAATTGCAGAAGAGCGCTCATTCTCGATCATATCTCGTGGCATCAAATGCCGACGATTCGATGTAGCATAAAGCACGACATTCTCTGGCCGCCCTTCCACTCCGCCATCAAGGACTGCCTTGAGCGACTTATAATGCTGGTCATCGTGGCTAAAGGAAAGATCGTCACAGAAAAGCAAAAACCGCGCAGTGGAAGCGCGCAGATGGTGCATCAGCCGCCCGATACTGGGCAGGTCCTCGCGCTGGATTTCGACAAGCTTGAGCGCACTCTCGGGTGCCTGTTGACGGACATGTGCGTGAACTGCCTTTACCAGCGAAGATTTACCCATACCCCGAGCGCCCCACAACAGTGCGTTATTGGCCGGGAAACCGCGCGCAAATTGTAGTGTGTTGGCAAGCAGTGTGTCGCGCGCCCGATCGATCCCCACAAGCAGGTCCAGAGCCACATGATTGACTTGAGCGACAGGCTGCAATCTATCCGGCGCGACATGCCACACGAACGCATCTGCGCTCGCGATGTCAGGCGGCGCATCAGCGGGTGGAGAAAGCCTCTCCAACGCATCGGCAATCCGGCGAAGATCTTCAGCTTCTCGCATGGCCGTCATTTTTCGCCTTCAAGCTCATCCTCAAACAGCTCATCATCCTCATCAAGCAAGCCTTCGCGGCGTAACTCTTCCTTCCGCTTCTTCTCAACCATCGCGACCAAGCGGATCGAGATCTCATAAAGCCCATAGACAACAGCAAAGAGGATGATCTGCGTAATAACGTCGGGTGGTGTAACAAGTGCGGCCAGAGTCAGAATACCCACGATCGCCCATTTACGCCCGGCACGCAGCCCCGCCTCGGAGACAAGGCCAGCCTTGCCCATCAGTGTTAACAAAACGGGCAATTGGAAGCAGAGGCCAAAAGCGACAATGAACTTGATTGTCAGGTTGAGATAGGCTTGTGCGGAGCCTTGGAAAACAACGGAGAGAGGCGCAGCACCCGGAACGCCCTCAACGGCTTCGCCCCCCGCTCCAAACTGCTGAAACCCGAGGAAGAAGTTATAGGCGAGCGGTGTGACAACATAAAACGCGAAGGATGCGCCGAGGAAAAACATGAATGGCGAAGCCACCAAAAACGGCAGAAAGGCGTGTTTTTCCGATCTGTAAAGGCCTGGTGCTACAAAACGCCACATCTGATGCGCGATAACCGGGAAGGACAGCATGAAGCCACCCAAGAGTGAGACCTTTATTGCGACGAAGAACCCTTCTTGAGGGCTGATAAAGATCAGGTCACAGTCCTGCCCACGCGAAGCAAGTGCGTCACATAGTGGCGCCGTCAGGAAATTGAATATCGGTGTGGCGACCGTGAAGCAGATCACCATGCCCACAACGAATGCTAACACAGATTTGATCAGGCGCGAGCGCAGTTCCGACAGATGCTCGATCAGCGGTGCGCTCTTGTCGTCGATATCATCTTGAGGATACGAACTGCTCATAAGTTGCTCTTATCTGCACCGCGCTCATTTTGATCGACGTTTTGCGCAGGGGCCGTCTGGGCTTCGGATGCACCGGTTGCACGCTCCTGACGCAACTTGTCCATCTCGGCCTTGATGCGCGCTTTACCTGCGGCCTCGTCCTCAGACATTGAGGCGTCAGCGCTTCTCCGGGCTGGGGGTTTCTTGTCAACAGCAGGGTCAGCTTGGTTGTCTTCGTCCTTCAGCGGGTCCCATTTCCGCATCTCGTCAATCTTATCAAGCCCCATGCTTTTGGCATCAGTGGCTTTTCGCAGATCTCGTGCCACGTCTTTAACGCCGCTGGCATCTGCCGCCTCATCCATGGCGCGCTGAAACTCACGCGCCATTGCTCGGGCTTTTGCAGTGAACTGCCCGATGCTACGAAACATCTTTGGCAGGTCTTTGGGGCCCACCACGATCAACGCAACGATGCCGATCACCATCAGCTCTGTCCAGCCGAGATCAAACATCATATCCCCTTCGCAGCTGAGTCGCAGGACCCCGACGCCCGATTGCCACCATCACAGAGTTAGCGATTCTGGCCTCAGGCCTTGTCCTTGTCGTGCTCCGGGGTAATGTCGCGGGCGGTTTTCGCTGCGTCATCCGAGGATTTCTCAATCTCTTCAGAACCGTCTTTCAGACCCTTCTTGAAAGAGGTGATTCCCTTCCCGACTTCGCCCATCAGACCAGCAACTTTGCCGCGCCCGAACAGGACAAGCACGACGATTGCAATGATGATAAAACCTGCGGGACCGATATTGTTGAGCATGCATTTCTCCCTCTGCTACGCAAACACGATTTGCTGCGCAGTCTTACGAATGACATTTATGGAGTCTTGCACTCCATTCAAAGCCCCAAATGCACAATCAGGACAATTTCCTGCGAATGATAAGAGACCCAATCAATCCAGCCAATCGAGTTCGGGGATGGAAAGCGCCCCTTTCACCCGATTGCGGCCTTCGCTTTTCGCCTCATAGAGATAGGCATCCGCAGTCGCAATCAATGCATCGCGTGTGTCTAGCTCCGAACTACAAGTCGCAACTCCAAGGCTGACCGTAAACTCGATATCCGGATAGTCTCTGACGATGGTTCCTTCGATGACGCGGCGCAGGCGTTCAGCAATCTCTACCGCAGTTTCGGCATCAACGAAAAGCAGAACACCGAATTCCTCGCCACCCAGACGCCCCAATCTGTCAGCGGGGCGCAGTTCTGATTGCACCACATGCGCCACAGCTCGCAAAACAGCATCGCCAGCGGAATGGCCGTAAGTGTCATTGATTTTTTTGAAATGGTCGAGATCGAACATGATGAGGCTACAGGGCATTCCGCTCCGTTGCCATGTCGCTACTGCACGCCCAAGGTCACCCATAAACGCCCGGCGGGTCAAAGCGCGTGTGAGCATGTCACAATGCGCGACCGACCACAGCGCATGATGCTCTGCCACAAGGATGGCAAATCCGGCTAAAAGATGAGATGCGCCAGAGACGAATTCCTCTGCAAAAGCACGCAACAGTCCAACCCGTTTGCCCTGATGCACGATTGGCACCTGCAGACAGGCAAGGTCATTCGGCACCGGCTGGATAGGTGCGCCATCAAGCTGAACGATTACATGACTTGCACCAGTGGTCTGGCGTACCAGATACAGGATCGTATCGTATTTTTCCGACATCGGGTCGGGCATGCTCAACGTAGCAGGAGACGCCTGTGAAGCCTTTGAGGAAAGATCAACTGCCATATTCATTACGGTTACTTGCCTTTCTGAGGTGACGGCACCACTCGCCACAGACATCTTCGTTTCGCTCCGAATATTTACTATTAACGGATCTTGTCGATTTAGGGGCAGTATCATGTCAGCCTGTGACATTCTCTGCCCGATCCTGCAAAAGATGGCACTCAATCGAACTGTCGGAACTGCCGTTTTTGTCTGTCTGTCCAATTGACGCGCAGGTGCAAGCCCTCCGCCCCTTCACGTTCTTCCATAACAACGGCTTGCTCATAAAGCCATGCCCGCGCCCGCCCGCGCGAAAACTCCAGAAAAAGGCTCTCTTCGTGGCGGGCATCATCAAGTTGCACCGTAAGCTGCTCGAATAATGAGGATAGGCCCTCACCGCTAATCGCAGAGCCGAGAAACACAGTCTTTTCCGCTGCGGCGCGCGCATGCAGGGCGGCATGTTGTTCAGGCGGCAAGAGATCGGCCTTGTTCCACAACTCGAACAGCGGTGTCTCGGACACTACTCCGAGTTCTGCAAGAATATCCCGCACATTTCGCGCCTGCTCCTCGGTTTCCGGATGCGAGATATCTCGCACATGAACGATCAGATCGGCCTCCAGAACTTCCTCCAGCGTCGCGCGAAAGGCCGCGACCAATTGCGTTGGGAGATCAGATATGAAACCCACTGTGTCCGAGAGGATGACCTCCTTGCCTGTAGGCAGACGCACGGCGCGCATGGTAGGGTCCAGCGTGGCAAACAGCATGTCCTTGGCGAGCACCGCCGCTCCGGTCAGACGGTTAAAGAGTGTCGATTTTCCAGCGTTGGTGTACCCCACAAGCGCCACTACCGGGAAAGGCACCTTACGCCTTGCTTCCCGATGCAGCTCACGCGTCCTTGCCACTTTCTCAAGCTGTCGGCGCAAACGAACAACCTGCACATCAATTGCACGGCGGTCGGCTTCGATCTGCGTCTCGCCAGGGCCACCCACAAAACCAAGGCCCCCACGCTGACGCTCCAGATGTGTCCATGCGCGAACCAGCCGCGTGCGCTGGTAACTCAATGCTGCAAGCTCCACCTGCAAGACACCTTCACGCGTGCGCGCCCGATCCGCGAATATCTCAAGGATCAAACCAGTTCTATCTAGAAGCTTTACCTTCCATGCACGCTCCAGATTACGTTGTTGAACAGGTGTCACTGGCCCGTCAATCAGCACAAGCGCAACATCCGCATCCGCGATTTGCTCGCCAAGCTCTGCAACTTTGCCCGATCCGAACAACATGCCCGGCTGCGCTTTGGGAAGCCGCACTACAGAAGCGCCAACAATCTCTAGCCCGGGAAGCGCATGCGCAAGCGACACTGCCTCCGCCAATGCCAAGTCCGGGTCGCGCAAGGATTGTCGCGTCTTGATTTCCGGGTGCAGCACCAGCGCACGGGTTAACCCCGACTCTGGATCATCGTCGCCAAGTCCTGCCTCAAGCGCCATGCCGCGGCTCAGCTTTCGCCCTCATAGAGCGAAATTGGCTGCCCCGGCATTATTGTCGAGATCGCATGCTTGTAGACGAGCTGGCTTTGTCCATCACGACGCAAGAGCACGCAGAAATTGTCAAACCAGGTGATCACCCCCTGCAGCTTGACACCATTGATCAGAAACACAGTGACAGGAACCTTGTTCTTGCGCACGTGATTTAGAAAAGCATCCTGCAAGTTTTGTTTATCGCTGGCCATGCGTTTGCCTTTTTTTTGTGGCGAGTTTGATTTACGCAGAGAGCCTTGTCTCCCTATGGATTGAGTATGTCGCGCCTTTTTGAAAACTTCCAGCCCTGAAACAGATTAATCGGCAAGTCTTCGTAATTTTATTTCAAGCGCGAGATGTCAGCCAAGGCGGCGCCAGAAAACCGACAACAGCAGCAACAATTCCAGCCGACCCAGCACCATGCCAAACGCAAGGATAGCCTTCGCCATGCCCCCCAGATCCGCCCAGGCCAGTGGCTCGGATGCGGCGATCTGCACAAGCGGTCCAGTAGTCGTCAAAGCTGCAGAAGCGAAGATAACCGCATGTTCCAGCGACATACCCACGATCGTCAGACTAGCCGTAAGGGTGGTAAGCGACAGGATAAACACCATCAAAAACAGCCATGCCAAGAAAGCCCCTTCACGCCGCAAACTGCGCAGGCGCGGCCCGTCTCCCCCAACGCTATCGGGGTAAAGTAGTTTCGAGACTTCCCTTTGCGCCTGCCAGCCAAGGCTGAACACCCGCATCAATTTCAGCCCACCGGCCGTGGTGGCCACCCCACCCCCAAAAAGTGCAAGCCCCAACAGAACCATGCCAGAGGGCCCTGGAAAGACATGCTCAAACCCGCCAGTAACGGCACTGATGAACCCAGTGGTCGTGAGAAAAGACAGCGCTGTGAAACCATGTGCCCAGATCCGTGCCAAATGGTCTAAAATACCTGCTTGTGGGCCGAACAACGTTTCAAGCGTAATTGCAAGAACCACAATGCTCATGACGCCAAGCGCAAGCAGCAATTCCGGATCATGGCGTTTGCGCAAGCCGTGCTGATAGAACACACCGGCATGAGGCCACAACCTACGGCTCAAGGCCATGATCAGACATGCAGCAATCAGGATTTCAGTCGGCATTGACATCATAGTTCCGGAGGGAACTATGCCAGAGGTTGCGAATGTGGACATCGCCATCATCAGCGCGACCAGCGGCGGGTTACCCAGAATGGAGAGCACCACCCATAGACCAAGCGTCAATGCAAAATATGTCGGCAGAATCATCCAGAACTGCTCTTTCAATCTTTGCAGCGCTTTTTCATCTGCATCTTCCTGCTGCAATGTATGCTCGCGCATATCGCCCAAGGGCTGCACCATCCCGCCGATCTGACCACGAAACAGTTCTGCCCCGCCCAGATTAAGCGGCGCGAGAAGCGCCATGATAACAACTAGCGTGAAAAGCCCACCCCCCCAAGCGACCGTTGCTCGCCACAAATGCAAGCTGCGGCTAACTTCGCCCTCAAGCAGGCTCGCGCCCGTAGTCGTGAACGCTGCAAGCATCTCGAACCATGCATCAAAGAAAGGTATGCCGGGCACAGCTTCGGTTATTGGGATCGCCATCAATGCTGGCAAGATGAGATAAGCCAGCGACAAAAGCGAGAACGGATGAGAAAATATGCTGGGGCGGCTGCGTGGGCGCGTGCGCGTTGCAAGGTGGATCAGCGCAACAATGCTGGCAAGCAACCCGGCTGAATAGAGGAAGGGGCGCGCAATTTCGTGCTCGCGCAGACTGAACGCCACAGCCGCCGGTAACAGCATTGCTACGGCAGTTGCGCTTATGAGCGCCACCATTAGGGCCGGACCAAGATTGCGGGTCTTACTTGGCGCCGCTCTGAACCTCAGGCCCGCCACCTAGAAATACTCGACCGCTACCTGCAGCAACTCATCAACCGTGGGCACATCCGCCGTGAGCGCGAAAATCACCACAAGGTCTCCCTCACGCAAGACCATGTCCCCCTTCGGACGCAAAAATTCACCCTGACGCGAAACGCCGATCAGCAGCGCGCCCTCAGGAAAGCCAATGTCTCGAACACGGGCATTCGAGAGCTGCGAGGTTGCCAGAACCTGCGCTTCGATGACTTCGGCCTCGCGATCTCCCAGAAGATAAACAGACCGCACGCGCCCATGCCGCACATGGCGTAGGATCGACGACACCGTAAGCGCTCGCGGATTGATATGCGCATCAATTCCCATAGCACCTGCCAACGAAACCATGCCAGGATCGTTGATCAACGAGATGGCTTGTCGCGCACCAAGGTCTTTAGCCCGCACAGCAGCAAGCAGATTCGTGCGATCATCATCTGTCAGCAGCAGCACAGCATCTGTTTTGGCGATCCCCGCCTCAATCAACAGATTGCTGTCCATCCCGTCCCCATTGAGCACGATCGAGCGCACCAGCGCATCTGCTGCCACCTCGGCACGTGCGCGATCTCTCTCGATCATCTTGACGCGTACACGATCTGGCTGATGCTCCAGAACTTTAGCCACAGATAGCCCAACATTGCCGCCACCAACGACCAGCACCCTTTCTTGCCGCGAAGGCGTCTTGCCAAAAACCTCGAAAGCGCGCGCGACATCGCGCGCATCCACAAGGAAATAGACCTGATCGCCTGCGAATAGCTGATCTTCAGGCTCGGGTGCGAATAGACGTGCGCCGCGTCGCAATCCGGCAACCATGATCCGCAAGGTCGGGAAAAGCTCCGACAATTGACGTAGTGATGTGTTCAGGACTGCGCATTCCTCGTCAAGCATCAACCCGATCAGAAGCGCCTTCCCCTGAAAATACTCGTGCACATCGAAAGCCTCTGGATAGGCCACGCGCTTGAGCGCGGCCTGACTGACTTCGCGCTCCGGGCTGATAATCACATCGATCGGCATGTGCTCACGCCGAAAGAGATCCGAGTAGCGCGGGTCCAGATAGGTTTGCTCGCGCAGGCGTGCAATCTTGCGAGTCACGCCAAAGACCGAGTGCGCGACCTGGCAAGTGACCATATTCACCTCGTCGGAATAGGTCGCAGCAATGACCATATCAGCATCACGCGCGCCTGCCTGTTCCAAGATGTTGGGGTGGCTGGCAAAGCCCGTGACACCTTGAACATCAAGCGCATCTGTGGCGCGGCGAACCAATTCAGGCTGTCGGTCAACAACAGTAACATCGTTGCGTTCGGCCGAAAGATGGCGCGCAATCTGCCAGCCGACCTGCCCGGCCCCGCAGACAATAACCTTCATGGCGCACTCCGCTCCTTAAGATTGCCGCGCAACACATGCCTTTGTGTCAGCGCCCGCGAAGCCTTGCAAGTCCCCTCTGTCCAACTGCCTCAGCCTTTGGCTTCCGAGAGCTTGGCGGTATGCACCCCAAGCGATTTCAGTTTGCGATGGAGTGCAGAGCGTTCCATCCCAACAAATGCCGCCGTGCGCGAGATATTTCCTCCAAAACGATTAATCTGTGAGAGCAGATACTCGCGCTCAAACAATTCACGCGCCTCGCGCAGAGGTAATGTCGTAAGCGCGCCTGTCAGCACAAGATGTGAATCGCAGTCTTCTGTGTCAGCAGGGGCCTCAATCTGTAGGTCGCGTATCTCGATAGGAAGGCGCGGGTCTCCGAGGATCATTGCGCGTTCGATCACGTTGCGTAGTTGTCGGATGTTGCCCGGCCAGCGCATGGTCTGTAGATGCGCCCGCGCTGCATCAGACAGGTCGCGCCGTGCAAGACCTTGTGAACGATGCAAATCGTCAACGAAGAATTCGGCAAGGATCGGGATGTCCTCTCGACGCTCTTCAAGACCCGGTACGGCAATCGGCACGACACTGAGCCGGTCAAATAATTCCTGCCGGAAACAGCCCTCGCGAACGCGTGCGTTGAGGTCCTGGCTGGTTGCACTCATCACCCGCAGGTCAACGCGAACCTTGTCCGCGCCGCCCACACGCGTGAATTGTTGTTCGACCAGAACGCGCAGGATTTTTGATTGCGTCCCCATCGGCATGTCTGCCACTTCGTCAAGATAGACGACCCCTCCATGCGCTTGCTCCAGAAGTCCGGGCTCGACACCACGCTCGGGGCTTTCGCGTCCGAAGAGCACTTCTTCCATACGCTCGGGCTCGATCATCGCCGCTGAAACACAAACAAAGGGCCCTGAGGCACGGTCGGAATGTTCATGCACATAGCGTGCAGCCACTTCCTTGCCACTGCCTGCTGGCCCAATGAACATTATACGCGCATTCGAGACTGTGACCTTCTCAAGCTGCGCGCACATCGCGCGGAACGCATGGCTCTCACCACGCATCTGTGCCGTGCTTGTATCGCGCCGCTTAAGCGCCTGGTTCTCGCGCCTGAGCCGCGAGGCTTCCATCGCGCGACTTATCACCACCATCAACTTGTCGATATTGAAAGGCTTTTCAATGAAATCATAGGCACCTTGCTTAATTGCCGCGACAGCAATCTCGACATTGCCATGGCCGGAGATAATGACAATCGGGATATCCGGATTGGAGCGCTTGACGGTCATCAGGATGTCGATCCCGTCCATCTTGCTGTCCTTTAGCCAGATATCCAGGATCATCAACGCGGGCGGATCGGAGTTAACCGCAGCCATGGCCTCATCTGAATTTGCGGCGCGGCGGGTCGAATAACCCTCATCCTCGAGAATGTCCGAAATCAGTTCCCGAATATCACGTTCATCATCGACAATCAGAATATCACTCATGTATCTTCACTCGCCAATCTTGTCTGTTCAGCGTCAGCTGTACCCTCGGGGTTCAACAATGGCAGTCGTATCACTGCCATGGCCCCGCGGTGGCTATCGCTCTCAAATTCCGGAGCATCTTCCAACCGCAAACTGCCGCCATGCTCCTCGATTATCTTACGCACAATCGACAGGCCAAGCCCGGTGCCCTCGGCGCGCGTGGTCACATATGGCTCGAATAACCGCGCGCGGTCTTCTGGCAAGCCAATGCCATTATCAGCAATGCTGATCCGCAAATCTCTATCGCCTGTTTCGAGCAAAACCCGGATTTCCGGATTGAAATCAACAAGCTGTTCGGATTTTTTCCGGGTTTCAATCGCCTCGCCGGCATTCTTGATCAAATTGGTAAAAGCCTGTGCGATCATCGTGGCGTCTACCTCGCTTACAACAGGCTCCTCTGGCAGACTCAGATCAAACTGAACATCCGGCTGGCCGCTTTCCTGCAACAGGACCGAGTCGCGCAATATTTCGCAAAGATCATGAGCGCGCCGATCGGGCTCGGGCATCCGCGCAAAACGCGAGAACTCATCAACAATCCGACGCAAATCATTGGTCTGGCGTATAATAACCGAGGTGAGTTCGGCTAGGCGCTGGGCGTCTTCCTGCTCAAGCTTACGCCCGAATTTGCGCTGGATACGTTCAGAGGAAAGCTGGATGGGTGTGAGTGGATTCTTGATTTCATGCGCGATACGGCGTGCAACATCACCCCATGCAGCCATGCGCTGCGCCGAAACAAGCTCTGTCACATCATCGAAGGCAACCACATAACCCTCAAGTCGCCCATCACTGCGCCGCCGTTCCGCCAGTCGCACCAGCAAGGTTTCCAATCTGCCCGATCGTGTGAGGCGTAACTCTTCCTGAACCCGCCCGAGATGGGCCGCTGTGCTTCGAACACGGTCAAGAAGTGGTCCGAATTCCGGCACCACCTCTGCAAGCCCAGTATTGATATGCGCTGAAGCGCCAAGCTCCAGCATGGTTTCTGCGGCTCGATTGATGAATTCGACCTGACCTTCTGCATCGAGGCCGATTACTCCTGCGGTGACCGAGCTGAGAACCGAATCAAACAGACGCCTGCGCGTCTCGATCTGGCGGTTATTTTGCAATAAGGTCTCGCGCTGACCCTTCAACTGGTAAGTCATCTGATTGAAGACGCGACCCAAGAGTGCAATCTCATCATCATCGCGCGCAACTGCAACTTGCACATCCAGATCACCACTACCTACCTGCTTTGCCGCTTCCGCCAGACGTCCGACAGGCCGTGCAAGCCGTTCGGCAAAATTCAGACCCATCCAGACCGATCCCAAAATCAGAATCAGCGCGAAGCCCAGATAAAGCGCTCCAAACTGAAACAGCAACCGCCCTCGCTCACGTTCCAGCTGTTGATAAAACGTCACCGTCTCGCGTGTTTCATCAAGCAGGCTGAGAATGGCACCATCAACCTCACGCGCAACATAGAGGTAGCGATCGAGATAATTTTCCAGGGCCACAAGCGCACGAAACTCGTTATTGGGCCAATCGCGGATAACAACAACACCTTCGTTTTCGCGCGCTTCAGCGATGTCCTCGGAGCTTATCGGCGTGAAGTTGAACCTGTAGGACCGCTCGCCGCGTGCGCGAATATCCCCCTGCCCGTCGATTATGAACGCAACGCGCAGACCGCGCTGGATTTGCGCCTGCGCCTCGGACAGAAGATTGCGCAACTCTCCTTCCTCGATCAGCGGAAAGACCCGGCGAACTGTCTCCAGATAGGCAGCCAATTCGCGTGTATCCGTACGAAGATCGCGCTCTTGCTCGAACTGATAGGCCTCTGCAGCGGCAAGTGAATTACCAACAACACGCTGCACACGGTCAGAAAACCAGCCCTCAAGCCCAACATTCAATGTGAGTGCAGCAAATACGGCGACTGTAACGGTTGGAACCAGAGCAATCGTTGCGAATAAAGCGGATAGCCGCAAATGCAGCCGCGACCCGGCCGAGTCCGATCGACGCTCCGCCAAGAGGCGTACCACGCGCGTGGCGACAAGTGCTGCGATCAAGAGAATGTAAACCAGATCCGCCAGCAGGATGAGACGCAATGCGCGCGAATCAAAAAACTGTTCCCTGGGGCCGAGCGCGAGCAAGGTAAGCAAAACCAGAATCGGACCTAGCAATACGAGCGAAATCGTCAGGCGGTTTGACATACGCCTCTCCACCCAGTCACGCCAAAGCGACTGTAACAGCGATGATCTGGCTCCCAAGAAAACCGACACGGTTTTTTATCTGCCCTTTCAGGCCTCCTGATACAATGCTGCGACACTGCCACATCACCTGTTGCAGATCTACATCAAATAAAGTGACGATAGCCGCAGCAAGCCTTCAGGCAAGTTTGCGTCGTCGGGATACCTGAATATCGAGTTCAGTGATTTTCTTGCGCAATGTGTTGCGATTAATCCCCAGAAGATCGGCGCAGCGCGCCTGATTGCCTCCAGTTGCGTCAAGTGCGATCTCGATCAGCGGGATCTCCAATTCACGTAAGATACGCCCATAAAGCCCGGGTGGGGGGAGCTCCTGCCCATGCAGATCGAAATACCGCCGCAAATGCCGCGCCACGGATTCAGAAAGGCTCTCGTCGGTAAAGCGCTCACCAACCGTCACGGCACTCGGCTGGCTTTGCAACGCTGTTTCCATCTCGCTGCGCGAGATTACGGGGTCGGTGCTCGTGACGCTTAACCTGCGCAATGTGTTCTGTAATTGCCGTACATTTCCCGGCCATGAATATACCCGCACCAGTTCCATTGCTTCGGGCGAAAGCTGTCGCATGGTCGCGCCATCGTCGGCGGCTTGCGTCAGGAAATGCTCGGCCAAGGGCTCCAGATCGTCAATGCGTTCGCGCAGCGGTGGCACATTCAGCACCACACCGCCCAGCCGGTAATACAAGTCTTCGCGCAATCCACCCTCGGCCAATGCCCGTGTCAGATTACCTTGTGCAGTCGCCATGACCCGCGGCCCCTGCTCAGGCAGTACATCGAGCAGACGCGCAGCGCGCAATTGGGCTTCCTTGCCATAGCCGGTGAGTTCATCAAACAGAAGCGTCCCACCCCGCACCCGCGACATAAGCCCTTGCGCTCCATCAAAGGATTGCAGATCCTCTGATGTCGCGATCAGAAAGGGTTGCGTGCGTCGGTCAGAGAGGTCATGCAGCGTACGCGCAATCAGTGACTTGCCGGTCCCGGATTCGCCAAGGATGAGCACCGGCATGTCGGAATTGATGACGCGCGCAATGAGCCGATAGAGTTCCTGCATGACGGGGGTGCGCCCCACCAGCGGCATCGCCTCCATGCTCAGCATGTCACCGCGCGGGGCAGGCGTTGGCTTTGCAGGCGCATTGCTCGCCGCGATCAGTCGGCGGTTTTTCATCGCTGCACCAGCACGCTTTAACAGATCGGGCAAGTCGAACGGTTTGGGCAGATAATCATGTGCATCGACTTCATTGGCCTGAATCGCGGTCATGATGGTGTTTTGTGCCGAAATCACGATTACAGGCAGGTCCGGACGCTCCTGACTGATTTTGGGGATCATCTCGATCCCATTGCCATCCGGCATCATGACATCGGTGATGACAAGATCACCGCGCCCCTCTTCGACCCATCGCATGAGCGTTGTCAGGCTCGAGGTCGCGTGCACCTTGCAGCCTGCACGGGTCAACGCTTGTGTCAGGACAGTGCGGATCGTGCGATCATCATCTGCTACCAGAACTGTGCCGTCCATCAGCGAGCCTCCTTGCTGTCTTTTCTATCGGGTGCGCGTTGCAGCGAGATGCGGAAAACCGTGCGTCCTGGTCGGCTCTCGACTGTGATCCAGCCGTCATGCGCCGCTATGATTTTCGAGACCAATGCCAGCCCCAGCCCGGTTCCATTCTCGCGCCCAGAAACAAACGGATCGAAAACCTCATCGGCAATCTCAGGCGGCAAGCCCGGGCCGTCATCGACAATCTCGACATGGATCGGCAGGGCTACATCCTCACCGCTTGCGTTGCGTAGTCTCAAGGATTGCTCGAAAAAGGTTCGGATCGTTATCCGCCCCCCCATCAATTGGGCCTGTGCGGCATTTTTCAGCAGATTGAGAAAGACCTGCAAAAGCTGGTCGGCATCCGCCCAGACCAGTGGCAGAGAAGGGTCATAGGCATCGCGGATTTGCATATGCGCAGCAAAGCCGATCTCCGCAGACCTGCGAGCACGTTCCAAAACATCGTGAATATTGACAGGCGCGCAATCGGGCGGGCGCTGATTCCCGAATTGCTCAACCTGATCGAGCAATTTGACGATGCGCTGGGTCTCGGCGACAATCAGGTCCGTGAGGTCACGATCTTCACCCGAAAGTCCCATCGAGAGCAGTTGCGCAGCACCCGTTATGCCAGCAAGCGGGTTCTTGATCTCATGCGCCAGCATCTGCGCCATCCCGATGGCCGATCGCGCAGCATGACGAATCCCGTCAACCTTGCCAAGCTTGCCAGCAATCTCCCTCGGTGTGATCAACATCAGCACCAGATCACGGCGGTCGCCCAGAATCGCTAGCTGAATCGCGCATTGAACGGTTGCGCGCTCACCAATGATGACCGGGACATCATTGATAAAGACAGGTGCCCGGTTTTCGCGGCAACGCTCCAATGCGGCTTCGATTGGGGCATCGACATGAATGAGTTGGCCGAAAGCGCGCCCCAGAACCGAGCGGCGCGACAGACTCAGAAACTGCTCTGCGGCTGGGTTGCAATCGGAAACGGTCTCAACTCCGTTGAGCTGCCCGATCATAAGCGCGGGCACCGGAAGCGCAGCCCAGATATGACCTGTGGCAGGGATGTTCATGCAACCTGCTCCGGTCTGGGGGCTGGAGTGAGCGCTTCGGGCAATAGCCGCAAGACCTCGGCGGCCTCAGTAGCCGTGACAAGCTCGTGGCGCAGTCTGGAAGCACCACCTGCTTCCTCGACATAGGCTGCGAGATGCTTGCGCATGGTCTTCATGCCAAGCGCTGCTCCATAGAAGGAGAGCGCGGCTTCGTAATGCGCGCCAACGATATCTGCAAGCACAGCCCCTGTCGGCGCGACTGGCACAGGGCGCCCCGCAAGTGCCGCTGCAATCTGCGCAAGCCGCCAGGGCCTGCCCTGCGCCCCACGCCCAATCATCACACCGGCAGCCTTCGAAAGCTCCAGTGCGATACGCGCGTCTTCCGCCGTACAGATATCACCATTGGCAATAACCGGGACAGGACAGGCTGCAACGACGTTCCGGATTGCCGCCCAATCGGCACTGCCTTTGTAAAACTGACACCGCGTGCGTCCGTGGATCGTAATCATAGAAACACCCGCATCAGAAGCACTCCGAGCAATCGCAGGCGCATTAAGACAGCTGTCATCCCAGCCGAGCCGTGTCTTGAGCGTCACGGGCACAGAGACAGCATTCACCACGGCGTCAATCATCCGCAACGCATGGTCAGGCTCAAGCATCAAGGCTGAACCTGACATGCCGCCAACGAACTTCTTCGCCGGACAGCCCATATTGATATCAATGAGCTCGGCACCGTTATCTTCTACCATACGCGCGGCTTGCCCCATCCAGTAAGGGTCGCGCCCGGCAAGCTGAACCGCAGTACGCGCTTCGCCAAACCCGAGCTCCGCTCTGGCCCGCGCGCGCGCCGAAGGCTTGGCCTGCACCATCTCCTGCGATGCCACCATCTCCGAGACAACAAGCCCCGCGCCGAAACCAGCCACAACGCGGCGGAAAGGCAAGTCAGTGATCCCGGCCAGAGGCGCCAAGAGGACCGGCATGTCTATTCCAAGATCAGTCAGGTGAGGATTGACTTGCGCCTGCACTTTTCGCGCCGCCTTGTGATTGTTCTTTCTGCCTCTTCCCTAGCCTCACGGTATGCGTGAAGCAAATGCGTTGAACGCAAGCGTGACGACAATTTCATCATGTGATTAAATTTTGTGCATTCACTGATGCTCAACGCGCGCATTGTCAGCACCCCCTGCTTCAGCCTATAGCAAGAGCGCTGGAAAAACGGGAACAGGCATGCAGCAGGATGTCGCGGCGATCATAGTGGCCGCAGGACGCGGAATGCGCGCGGGGGCGGGACTTCCCAAGCAATGGCGCGAAATCGCAGGCGCACCTGTGGTTGCGCATACGCTCAGGGTGTTTCATGGTGCCGGGATCAAGCGCTTGGTGCTCGTCATCCACCCTGATGATCGCGCTTTGGCCCGCCAAGTCACCAGAAACGAGGTGACGATCGTTGACGGCGGCGAAACACGGACCGACTCTGTGCGCAAGGCACTTGAGACACTGGCAGAAAACCCTCCGAAGAACGTGCTGATCCATGACGCTGCGCGCCCTTTGGTGAGTTCCCGCCTTATCGCAGATGTTCTAGCAGCGCTCGAGACCACGCCCGCTGCAGCGCCAGCACTGGCTGTCGTGGATGCCTTGTGGCAAGGACGCGATAAGCATGTCGCGCACTCAGTGTCGCGTGCAGGACTTTTCCGCGCTCAAACGCCGCAAGGATTTGATTTTGCCGCCATTCTCAAGGCACATCGTGTTTATCAAGGCGAAGCTGCAGATGATGTTGAGATCGCTCGCGCCTTGGGGCTTGAGGTTGCTATAACCGAAGGCTGCGAAGACAATCTGAAGCTCACCTATCCGGCCGATTTCAAACGCGCGGCAAAGATCCTTGCAGAGAGGCAGTCAGGTACGATGGATATACGTATTGGCAACGGCTATGATGTTCACCGTTTTGGCCCCGGCGAGGGGTGCTGGCTGTGCGGTGTTCTTGTGCCGCATGAGCGCGCGCTCATGGGCCATTCCGACGCTGATGTGGGCATGCACGCGCTGACCGACGCAATCTATGGCGCCTTGGCAGAAGGCGATATCGGGCGGCATTTCCCGCCTTCGGATCCGCAATGGAAGGGTGCGGCGAGCCATATCTTCTTGCGACATGCCTGTGAACTGGCCCGTGCGCGCGGCTTTCATGTGGCGAATTGTGATGTGACACTCGTCTGCGAGCGCCCGAAGATCGGCCCGCATGCCGCCGCGATGCAAGCTGCTTTGGCAGACATCATGGGCTGCCCACCTGAGCGCATCAGTGTGAAGGCCACCACCTCGGAGAGACTGGGCTTCACCGGCCGCGAAGAAGGCATCGCGGCACTCGCCACTGCCTGTCTGATCGCAAATGGAAAGGAGACCTCATGAGACCCACGCGGCTGATCACGACGTTCTTGGGCGCAGGGCTCTTGCGCCCTGCCCCCGGCACATGGGGCTCGCTCGCGGCCCTTCCCGCGGCATGGTTGCTGCACCAGCTTGGCGGCTTCTGGGCGCTCGCGCTTGGCACGGCGCTGGTTTTTCTGATCGGCTGGTGGGCAACAATTCAGGAAACGCGTGGACTTGAAGACCCCGACCTTTCGGAAATCGTGATTGACGAGGTCGCGGGCCAGTGGCTTGCGCTCTGGCCTGTCTCGCTGGGAGCCGTGATGATGGGGGTTCCGGTTTTGGCACTCTGGCCCGGCTGGTTGGTGGCCTTTCTGGCCTTTCGTGCATTCGACATCTGGAAACCCGGCCCGGTGGGCATGGCCGACCGGATGCACACACCGCTGGGGGTAATGCTGGATGACATCATCGCGGGCGGGCTGGCAGCCATGGTCGTTGCGCTTGCCGCACTGGTCGCGCATGGCATGATGGGCATATGACGGCGGGCGAAATACTTGAGGCCGCACGCGCGGCAGGCGTTCGGCTCTCTGCGGCAGAAAGCTGTACTGGCGGGATGATCATGGCCGCTCTGACGGATATACCGGGATCCTCGGACGTGGTGGATCGTGGCTTTGTCACCTATTCCAACGACGCGAAAATCGAGATGCTCGGCGTGTATTCCGACACGCTGGAACGTTATGGTGCCGTTTCGGAACAGGTTGCCGCAGAAATGGCAACCGGAGCCCTTTCACGTTCCAAGGCCGGGATAGCGATTGCCGTCACTGGTATCGCAGGCCCCGGTGGATCGGAGTTCAAGCCCGAGGGTCGGGTTTGTTTCGGGCTTGCAACGCCACTCGGCACACAGACCGAAACCATTGAGTTCGGCGCTATCGGAAGAGCAGAAGTGCGCGCGGCGACGGTTGCGCATGCGCTGCACCTGATCGCGCAGGTACTTCAGCCATAAAGCTGTTTCGCGCGCGCCTCGAAAGCGCCCACGACGCGGCGCATCGCCTGATCGAAAACAACGCCAATGAGTTTTTGAAGCACCGGGTTACGGAACTCGAAATCAACCGAGAAATCAACTATGCAGCCGCCATCTTCGGCTGCATCCACCTGCCAGTGCGAGATCATGTATTTGAACGGCCCGTCCAGATAAGCCGTGTCAATGCGCCCTGCCTCTGGATACAGCTGCACCCGACTTCCGAAGCGTTCACGAAATACCTTGAAGGAAATCACCAGATCCGCCTCGATCTCCTCACCGCCTGCTATCGGTATGCGCGAGCGGATGCGCGATGCCGCTGTCCAAGGTAAAAACTCGGGGTAACGCGCGACATCAGCGACCAGATCGAAGATCTGTTCCGCGCTGTAAGGCATGTGCCGGTATTCGTGATGGCTGGGCATGGTCCGCTCTTTCCTGTCGCGCGCACATGTCCTAAAGTCACGACGGAAAATCAAGAGGCTGTTATGACGCACAAACCTTATGTCATCGATCAGATGATCAGCGCCAAGCAGATTGCTGCGCGTGTTGAGGAGCTCGCCGAAGAGATCTCACGCGCCTTCGCTGGCACGGAAAAACTGGTTGTCGTAGGGCTCTTGCGTGGCTCTTTCGTCTTCATTGCCGATCTCGTGCGCGAGATCGATCTGCCTGTTGAAGTCGATTTTCTCGAGGCCTCGAGCTATGGTAATTCCACGCAATCCTCACGCGAGGTACGTATTCTCAAGGACCTTTCGGGAAAGATCGAAGGGCGCGATGTTTTGGTTGTCGAAGATATTGTCGACACGGGTTTCACACTAAACCATGTTTTGCAGATGCTGCTTGCGCGCAACCCGGCCCGACTGGAAGTCTGCGCGCTTCTTGACAAACCTTCGCGGCGCGAGGTCGATATCAAGGCAAGCTGGACAGGATTTGAAATACCCGATGAGTTTGTTGTCGGCTATGGCATTGATTACGCTCAGAGAAACAGGAATCTGCCTTATATTGGCAAGGTTCGCTTCACCTGAAGCGCGAAATAACGCGCCCGTGAGTTTTTCCTGTCGCGAAATCGCGCTATCTTTTGCATCCCAATATCAGGAGAAACAAACATGAATTTCAAGACATTTCTGGGCACATTGGCTTTGACCACAGCCCTCGCCATTCCCGCAATCGCCGATGAAGACCCGGCAATTGCGGCGCGGCAGGGCCAGTTCAAATTGTTTTCGCATAATTTTGGAGTTGTGGGCGGCATGGCTCAAGGACGCATAGATTATGATGCCGCGATGGCACAGACCGCAGCAGACAACCTCTTCCATCTCACCCGCGTGAACCAAACGCGGCTCTGGCCAGAAGGCACAGATGCACAGAGCGCTGAACGCACGCGCGCACTTCCGGCAATCTGGGATGACCTGGATGATTTCGTGGCAAAATTCGCAGCCCTTCAAGGTGCAGTCGAAAACCTGCAAAGCGTCGCGGGCAGCGGGCTCGATGAATTGCGTGCAGGGGTCGGCCAAGTGGGACAGGCCTGCCAAGCCTGCCACGAGGTGTATCGAGCTGAATCCAGCTAAGAGAGAAAACTAAGCAAGACAATGTGCGGCGCATTAAGATTGCGCCGCGCTGGCGCTTGAAGGAACGAGCATGCGAAAATTTGTGCTGATCGCGGCGCTACTGGCAATAGTTGCCGGGGCAATGCTCTGGATCACATCAGCGCCGCGCCCCATGGACGCAGCAACCCTTGAAGAATTCGAAGGCGACACGGAACGCGGTGAAAAAATCTTCTTCGCCGCCGGTTGCGGCTCATGCCATATGGCTACAGAACGCGATGCCGACCCGCTGGTGTTGACAGGCGGTCGCGAATTTGTCTCCGATTTTGGCGTTTTCATCGCGCCCAATATCAGCCCCGACCCTGAGCATGGTATCGGAACATGGTCGCAGGCAGAATTCATGAACGCAGTGATGCGGGGCATTTCTCCACAAGGCGCGCATTACTACCCCGCTTTTCCGTACACGAGCTATATCCGCGCCGAGCCGCAGGATGTTGCCGACCTCTATGCGTACATCCGTACTCTACCAGCGGATGCGACTCCCTCCCAACCGCATCGTATTGGCTTTCCATTCAATATCCGCCGGTCCGTAGGGTTATGGAAACTGCTCTACCTGCGCGAGGACTGGGTGATCACAGGCGATTTGACTGCCGAAGAGGCGCGTGGTCGCTATCTGGCCGAAGCGCTGTCACATTGCGCAGAATGCCATACACCACGCAATGCGCTGGGTGCGCTCGATACAGCGCGCTGGCATAAAGGAGCAGCCAATCCCTCGGGCACAGGCCGTATTCCCGCAATAGCAGGTGATGACTTCGGATGGACTGAGTTTGATGTGAGTGCCTATCTTGAAACCGGCCTCACCCCGGGTTTTGATGTAGTCGGTGGTTCGATGGCGCAAGTTGTGCGCAATCTTCAGCAACTCGACAAGGCAGATCTCGATTCGCTCGCCGCTTATGTAATACGCGCATCAGAATAGAGCCGTATTCTGAAGCATAAACTGCCAAGACCGTGTGAATACCGTCTGCGTGCCCTTGTGTGGCAGACGCCCTCCCCGCATACTATATACACATCTATGGCAACTGGACTCATGTGACGATGGCTGAACCCACAAAGACCACTGCCCTGAACGCGGTCGCGCGACTCAGCTTCAATGAGAAATTTCGCCTGCAGACATGGCTGATGGGCATCATTGCCTTCGCAGTGGTTCTGTTTTTGCTGGTTCAGGCCAAATTCATCCTGATCGCATTGGCAATCGCCATAATCCTGTTCTCACTGACTTCTGATGCGATCAACTCGATTTCGCGTTTACAGATCGGCCAGTTTCGCATCGCCAACTGGCTCGCTTCAGTCGTCGCGGTGTTTCTCATCGCGTCAGGACTACTCAGTATGGCTGGTCTGGTGATCTCGCAGATCAACACCGTCCTCACGACAACGCTTTCATATACCGATGACGCCCAGCGCGCGATTGCGCAGATGTTTTCTTGGATGGGCGAAGATGTCGAGCAATCGGTCCTTCAAACCGTGCGCACAATTGAAATCTCGGGCTACCTTCGCTCTGCTGCAGGTCAGGCCGGAACGATCCTGAGCCAGGTAGTGCTGATTATCCTTTTCGTTGGGTTTCTCTTCGCCGAGCGCGTCTGGTTCAATACCAAGCTCGAAAACCTGATGGCAGACCAGGCGCAGGCACTGCGAGTGAGCGCAATTATTGGTTCGATCATTCGCCGGGTGAACCGCTATCTGCTGGTAAAGGGTCTGATCTCCACAGTGACCGGGCTTGCCATCTTTGTTCTGATGAGCGTGTTCAACCTTCAATTTGCTGTGGCAATGGGCCTTTTGACCTTCGTTTTGAACTTCATTCCCTCAGTTGGATCGATCATTGCCACGCTGGTCGTGACGCTAGTGGCCTACATTCAGGTCCCCGAGCCACAAACGGCAGTGCTGATATTCGTGCTCGCCGGGATGACACAGTTCCTGCTTGGCAATGTCATTGACCCGATGCTCATGGGTAAGACGCTGCGACTATCTTCCTTCGGCATCATCATTTCACTAGCGTTTTGGGGCGCCGTATGGGGTGTGCCGGGCATGTTTCTTGCCGTCCCCTTTATGGTTGCTGTGATGATCGTCTGCTCGCATATCCCCGCTGCACGCCCTGTGGCAGTGTTGCTCTCGCGCGAAGGGTTGCCGGAAGAAGAGTTTCCCCTGATCCCGCCCGAAGCAGATGTTACATCCGACGACGCGGCAGAGGAAAAACACTTTGGCCGCGTTATCGGGGCGGAGTAGACCGCGATCAGGGGCGGAGCAGCTCCACCGGTGTCACGATCAAATCCAGTCTCTGATCGGTCGGCTCAGTCGGCACTTGCGCCACTTCCTGCTCTTCAAAACCTATGCCAACCGCGAGGATCGGGCCTTGCGCGCGCAATCGCTCCAGCGTGCGATCGTAAAAACCTCCACCATAGCCCAACCGATAACCCCGACGATCAAACGCCAGAAGTGGCACAATCAGCGCACGCGGGCTTAGCGCATCACGCACGGCCGGGATACGCGCCTTGAAAGCACCCTCGATCATCTCTGCCTGTGCATGCCAGCGATGAAATTCCAGCGGCTGCCCCTTCCCAGCGATGACAGGGACGCAAACAGGGCCGGGATGCGCAATCATAGCAGGTAGCGGATCAATTTCTGAACGCATGGGCATATAACCAGAGAGCACAATCTCACTGAGCTCAGAACCAAATGTATCTGCCAAAACCTCCGCTACGCGCTCGCAGGCGACACGGCACTTCTCAGGCGCATCCGAGGCACGGAACGCTGCATCGCGAAGGCTTGCAAGCCTTGCGCGCATGACGGACTTCTTTGATACAAGGTCTTCGTTCATCGGCTCTACTCACTCGGGCATCTGTGCGTCGAATTCGGCATTCAACCCACGCACAAAGGCATTGAGGTCCGTCTGACGGTCGCGCCGCAATCGCTCTGCCGCAATAATGCCTCGCAGCGCGGCATCGGTGCGCTCCAGATCGTCATTGACCAGCACATAATCATATTCCGCCCAATGACTGATCTCGTCTCGGGATTTGCGCATCCGCCCGGCAATCACCTCGTCGCTGTCCTGCGCACGAGCACGAAGCCGTGCTTCAAGCTCGGCAATAGAAGGCGGCAGGACAAAGATCGAGACGACATCCTTGCCTAGGCTCGAATTGCGCACCTGTTGCCCGCCCTGCCAATCGATATCAAAAAGCATGTCGCGCCCTTCGGTCAGAGCAGTTTCGACGGGTGCTTTTGGCGAGCCATAGAAATTTCCGAACACTTCGGCATGCTCCAGCATCTCGCCTTCAGCGATCATCGCCTCGAAATCTGATCTTGTCTTGAAATAATATTCGCGCCCGTCCACTTCGCCCGCGCGGGGGGTGCGCGTGGTGGCGGAAACAGAAAAGCGAATGGCCGGATCCCAAGCCATCAACCGGCGCGCGAGTGTTGATTTGCCAGCCCCTGAAGGCGATGACAGGATGATCAGCAAGCCACGTCGCGCCATCGGGTTACTCCACATTCTGAATCTGCTCGCGCATCTGGTCGATCACAGCCTTGAGGTCAAGCCCGATGCGCGTCATTTCCAGATGCTGCGCCTTGGAGCATAATGTGTTGGCCTCCCGGTTGAACTCCTGAATCAGAAACTCCAGCTTGCGCCCAACGGCGCCCTGAGCCTTCAACAATGCGCGCGCCGCAGCGCTATGCGCATCCAAGCGGTCCAGTTCCTCTGCAATATCGGCCTTCACAGCAAGAATTGCCAGTTCTTGCTCAAGCCGCGTCGGATCGGCGCGCGTGGCTTCAGTCACCTGAGCGAGCGCCTTATGAAAATGCGCCTTCAAATCATCTGCACGCGCGCTCTGTAACGCCCGCGCTGCCGTTGTGAGCCGCACCACCTCATCGATCTGCTGTGCCAGAATCTGAGCGAGCGATTCGCCTTCTTGCCCACGCATCTCACAAAAGGATGCCAGAAGGTGATCAAGATCTTCGAGAAAAACCGCTTCCAGCGATTCTGGCCGAATTACGGCAAGTTCACGGCCAGCCGCCTGGATTCCGCGCCACGCGAGCAGATCAAGGGCAGTCGGAGGCGTGAGAACGACACCCGCTTCGCGCGCCTGCATCTCGATCTCGGCAAGTCCTTTAAGGACTGTTTCCAAGGCCGTCTTGTCAATGCTCCCAACGGCCTCCGCCTGATCAATTTTCACCCGCAATGCAAGCGAGATGGTGCCACGCGCAACGTGCTTCGCGATCTGATCCTTCAACTTTTTTTCAAGAAAGCCAATTGCTTCAGGTATACGCACGCGTATTTCAAGCCCGCGTCCATTTACGGCACGAAGCTCCCAATCCCACTCCAAACTCAGACCATCGATTGTGCAAAAACCATTGTGGCTGGCATAGCCAGTCATCGATTGCATGGGTGAAGACTCCTGCTCTTGCTCTCAGCCAACTCGGCCTGCGCTTAACCAAATTCACAAAATGTGGCAGAAATCGAGCAAAATTCGAGCTATTAATACCTCATTAAGAGAGCTTGCTGTAGGGTTAACAACAGCCACAGACACAGCTCGCGTTCATTTGCCGGTCGCCCTCGCGCAATTGGCAGCACAGGTGAGGAGCCACGATCATGAGAGAGACCAGAAGTAACCACTGTTCACATCTGGGCAAAACTGAAGGCGCAAACACAATCATCTCAGAGGTCACTGATTATTGGGCGTCTTTGCGCACAGGCTCACAACCACCAATGCGCCAGCAGATTGATCCCGCAGCACTTGGGCACAAACTCCCGCATATCTTTCTCGCCGAATTGGTCAGTCCACGCGTGGCAAAGTTGCGCATCTGTGGTCAGCAGATTGAAGATATGCTCGGCATGGAAATGCGCGGAATGCCCGTAACTGCGATGTTCAGCGGCACTGCACGTAACGAGGTCATGCAAGCAATCGAGCACGTTTCTCTTGGTGCACGTGTAACTCTTGTACTCGAAGGCGAAAGTGGCTTCGGTCTGCCGCATCTCACTGCAACGCTTGCACTCTTGCCGCTCACAGATGCAAGCGGCAAGATCAGCCGCGTAATGGGAGTACTCATGCGTGAGGGCGATCCCGGTCGCACGCCGCGCTACTTCACGTTGGCAAGGACAGTCGACCTTACGGCCGAGCCCGCACCTTTCGCAACTGCGCCGCGGCCAGCCTTGCGTGTCATCAAGGGCGGCAAGCTGTAAGGGTGGATGGCTTGATGCACGATATGTGGTTTTCTTGAACGTCGTGAGGGAGTAAGAGACAGCAAACGTAATTCAGATACGGTACGCTGTGATGATCCTCTACCCCGCAATCGACCTCAAGGATGGCCAATGCGTTCGCCTTTATAAGGGAGAGATGGCGCAGGCTACGATATTCAACGATGATCCAGCCGCGCAGGCCCGTGCCTTTTCCCGGCAAGGGGCAGAGTGGTTGCATCTGGTCGATCTCAACGGTGCCTTTGCCGGCACACCCGTCAATGCCGCCGCTGTCGAGAGTATTCTCGATGCGGTCGAAATCCCCTGCCAGTTGGGCGGAGGTATTCGCGATATGGCCACGATCGAGGGCTGGCTTACCCGCGGGCTAAGGCGGGTTATCCTGGGAACTGTGGCGGTGGAACAGCAAGCGTTGGTTCGCAAGGCAGCCAAAGCCTTTCCTGGGCAGGTCGCCGTGGGCATTGACGCGCGCGATGGGCGTGTCGCAACAAAGGGCTGGGCCGAGGAAACCGATGTCGAGGTGACAGAACTCGCGCGCCAGTTCGAGGATGCGGGCGTTGCGGCGATCATCTACACGGATATCAATCGCGACGGTGCCATGCAGGGACCGAATGTCGCCGCAACGGCGGCGCTGGCGCGCGCGGTCTCGATCCCGGTCATTGCTTCGGGTGGGGTTTCACGACTTGAGGATCTGGTGGCTCTGCGCGAATGTGGCGCACCTCTGAACGGCGCGATATCAGGACGCGCGCTTTATGATGGCAAACTCGATCTGGCAGAGGCTATCGCGACGCTGAAAGCCTGAGCCTCAGCTATGCGTTATAAGCCGACGCGCCTCGCGTTTCGCAGATGCGCTGAGTGTCGAGCCCGGCCCCTCCAGAAACACGCACACAGCTTGTGGATCGCGGCGCGAAAGGTCGCGTAGCCACCAGGCGATGGCTTTCTGGATGAAACGGTCGCGGTCGTGCACATAGCCAGCCGCCCAGCCCAGCACGCGCGCGCGGATGGCCATATCGTCAGGCTTCGGGTGCGCCAGCCGCGCCCAAGGCAATGTCATCACGAGCGCGGCGCGTCGCGTCCACATATTGTGGCTGACAGTCCAGTCTTCGACGTCATCCAGCCTGCGCGGATCGGCGATGAGCCGTTTTCCTCCGGCGATCGAAGCATGATCGGCCAACGCCCAGCTATCGAATTCCTGCGCCCAAGCCGCGATCATTTGCCAGACGGGACTGTCATCGGGCCGGATCCGGGCCTGAGAGAGAAGCTTCGCAGCATAGATCCGGGCCTCATGGATGTCGCTCTCCCACAGCGCCTGCGCCAGATCACACCGCGCCTCAAGGCTCAGAGAGCGGCGTTGTTCGCGCGACATCATCTCCAGCGTCTCAGTCGAAAGCCCCAGAAACTCACGCGCCGTCTTGTGATAGGCCGCCATCTCTGCTGCCTTCTGCGCATCACCAAGCGCGCGCAACTCCGCTATCAGGCTGTTGGCCACACTCATTCCACGGTCACGGATTTCGCGAGATTACGCGGCTGGTCCACATCGGTCCCGCGATGTAGCGCCGTGTGATAAGCGATGAGCTGCGCAGGCACGGCGTATATGATGGGCGCGATGAATTCCGGCACTGTAGGCATCTGCAAGCAGTAGGGCACATCGCCTGCCTCCGCGAGCCCTTGCGCGTCCGAAATCAGGATCACCGTGCCCTGCCGCGCCATGACTTCCTGCATATTGGAGGCGGTCTTCTCGAACAATCCGTCATGGGGTGCGAAAACGATCACTGGCAGATCCGTATCGACCAGCGCGATCGGCCCATGCTTCAATTCACCCGCCGCATAAGCTTCGGCATGTATATAACTGATTTCTTTCAGCTTTAGAGCACCTTCCAATGCGAGTGGATACATCACTCCACGCCCCAGAAAAAGCACATCGCGCGCCTGCGAGAGAGTTTCAGTAAGGCGCCGGATTTCTTCTTCACGATCAAGCGCCTGAGCGACGAAACCGGGCACGGCCCGCAATTCCGCAAGCCGGGCTTCAAAAGCCTCTGGTGTAAGGCGTCCCCGCTGCATACCAGCCTTGAGCGCCAGCAGGGCTAGCACTTGCAGTTGCGCTGTGAATGCCTTTGTCGAGGCGACCCCGATTTCCGGCCCGGCATGGATCGGAAGCGCCACGGCACTTTCACGGGCAATCGAAGATGTCGGCACATTGATGACCGACACCACCTGCGCCACATGCGGGCTTACATGGCGCAGTGCTGCGAGCGTATCTGCGGTTTCACCTGACTGGCTGACAAAAAGAGCCGTATTGTTGGGGCCGAGCACAGGGTCACGGTAGCGAAACTCCGAAGCGATATCGAGTTCCACCGGCAGCCCAGCATATTTCTCGAACCAGTATTTTGCCACCTGGCACGCATAGAAAGCCGTCCCGCAGGCAACCATGATAAGCCTGTCTGTGTTTGCGAAATCAAGCTCTGCGGGCAGCGTGATATCACCGCCTGAAAGCCCTGCATAATGGCTCATTGAGGCTTGCAACACTCGCGGCTGTTCGGCCATTTCCTTGGCCATGAAATGCCGATGCCCGGATTTGTCGACACGCGCTGTTTCAACATTAATACGCGTAACGGGGCGATTGGTCTGGTGATCATCGGCATCGAAGATCAACGCTCCGCTGCGCGACAGGATGGCCCAGTCCCCCTCTTCGAGATAGGTGATGCGGTCGGTCAACTCGGCAAGCGCTATGGCGTCAGAGCCAAGATACATCTCGTTTTGCCCATGACCGATGCAGAGCGGAGAGCCGCGCCGCGCGCAGATGATCATATCCTCTTCGCCCTCGAAGAGGAATGCAACTGCAAACGCGCCTTCCAGTCGCTTGAGCGTCGCGCGCGCGGCTTCAACCGCTGTCATGCCACGTTCCAGATACAGGCTCGCCAGTTGCACAATGGTTTCGGTATCGGTCTCGCTGCTGAAGGAAATCCCTTCTGCACCGAGTTCCTCGCGCAGCGCGCGGAAATTCTCGATGATGCCATTATGGACAACCGCCACCCGCCCGGCCCGGTGCGGATGAGCATTCGCTACTGAAGGGCCGCCATGCGTGGCCCAGCGTGTGTGGCCGATCCCAGAACGGCCCGGAAGTGGCTCATGAACAAGAATATCGGAAAGATTGATCAGCTTACCCACCGCACGGCGCAGATCAAGTTTGCCGCGATTGATCGTTGCAATACCGGCACTGTCATAGCCGCGGTATTCCAGACGCTTGAGCGCATCAAGTATCTGAGGCGAGACCTCGTGATTTCCCAGCACACCAACAATGCCACACATCTTTCTCAGCCTTTCTTCTGGGCGGCCTTCACTGCCCTCAGCCGGTCCATAAGCCGTTTGCCAAGACCTGCCTTCGTTTCCTGCCGCGAGCGCCCCAAAGCAAGCGCATCATCCGGGACATCGGAGGTAATGACAGATCCCGAACCGGTCAGCGCCGCACGGCCAATGCGCACAGGCGCAACAAGCATCGTAGAGGAGCCGATGAAAGCATCTTCCCCGATCTCGGTGTGGTGCTTGGAAACCCCGTCATAATTGCAGGTGACTGTTCCCGCTCCAAGATTGGCGCGCGCACCGACGCTGGCATCGCCGACATAGGAGAGGTGATTGACTTTTGCACCCTCGCCCAAAGCCGCATTCTTGATCTCGACGAAATTGCCTACACGTACATCCTCGGCCAGTTCGGCACCGGGGCGCAACCGGGCATAGGGACCAACCACAGCGCCGCGACTGATATGCGCGCCCTCAATATGGCTGAATGCGCGGATTTGCGCTCCAGTTTCGACAGTCACACCGGGACCAAAGACCACGAACTGTTCGACCACCGCATCGCGCCCGATAACCGTATCTTGTGCAAAATGCACAGTCTCTGGGGCAAGCAGCGCCACCCCGGCCTCGAGGGCCTCTGCCCGCATCCGCTTCTGAAATGCAGCCTCAGCGCGGACAAGCTCGGCGCGCGTGTTGATACCCAGAGTTTCGGCCTCATCGCAACTTACAACACCTGCTGATAGCCCGCGCCCGCGCGCCAGCGCCACGATATCTGTCAGATAGTATTCGCCCGAGGAATTGGCGTTGCCGACCTCGGAGATCAGGTCAAACAGAAGCGCGCTATCGGCGCAGAGCACTCCGCTGTTGCAAAGCGTGATCGCACGTTCGTCTTCGCTCGCATCCTTGAACTCGACAATGCGCTCCAGCTTCTCGTCTTGCACGACGAGCCGCCCATAGCGGCCCGGATCGACAGCTTCAAAGCCAAGCACGACCACATCATGGGCCGCGCGCGCAAGCTGCATCTGTACGAGTGTGTCGGGCTGAATGAAAGGTGTATCGCCGTAGAGCACGATAACATCACCATCCACCCCGGCGAGCGCCCCGCGCGCCTGTGCAACGGCATTGGCCGTTCCAAGCTGCACCTCTTGCGTCACGACCAGTGCCTCGGGGTCTTCCTCGGCGACAGACCTCGCCACTGCTGCGCCGCCGTGACCAACCACGACCACCACCCGCTCAGGATCAAGTGCACGTCCTGCGCGCATCGCATGAACCACGAGCGGGGTTGCACCAATCGGATGCAGAACCTTGGGCAGATCGGAGAGCATTCGGCTCCCCTGCCCTGCAGCGAGAATGACGAGCGAAACAGCCATGAAATGCGCGGACCTGCCAGTTTGAGCTTTGAGCTGAGTGATGCCGCAGATAGCCCGGTCAGGGCAAGAGACACAAGGCTCACTTCTGGTTTCACCTCGAAACAGAGCGCCACGATCGCATGTCGATTTGACCGAAATCAACGACGCGGGCAAACTCCACGTGCAATTGCTTCATGCAGCGCAACAGGAAAGGACAGCCCCAATGTATGGACGTATCATCGTCGCAGTCGATCTCGAATATCTCGATCAGGCCAAGGCGCTTTTGGCCCGCGCGGCCGCACTGGTCGATGACGGTGGAGAGATCCGGCTGATCCATGTACTCGAAGAAGTGCCAGGATACATCGCCGCAGAATTACCCTCCGATCTCTCCGAACGCCGTCGCGCCGAAGCCGCAGTCGAGTTGCGCGCGATGATTGATCCAGCCACCGAGGTTCGGATCGAACATGAAGTGCGCCATGGCGCAGCGTCGGGCCAGATTCTGCAGGCGGCTGAGGATTCCAGCGCCGATCTCATCATGATCGCGAGCCACAAGCCCGGCTTGCGTGATTATTTCATTGGCTCGACCGCTGCGCGCGTGATACGCCATGCTCAGTGCTCGGTGCTGGTAGAACGCTAAAATCAATAAAAAGGAAGACATCATGTATTCGTCAATCGTGATCGCTGCAGCTCTGTTCAACGAAGGGGCTACCACACGCGCTGCTCTCCAGAAGGCTAAATCGCTTCTGGATAAAGGCGGAAAGATTACGCTCGTCCATGTCATCGATGAAGTGCCGGGATATGTCGCGGCCTCGATTCCCAAAGAGCATATGACCGCCCGGCGTCGTGAAGTCGAAGAGCAACTGGAGGCGATTGCCGCAGAGGCCAGCGGGCTGAATGTCCAAAGCGTGATCCGCGAAGGCCAACCGTCCGCCTCGATCCTCGGCGCAGCAAAAGAGGCCGATGCTGATCTGATCATGATCGCAAGCCACAAGCCGGGCCTGAGCGATTATTTCATCGGCTCCACCGCCGCCCGTATTGTGCGTCATGCTCCGGTTTCGGTTCTCGTGACCCGCTGAATCCGCTCTTCCAACGTTACCGACGGTCGGGACGGCTATGTCCCGATCGTATGGTTGCCTCAAGGGCATAGCTGTGCGATGGTCCTTCCAAAGCGGTTCGGAAGAATATCGCGCAAACCCAAAAGGGAGAGATCATGTATAAATCCATTGTTATCGCTGTTGCTCTTTTCAACAAAGGCGCGACGAGTCGTACGCTGATCGAGAAAGCAAACAAGCTCATTGACCAAGGTGGAAGTATTACGCTTGTGCATGTGCTCGACGAAGTACCGACCTATCTCAGCGCTGCTGTTGCGCGCGAACAGCTCATGGCGCATCGCAAAGCGATCCGTGAACAGCTTGAAGCCCTCGCTTCTCGCGTAAAGGCCAAGAATGTTGATATCGATATTCGCGGTGGTCGACCTTCAGAGAATATTCTTGCCTCTGCACGAGACTGCAATGCCGATCTGATCATGATTACAAGCCATAAGCCTGGGATGAGCGATTATTTCATCGGATCCACGGCTGCTCGTGTGGTTCGGCATTCCGAGATTTCGGTGTTGGTCACCCGCTGACGGAAAAACACGGCCAGATGCCGCGATCCGGCCTTTCCTCTGCCGCCGAGGCGGTTATCTGAGGATGGAATTCAGAAGAGGCAGGCCATGTCGGAAGCTTTGGTAATCTTCACACCCTCGGGTAAACGTGGGCGTTTTGCGCTTGGAACCCCTGTGCTCACCGCAGCCCGACAACTGGGGGTGGACCTCGATTCGGTCTGCGGCGGGCGGGGTATCTGCTCGAAATGTCAGATCTCGCCGGGCTACGGCGCCTTTTCAAAACATGGGGTCACAGTCGCGCCGGATGCACTTTCGGAGTGGAATGCAGTCGAACAGCGCTACAAGGAAAAGCGCGGGCTGATCGATGGCCGCCGCCTTGGGTGTCAGGCGAAGATCATGGGCGATGTCGTGATTGACGTGCCACCTGAAAGCCAGGTCCACCGGCAGGTTGTACGCAAGGCCGCGACAGCCCGTGCGATCACGATGGACCCCGCCACGCGGCTTTATTTCGTCGAGGTGGAAGAGCCTGACATGCACGAGCCTTCGGGCGATTTCGAGCGGCTCGCCAAGGCATTACGCAGCGAGTGGGATGTGCCAGAGATAGCAGGTGGACTTGATGTGCTGCGTAAGCTGCAGCCTACGCTGCGAGAGGGCAAGTGGCGCGTAACTGTTGCACTGCACAAGGACCATCACGCTGGGCCGCATCGCCTGCTTGATATCTGGCCGGGGCTTTATGAAGGCGGGCTTTACGGGCTGGCAATCGATCTCGGTTCGACCACCATCGCTGCGCATCTTTGCGATCTACGTACAGGGGATGTGGTGCTCTCTTCGGGCATCATGAACCCGCAGATCCGCTTTGGCGAGGATTTGATGAGCCGGGTGAGCTATGCGATGATGAACCCCGGGGGCGATCAGGAGATGACCCGCACAGTACGCGAGGGCATGGATACGCTGATCACCGAAATTGCCCGCGAGGCAGATATCAGCACACGAGAGATCATGGAAGCAGTGATCGTGTGCAACCCGGTCATGCATCACCTATTGCTCGGGATAGACCCGGTGGAACTTGGCCAAGCCCCCTTTGCGCTTGCAACTTCTGATGCGCTGAACCTTGATGTGCGCGAATTGGGAATAAGTGCCGTGAATCCTGCGGCGCGCGCTTATCTGTTACCCTGCATCGCAGGCCATGTAGGTGCAGATGCAGCCGCTGTGGCGCTTTCAGAATCGCCCGAGACATCAGAGGACCTGGTGCTCGTTGTAGATGTCGGCACCAACGCCGAGATCCTGCTTGGCAACAAATACAGGGTGCTTGCCTGCTCTTCCCCCACTGGGCCAGCCTTTGAGGGCGCGCAGATATCTTCTGGCCAGCGCGCCGCCCCCGGTGCAATTGAGCGGATCGAGATTGATCCTGTCACGAAGGAGCCGCGCTTTCGCGTGATCGGTTGTGATTTATGGTCGGATGAAGCTGGCTTCACTGAGGCTACTGCGGAAACAGGCATTACCGGAATATGCGGCTCGGGCATTATCGAGGCCGTTGCAGAGATGCGCATGGCAGGGCTTGTGGATGGCTCCGGGCTGATCGGATCAGCCGAGCAGACCGGTACCTGGCGCTGCCAACCAGAAGGGCGTACCCATGCCTATCTGATCCATGACGCAAGTGCCAAGGGCGGGCCGCGCATCACCGTGACGCAAGGCGATATCCGTGCGATCCAGCTTGCAAAATCCGCACTTTATGCGGGTGCACGCCTGTTGATGGACGAAATCGGCACAGATCACGTGGATCGCGTCGTTCTTGCAGGAGCTTTCGGTGCGCATATCAGCCCTAAGCATGCGATGGTTCTGGGCATGATACCGGATGCCGCACTCGATAAGGTTACAAGCGCAGGCAACGCTGCGGGTACAGGCGCACGGATTGCGCTGTGCAATGCAACTGCACGCGCCGGGATAGAAGCCACTGTGCGACGTATCCACAAGGTCGAGACAGCCATTGAACCGCGTTTTCAGGAACATTTCGTCAATGCCAACGCCTTGCCCCACGCGATCGATCCGTTCCCGGAATTGAACCAGATCGTCACCCTGCCCGCGCTGAGCTTCAACACGGGTGACGGCGATGGCGGACGGCGTAAACGGCGGCGCAGTGCATGAAAAAAAGCCCGGATGCCATGATGAGCATCCGGGCTTTTCTTAACAGTCAATGATGTCAGTTGCCTGCCATCTCGCGCAGACGATCCACGACCTGCTGCAACAATTCGGGATTTTCGCCAGCGGCTTGCAGCAGCCCTTCGATAATCCCGCGCTCTGCGACATTTAGCCCAGCGGCATCAATTTGCGCACGGATTGCATCGATTGACAGATCAAGGCCCAGATCCTGAACTTCAAGAGCCTCTTCAACGACTTCCGCTGTTTCTGCAGCAGCTTCGGGCGAAAGCTCTCCCTCTGCTTCGATCATCGCGTCTTGGAGCGCCTCTTCGCTGCCTGCTTCTGCAGCGTTATCGCCAATGATGTCTTCAACCGCACTTTCCACAGATTCGGCTGTCGAATCTACGGCACCCTCTACAGCTTCTTCAGCAGCCTCTTCCGCCTCTTCCGCCACTTCTTCCAGGATTTCTGCCTCGCTCACCGGTTCTTCAATGGCGGCCTCTTCCTCAGGTGCAGCTTCCTCGACCGGCGCGTCTTCAGCAGGGGCCTCTTCCTCGATCACATCGGGCTCAATGATTTCGGGCTCGACGATCTCCGGCTCGGCAATTTCAGGCTCCGGTGCAGTATCGACAGCTGGTTCAATAACCTCTGGGGCCTGACGCGACTGAATCCCGAGCCATATACCAACTGCGGCAACAGCAGCCGCTATAACTACAAGAAGGGACTTGTTCATGGTTCCATCCTTCTGAACACTAACTCCATGACGGCGGCTATGCCAGAAATGTTTCTGGTTGCAAAGCCAAGTCTTGATTTGACGCAGGAACAAGCATGTTATCGCGAGAACAGATCATCTTGGCGCTTGAATCACTCATGACGCGCAATTAATGTGTGTCACCGTTCATAACAGTAAAAGGAAGACTCCCATAGCTCGCAGACCGCATAATGCCCCGCCGCAACGAGACACCGGACCGCGCGTCAATGATCGCATTCGCGCGCCAGAGATACGGCTTATCGGGGCCGAAGGTGAAAATCTGGGGGTTGTAAAACCCTCGCAAGCGCTCATTCTTGCCGAAGAAGCCGGGCTCGACCTCGTCGAAATCTCGCCAAATGCAACCCCGCCGGTCTGCAAGATCATGGATTTCGGCAAATACAAATATGAGGTGCAGAAACGCGAGGCCGAAGCGCGGAAAAAGCAAAAGATCATTGAAATCAAGGAAGTGAAATTCCGGCCAAACACTGACACGCATGACTATGGCGTTAAGATGCGCAACGTGATCCGCTTTCTCGAAGCAGGCGATAAGGTGAAGGTGACCTTACGGTTTCGGGGCCGCGAGATGGCGCATCAGAATATCGGCGCAGAGCTTCTCAACCGTGTTGCCGACGATATCGCAGAGATCGGCAAGGTCGAGAACATGCCCAAGATGGAAGGCCGCCAGATGATCATGATGATCGCACCGCGCTGAGTGACCTGACAGTCGCACGGATCGCCCGCCAGAAATGACTGGCGGGCTTTTTCGTGTAAGAACCGGTCAAGATGGCACGCCCTGCGCCGGGAACGCCTCGTCGAGCGCCTCGAATGCGCTGCCATTAGCCAAAACACACATGCGGCCATCTGGCAGCGTGACAGTGATTGTCCAACGCGTTGTTTCAGGATCGACAAACATCTCCATCACAACGTGACCAGCGAGCCCTATGGCATTGCGGGATTGGGCCTGATCTGCAAGCACTCGCAATACCCTCTCGCGCGGCGCGCATTGCAGGCTTTGAGCCGCAAGCGGCTGCGCAGCAACACTGAAGACGAGTGCAGAGGCAAGGCAAAAACGGCGCATCGGACTTTTCCTTTCGGGCATGAGGCGGTTTGTCGTAATGTCGCATAGCTCTCCCAAAACAGCGTTAACGCAGCGTTCGCCTGATCTGCCGGGGATAAAACACACCTGACTTGCTGCAATGCAGCGTTTCCCCTCTTGCCATTTCTGTCTTAGAATGCTGCACATCCGAAAGATAATTACGAGGAAGACTCATGGACACGCGCCCGTTTCGTTCGGTTCTCTATATTCCCGGCTCCAAGGAGCGCGCTTTGGCAAAGGCGACCGGGCTCAATGCAGATGCAATTATTTTTGATCTGGAAGATGCGGTGGCGATCGACGAGAAGGCTAGCGCGCGAAAATTGCTGACCGAAACCTTGCAGAGCCTCGATTATGGCAGCCGCGCGAAACTCATCCGGATCAACGCGCTCACAACAGAATGGGGCACAGCGGATCTGGAGGTGATCGCAACTGCTCGACCAGAAGCGATCCTTCTGCCCAAGGTGGACACAGCAGCGCAGGTCGAAGCGCTAGCACGCCTGCTTGATGCCCGGCCAGAAACCGCCGAGACGCGCATTTGGGCGATGATGGAATCCCCCCTTGGCGTTTTGAACGCGCATGCGATTGCGACTGCACCGCGCGTAGCCGGTTTCATCATGGGCACAAATGATTTGGCGAAAGATATGGGCTGCCGGTTTCGGCCTGATCGCCTGCCCCTGATTACTGCGCTGCAACTTCCGCTGATCGCGGCCAAAGCCGCGGGGATCTTGGCGGTGGATGGGGTTTATAACGCCTTTAAGGATGACGATGGGCTGCGAAGTGAATGCGAACAGGGTCGTGATTTGGGCTTTGACGGCAAGACACTTATCCATCCGGCACAGCTTGCCATCGCCAATGAAGTCTTTGCGCCCAGTGAAGCCGAAATCGACCTCGCACGCCGCCAGATCGCGGCCTTTGACGCGGCCACTGCGCGTGGCGAAGGCGTGGCCGTGGTGGATGGAAAGATCGTCGAGAATCTGCATATTGTGACGGCAAGACAAATCCTTGGGAAAGCCCGCGCCATTGCGGAATTGACGGAGTAGGCAGAATGGGAAATCTGATTCTTGTCGTTGGCGTTGCACTGTGGAGTGGCGCACATCTCTTGAAGCGCCTATCGCCCGAGCGCCGCGCCGTAATGGGCGAAGCTGGCAAGGGCGCGGTGGCATTGGCACTTATCGCGTCAATCGTGCTGATGACGATCGGTTACAAGATGGCCGATCCGATCTGGCTCTGGGTGACGCCAAGCTGGATGGTACATCTGAATAACCTTCTGGTTTTTCTCGGCTTCTACCTGTTTGCGGTGTCAGGCTTGCAAACGAGGCTGCACCAGCGCATCCGCCATCCGCAGCTTTCCGGTTTCAAGGCGTGGGCTGTGGCGCATCTTCTCGTGGTCGGAACAGTTCAGGGAGTGATTCTCTTTGGCGGGCTTCTGGCATGGGCTGTTGTATCGGTGATCCTTATCAACCGCACAGAGCGGGAATGGAAGCGCCCACCAGAGGCCGCAATGTGGAAGGAAGGTGTGGCCCTGATAGGTGCGCTCTTTGCGATGCTGATTGTCGGGCAGATCCATGGCTGGCTGGGACCATGGCCATTTGGAGGCGCGTGATGCAGGTTTATCGCTTGCTGACGGGAGAGGACACTTCCGCTTTCTGTCATAAGGTAACCGAAGCGCTGGCCAAGGGGTGGGAGCTTTATGGAAGCCCGGCCTATGCTTTTGACGCAACGAGCGGGAAGATGCGCTGCGCACAGGCTGTGGTGAAAGAGGCAGAGGTGACCTATTCGCCCGAGCTAAAGCTCGGAAGCCTTTAAGAAAATGGGGGCTGCCGCCCCCAAACCCCCGCGAGTATTTCTGGCAAGATGAAAAGGCAGGTCATGAGCAAGACGAATTCGGGTCACTTTTTTGAGGATTATCAGATCGGTCAGGTGATCCCGCATGCCGTGCCGCGTACCATTTCGGGCGGAGAGCGGGCGCTTTATCATGCACTCTATCCGGCGCGCGGGGCACTTTATTCCTCTGATGAATTTGCCCGGGATTGCGGCTTGCCTGCCAGCCCGGTCGATGATCTGATCGCGTTTCATGTGGTGTTCGGGAAATCCGTGCCCGATATCAGCCTCAATGCCGTGGCGAATCTGGGTTATGCCGAAGGACGGTTTCACGCGCCGGTCTATCCGGGTGATACCTTGGTCAGCTCCTCCAAAGTGATCGGGCTGAAACAGAATTCGAACGGGAAGTCCGGAGTGGTCTGGGTACGCACGCGCGGAGTGAACCAAACCGGCCAATTGGTGCTGGACTATGTGCGCTGGGTGATGGTGCGCAAGCGCAACCTTGACGCGCCTGCCCCTGAGTCTGTGGTTCCCGAACTTGCAGCAGTTGTTAAAGCGGCTGATCTGATTGTGCCAGCGGGGCTGGATTTCACTGGATATAACTTCAACCTTGCGGGCGAGCGGCATCGTTGGGGGGATTATACGCGAGGGGAGCGCATTGACCATGTGGATGGTGTTACCATCGAGGAGGCCGAGCATATGCTTTCCACGCGGTTGTGGCAGAACACCTCGAAAGTTCATTTCGACAACACGCAGCGACCAGATGGCAAGCGGCTGATATATGGCGGTCATGTGATCTCGATGGCGCGGGCGCTGTCCTTCAACGGGTTGGCGAACGCCCAGATGATTGTTGCGATCAACGCCGGCGCGCATGCAAATCCATGTTTTGCAGGTGATACAGTGCGCGCATGGTCGGAGGTGCTCGATTGTGCCGAGACTGAAGCACCAGGGGTTGGTGCCCTGCGCCTGAGACTTGTCGCGACAAAAGGGACTGCGGGGATGCTGCACGGTGAAGACGGCAAATATCATTCGGATGTTTTGCTCGATTTCGATTATTGGGCACTGGTTCCAATGTGATTGCGCGTTCAATCGCCTCGCATCTGCAACGATCAAGGCATATATGACGAAGCAAAAAGGCTCTTGCTTGATGGCAGGAACTACTGGTGTTCCGGCGCAGGGACATGCTCGGCCTTTTCACTTGGCTTCTGACAGGCGACAGAATTGACGGAAAAGCACAGCTCGTCTGTTTGGAGCACAATATTTCGGTAAGAGCCGTGTTAGAGGATTGAGGTAACCCCGCGAAGCAGGTGAGCGCAGCATCCCTGCGGTTGACGCTTGGCGCATGTTTCGCCGCCCATGATTCCTTTTGGGCTGTGTTTGTTTTGGGCAGTATGATTTTGTGATCACTGAAAAGCAATTAGTGATCACAGCAAACGATTCTGGCCGGGTTCTATCGCAAACATTGGATAAATTCAGGGCCAATCTCTCTCTGAATGCGTGACATTCGTGTGAAAAACAGTATGTGATTGCATACGAACCAGCGCGCTGATGGGAACTGGTGGAACAAGAAGGGAGCCATACATGGCCGACGTGAATAGGGGCAACCGTCCGCTGTCCCCACATCTGCAGATCTATCGCTTGCCTCTCGCGGCGATAACTTCGATCCTGAACCGGATCACTGGCGTCGGGATGACGCTTGCGGCCGGTCTCATCGTCTGGTGGTTTGCGGCAGGCGCCTTCAGCGCGGCCTATTTCGAGTTTGTGGACGGGCTGCTGACCTCTATCCTTGGCCACCTGATCCTGATCGGCTCTCTCGCCGCACTCTGGTATCATATGCTCAACTCCATCCGCCATCTGATCTGGGACACGGGCCGGATGATGGATGTCGAGACAGTCGAGAAGACCAGCTATGGCGTGTTCGCGGGCACAGCCATCCTGACGCTTCTGACCATCATTATCGTTTAAGGAGGCCTGATCATGGGGTTCAAGACCGATTATGCCCGCGTGCATGGCCATGGCGCCGCTGGCGAAGGGTCACATCACTGGTGGAGCCAGCGCATCACTTCCGTCGCGCTTATTCCGCTGACCTTACTGTTCATCTTCCCGTTCGGGCGTGCGCTCGGAAGCGGGCATGAGGCTTTTGTCGCCACCTATTCCAACCTGTGGCACGCATTGGTCGCGATCCTGTTCATGATCGCTGCCTTCTCGCATCTGCAGCAAGGCTTGCAGGTCGTGATTGAGGATTATGTGCCGAACAAGGCAATCCGCACCCCGGCGCTTCTGGCCAATACATTGCTCTGCTGGGCATTCGGTGTGGCGGGCGTGTTATCCGTCGCCACGGTTCTGTTCAGCGCCTGAGGAAAAGAAATGTCTGCATACAAGATCGAAGAACACTTCTACGATGTCGTCGTCGTGGGCGCCGGCGGCGCAGGCTTGCGCGCAACGCTTGGTATGGCCGAGCAGGGGTTGAAAACCGCCTGTGTGACCAAGGTATTCCCGACGCGCTCGCACACAGTCGCTGCACAGGGCGGCATCGCGGCGTCGCTCTCGAATATGGGCCCGGATCATTGGCAGTGGCATATGTATGACACGGTGAAGGGCTCTGACTGGCTGGGCGATACGGATGCGATGGAGTATCTGGCCCGCGAGGCACCCAAGGCGGTCTATGAGCTGGAGCATTACGGTGTGCCGTTTTCGCGCACCGAGGATGGCAAGATCTACCAGCGTCCCTTTGGTGGCCATACAACAGAGTTCGGCGAAGGCCCGCCCGTGCAGCGCACCTGTGCCGCTGCGGACCGGACCGGACACGCGATGCTGCACACGCTCTATGGCCAGTCGGTGAAGCAGAAGGCCGAGTTCTTTATCGAGTATTTCGCGACTGATCTGATCATGTCCGAGGATGGCGTCTGTCAGGGCGTGCTCGCGTGGAAGCTCGACGATGGAACGCTGCATCTCTTCAGCGCCAAGATGGTGGTGCTGGCGACAGGTGGCTATGGGCGCGCGTATTTCTCTGCCACCTCCGCGCATACCTGTACAGGCGATGGCAACGGGATGGTTGCGCGCGTAGGGCTGCCGCTACAGGACATGGAATTCGTGCAGTTCCACCCCACTGGTATCTATGGCGCAGGATGTCTGATCACGGAAGGGGCTCGCGGAGAAGGCGGATATCTGACCAATTCCGAAGGCGAGCGCTTCATGGAACGCTACGCACCGACCTATAAGGATCTCGCCTCACGCGATGTTGTGTCGCGCTGCATGACGATGGAGATCCGCGATGGGCGCGGTGTTGGGCCGAACAAGGACCATATCCACCTGCATCTCAATCACCTGCCGCCCGAGACACTGAAACTGCGCCTGCCGGGAATTTCCGAAAGCGCACGCGTCTTTGCAGGCGTCGATGTGAACAAGGAACCGATTCCGGTTCTACCGACAGTGCACTACAATATGGGCGGTATCCCCACGAATTACTGGGGCGAAGTGCTCAATGCCGATGCCGAGAACCCCAACCGTATCGCACCGGGCCTGATGGCTGTGGGCGAAGCGGCCTGCGCAAGCGTGCATGGTGCGAACCGTCTTGGCTCGAATTCGCTGATTGATTTGGTGGTGTTTGGGCGCGCGGCAGCTATCCGCGCGGGGCAAGTCGTCGATCCGGCAGCCCCCAACCCGACGCTAAACAAGGCGAGTGTAGATAAGGCCATCGAGCGCTTCGACCGGTTCCGCAACATGGATGGCGCGGTCCCGACTGCGGATCTTCGGCTGGAGATGCAGAAGGCGATGCAGCAAGACGCCGCTGTCTTCCGCACTGACAAGACGCTGGCCGAGGGCTGCGAGAAGATGCGCGCTGTTGCAGGCAAGATGGGCGATCTGAAAGTTACCGATCGCTCGCTGATCTGGAACTCGGATCTGATGGAGACGCTGGAACTCGACAACCTGATGCCCTGCGCAATGACCACTATCGTGTCGGCTGAGGCGCGCAAAGAGAGCCGTGGGGCACATGCGCATGAGGACTACCCTGAGCGCGATGATGCTAATTGGCGCAAGCATACGCTGGCATGGGTCGATGGGGCGCGGGTCTCGCTTGATTATCGCCCGGTCGTGACCGAGCCTCTGACGAAGGCGGAAGAGGGCGGGATTGATCTGAAAAAGATTGCCCCCAAGGCGCGGGTCTATTGATCCGCGCTGTAACCCTTGCTGCACCGCTGGCTCTGGTGGGCTGCGCTGATCTGCAGGACCAGATAGCACGCGATACGGCGCGCGCTACGGTCCGCCCGGTGCTGGCAGAGCGCTTCCCCGGCGTGCCGCTGGAGCCTGCGAGCGATTGCGTGATCGACAATGCCAGCGCCGGAGAGTTGACCCGGCTCGGGCTTGCGGCAAATCAGCCTGCGATCACCCCGGAAACACAGGCGCTGGTGGTCGAGATTGCCACACGTCCGGAAACTATTAGATGTCTAGCCACAGACGGGCTTGCCCCGTTCCTGAATTGAGGAGGTCCCCATGGTCCAATTTGCCCTGCCCAAGAACAGCCAGATGCGCACAGGCAAGACCTGGCCCAAGCCCGAGACCGGGGGCAAGCTGCGCAAGTTCCAGATCTATCGCTGGAACCCGGATGATGGTGAGAACCCGCGCGTCGATACCTATTTCGTCGATCTTGACGATTGCGGACCAATGGTGCTGGATGCGCTGATCTACATCAAGAACAAGATCGACCCGACGCTCACCTTCCGCCGCTCCTGCCGCGAGGGGATTTGCGGCTCATGCGCGATGAATATCGGAGGGCAGAACAAACTCGCCTGCATCTTCGGGATGGATGAGGTGAAGGGCGATGTGAAGATCTACCCCCTGCCCCATATGCCGGTGGTCAAGGATCTGGTTCCTGATCTGAGCCATTTCTACGCACAACATGCCTCGATCAAGCCATGGCTCGAGACACAGTCTAACACGCCCGCAAAGGAATGGCGCCAGTCGATCGAGGATCGCGAGAAGCTGGACGGGCTTTATGAATGCGTGATGTGCGCCTGCTGTTCGACCTCCTGCCCAAGCTATTGGTGGAATGGTGACCGTTATCTCGGCCCTGCAGCCCTGCTGCATGCCTATCGCTGGATCATCGATTCGCGTGATGAGGCCACAGGCGAGCGGCTGGATGATCTGCATGATCCGTTCAAGCTCTATCGTTGCCACACGATCATGAACTGTGCGCAGACCTGCCCCAAGGACTTGAATCCAGCTAAGGCGATTGCCGAAATCAAGAAGATGATGATCGAGCGCACGCTCTGACTATTTACAGACATGGGCGCATCAGCGCCCATGTCGGATACAACCCTGACATTATGCTGTATTTGAAAGCAGCATACGCGAAGTTCATTGGTCGCCAGACTTGCGAACAGATCAGAAAGTTGAATAGCCAAACTTGCTTTTTACTGGCATGTTTTGACGATGAAGCATCAAAAAATTGACATCGTCTTTCTGCAGGCGCTTTTGGCTATCGCCGTGAGTGGCATCACTCTGGTGGGGGTCGCCATGGCGCGCACAGAGGTAAAGCAGGTTAGCTTTCGCATAGCCCCACCACCTCAGTTCGAATTGCGGATCAATGACGCAGGCGATGCTTTCGAGTTTTCCGGGCTCGTTGATTTTGGTCTGACAGAAGCTTTGCGCAAACTTGTCACAGAGCATCCGAATGTGAAACGGGTCATTCTGGATTCGCGTGGCGGCTACATTGCCGAAGCCCGCGGCGCTGTTACTGTCCTGAGGGCAGAAGAGATTGCAACGCATGTTTCAGGTCAGTGCGAATCTGCTTGCGCACTGATATTCGTCGGAGGTAATGAGCGTACACTTGGGCCAGAAGGTCGCTTGGGGCTGCATGGCTACGCGTTGCAACGAGAGCGACAATTCGGGATGATTGATCCGGTAGCAGAAATGCAACGCGATCTGGTGATATACCGCGCCTCTGGGCTCGACGAGGCGTTTGTCGCAAAGCTGGCCGACCTGCCACAGAATCCTATGTGGTATCCAACACGCGCAGAGCTGCGCGCCGCCGGTTTTCTGACCCACCCTTGACCTGAACACTCCCAGCCACCAAGGTTATGGCATGATTATCGTTCTCGGCATCTTGATTGTTATCGCCTTTCTTCTGGTCTTGCGACCGTGGGAAAGGCGGGTCTGTCGTTGGCGACAGGATAGCCGCAAACTGGCCGACGGACGTGTGTTGTTTACCTGTGTTGCCTGCGGTGCAGAACAGGCCCTGCCGAAAGGGCGCACCCCAACTACCTGTCTGGCAGGAGATAGCTGATGCATAATCCCCCTGAAGACGCAGATGCCCGTCGGGCAGTCGCACCCGTCATCTGCTATCCTAATGACACTTTGCGCAAACCGCCGCTGGATCTATACCGAACTGCGCGCGATACAGCGCAGGAGATCAACCGAATTCACATCCCGCCGCGTGAGGCGCGGTGCTTTCACCTCAGCGCAGGAAGTTTCTTTCGGATAACGTGCACCGAGGGGCCGCAGGTGGGGGATCTCAACCTGTTTGAAGCGCGTAATCTCGATGAACGCTTCTTTTCCGGCAAGACCCGCGCACTGCATGGCAGTCATCTCAAGGTCGGAGATCGGCTCTGGTCATGCCTGCCTTATATGCGTCCGATGGCCACTATATTTGCAGATACGCTCGATTGGTATGGGCAGGATGAGCATGGCGGACGCGTACATGACGTGATTGGCACGCGCTGCGATCCCTACACGCATCACCTTCTAAGCGGTCAGGATTATCATCATACGTGCCATTCCAACCTCACCCGCGCTTTGGCCGAATATATGGGTAGACCGCTTTCCGAGGTCGAACCGCATGTACATGATGTGCTTAATGTGTTCATGTGCACAGGCTTCACGCGCGACACAGGCCAGTATTTCATGAAGGCAAGTCCGGCGCGGAGAGGTGACTATATCGAGTTTTTTGCAGAGATTGATTTGCTGGGTGTGCTTTCAGCCTGCCCCGGCGGGGATTGCGGGTCTGAACACAGTTCGGACACAGCCCAATGCTACCCATTGGAGGTAACGATCCACGCCCCCTCTGCCGGCGCGCTCGATGGTTGGTATAGCCCCTCGAACAATCGCTATTCCCGCCGCCACGCACCAGACTGACTGGCACTGCGCAAGGTATATTGACCGCCCGCAGTTTCCACTACATACGAAGCGCATGACAGAGCTTTCGCATATCCGCAATTTCTCGATCGTGGCGCATATCGACCACGGCAAATCCACTCTGGCCGACCGGCTGATCCAGATGACAGGGACCGTGTCTGATCGAGACATGAAGGACCAGTTGCTGGACGCGATGGATATCGAGCGTGAGCGTGGCATTACCATCAAGGCCAATACCGTGCGCATTGATTACACGGCGCAGGACGGGCAGAACTATGTGCTCAACCTGATCGATACGCCCGGCCATGTTGATTTCGCCTATGAAGTCTCGCGTTCCATGCGCGCGGTCGAAGGCTCGCTGCTGGTCGTGGATGCCTCACAGGGCGTGGAGGCGCAGACGTTGGCCAATGTCTACACTGCCATAGAGGCAGATCACGAGATTGTGCCTGTTCTGAACAAGATCGATTTGCCTGCTGCAGAGCCTGAAAAGGTAAAAGAACAGATCGAGGATGTCATTGGGCTCGATGCCTCTGAAGCAGTTCTGATATCCGCCAAATCGGGCCTTGGCATCCCCGAAGTGCTGGAAGCCATCGTCAAGCGCCTGCCTGCGCCGAAAGGTGATCGGACTGCACCGCTGAAGGCCATGCTGGTCGATAGCTGGTATGACCCCTATCTGGGCGTTGTGGTGCTCTTTCGTGTCATGGACGGGGTCATCCGCAAGGGCGACCAGATCAAGATGATGCAGACCGGCGCGAAATACGGAATCGATAAGCTCGCCGTGCTGAAGCCCGCGATGGTCGATGTGGCGGAACTGGGACCGGGCGAGATTGGCGTACTCACTGCCTCGATCAAGCAGGTGCGCGACACTAAAGTGGGTGACACGATCACCCATGAGAAAAAAGGCTGCGAGACGCCGCTGCCGGGCTTCAAGCCATCTGTGCCTGTCGTTTTCTGTGGCCTTTTCCCTGTGGATAGCGCCGAGTTCGAAGATCTTCGCAACGCTATCGAGAAACTGGCGCTTAATGACGCATCATTCAGCTACGAGATGGAAAGCTCGGCCGCGCTGGGTTTCGGCTTCCGCTGCGGGTTTCTGGGGCTGTTGCATCTTGAGGTCATTCGCGACAGGCTCGAGCGCGAATACGGCATCGATCTGATCACCACAGCGCCTTCGGTGGTCTATCATGTGCATATGCGCGATGGGTCCATGATCGAATTGCACAACCCCGCCGACCTGCCCGATCTGACCCATGTCGATCATATCGAGGAGCCGCGCATCAAGGCCACCATCCTTGTGCCGGATGATTTCTTGGGCGATGTGCTGAAGCTCTGTCAGGACCGGCGCGGCATCCAGCTTGAGCTGACCTATGCCGGGTCGCGGGCGATGGTGGTTTATGACCTGCCACTCAATGAGGTGGTGTTCGATTTCTATGACCGGCTCAAATCCATCACCAAAGGCTATGCGTCATTCGACTATGACATCACCGGCTACCGCGAGGACAAGCTGGTGAAGATGCAGATCCTCGTAAATGACGAGCCAGTGGATGCACTCTCGATGATGGTGCATCGCGACCGGGCCGAGGGGCGCGGGCGGGCGATGTGCGAGAAACTGAAAGACCTGATCCCGCGGCATATGTTCAAGATCCCGATTCAGGCGGCCATCGGCGGCAAGGTCATCGCGCGCGAGACGCTGGCGGCGCTGCGCAAGGATGTGACGGCGAAATGCTATGGCGGCGACGTGACGCGGAAGAAGAA
>SLDY01000079.1 GCA_007125005.1 Natronohydrobacter sp.
CCCCCGCATCCCTGCCTCGGATTTAAATCCAGTCCCGCACCACAGCGCACCAACCAGAAACCAACAACGTCCCCGCCGCCGGTGAAGCGCTATCTAGATACTCACTCACACTTCCGCAAGAGGAAAATTCGCACACTCTGTCATTTTTTCATTTTGCCCGGAAACCATGCGTTCTTGCGCAGGAATGTTGCGGCCATCCACCTGCAAGCGTTCTGAAAAGAACCCGCGCCAGTCAGTCCTTTATGCCGATGGCGCCCTTTGTTATACACTGCGCCCTCCACAATACCCGAATATGCGCCTGCGGTTGCGAATCCTGTCGGCTCGGGCCGCATCTGCGCTGGATCTCCGCGCCGCCAAGAGGCACTCTCGGCAGCGATTCTCCCGGAGCCTCTGCCCGATGCGTTTGCTGATCTCTTTCGCGGCCCTGTTTATGTCGGTCGTGCTGTTGCAGCTTGGTCTTGGGGGCGTTGTGCCACTTGATGCGCTCTCGGGTGTGGAGCTTGGCTTCACCGAAGCCGAGATCGGGCTGCTGGGATCGGCCCATTTTATCGGTTTTTTCATCGGTTGCTGGTGGGCACCGCGCCTGATGGGACAGGTCGGCCATTCGCGCGCCTTCGCGGCCCTGACGGCGGCAGGCACCATCGGGATTCTGGCGCATATGCTGGTGATCCACCCGCTGGCCTGGGCTGTGTTGCGCATGGCCTCGGGGTTGGCAGTCGCGGGATGCTATACCATCATCGAGGCCTGGTTGCAGGCGAAACTGACCAACGAGACCCGCGGGCGCGCGATGGGGGTTTACCGGGTTGTCGATATCGTGGGCAGCCTTGGCGCCCAACTCCTGATCGGCGTACTGACCCCGGCTTCCTATGTCTCCTATAACCTGCTGGCGCTCTTGTGCTGTGCGGCGCTGTTTCCGCTGGTGCTGACACGGGCCGAGGCCCCGCCCGTGCGTGGCGCGCCGCGCCTGCGTCCGGGCTTCGCATGGGACCGCTCCCCACTCGCTGCGGCCGGCGTCGTGGTTTCGGGCATCACTGGCGCTGCATTTCGCATGGTCGGACCGCTCTATGCGCTTTCGATCGGGCTGCGGGCCGAAGTCATCGCACTGTTTCTCGCAGCTTATGTGCTCGGCGGCGCGCTGGTGCAGATCCCTGTGGGCTGGCTGGCCGATAAATATGATCGCCGCGCGGTGCTGATCTGGCTGTCAGTCGCCTCGGTTCTGGCCTGTATCGCAACTGTGGCAAGCGCCGATCATGGGGTTGTCGCAATCTTCATTGCCGCCGCAGTCTTCGGCATGACAACCTTTCCGATCTATTCGATCTCTGCCGCCCATGCGCATGATTTCACTGACCCTTCCGAGGCCGTGGAACTCTCCGCCGCGCTGATGTTCCTATATGCTGTCGGCGCGATTGCAAGCCCGCTCATCGCCTCGCTTCTGATTGCGCAGAAAGGGCCGGCAGCGATGTTCGTATTCATCTCGGTGGCACATATCGTGCTGGTGGTGTTCGGCCTGTTCCGCATGCAGATGCGCCCTGCACCACAGGAACGCACCCGCTATACATATGTGCCCCGCACATCCTTCCTGATCGGACGGCTCTTGCGGCGCGGGCGCAAGCGCGACTAAGCCCCTGCGGCTTCTGCCTTCTCGGCAAGGATCAGCCATTCCTCCTCGGCGGCCTCCAGCGCTGCCTGTCGTGCGCTCAACGCCTCGGTCGCCTTGCGGAATTTCACGGGCTCACGCGTGAACAGCTCTGCATCCGAAAGCAATTCGGCCAGTTTCGCAATCTCTGCCTCCAGCCGTGCGATCTCGGCCGGCAGGGCCTCGAGCCGATGCGATTCTGTAAAGCTGAGGCCCGATCTGGCGGCGGATCTGGGCTTTGATTTTGGTGCGGGCGCAGCGGCCGGGGCTGTTGCGGTCTGCGGCCCTGGCTGCGGGCGCTGCGCCAGATAATCGCTCCAGCCGCCCGCATAGGCTGTCACCTGCCCCGCACCCTCAAACACCAATATGCTCGACGCGATCCGGTCAATGAAATCGCGATCATGGCTCACAATCAGCACGGTCCCGTCAAACTCGCCCAGAATATCCTGCAAGAGATCGAGCGTTTCGACATCCAGATCATTGGTCGGCTCGTCCAGTACCAGCAGATTTGCAGGCTGCGCCATGAGTCGCGCCAGCAAAAGCCGCGCCTTCTCGCCGCCCGAGAGCGAGCGCACTGGCGCACGCGCCTGCGCCTCATCAAAGAGAAACTCCTTGAGATAGCCCACCACATGCTTCGGGCTGCCACGAACCATCACCTGATCCGCCTGCCCCGGCACGCGCATCAGCGGATCGCCCGTCAGGTTCTCCCAGAGCGAGGCGTCAGGGTCGAGCTGCGCGCGGCTCTGGTCGAAAACCGCGGTCTCCAGATTTGTGCCGCGCCGGATCGTGCCGCGATCGGGCTCTTCCTCGCCGGTGATCAGCCGCAGAAGCGTGGTCTTGCCCGCGCCATTTGGGCCAACAAAGGCCACACGCTCACCACGCAGGATCCGCAGCGAGAAATCGCGCAGGATCACGCGCGCGCCATACGACTTGTGCACATGCTCCAGATCCGCGACCAGCTTGCCCGAAGGGGCTGCACTTTCCAGCGCCATCGCTGCCGTGCCCTGCCGCCTGATCTGGCTGGCCCTCTCGGCGCGCAACGCCTGAAGCGCACGCACACGGCCCTGATTGCGCTTGCGCCGCGCACTGATTCCCTCCACCGCCCAGCGTGCCTCGGCCTTGATCTTGCGATCGAGCTTGTGGCGGGCGTCATCCTCGGCCGCCCAGAGTGTGTCGCGCCATTCCTCGAAGCCTTCGAAACCGGCCTCCCGGCGGCGCACCTGCCCGCGATCCACCCAGAGCGTGGCGCGTGTGAGCGCGCGCAGGAAGGCGCGGTCATGGCTGATAAGCACGAATGCCGCGCGCGTCTCGCGCAGCCGTGCCTCGAGCCAGGCGATGGCATTGATATCGAGATGGTTGGTCGGCTCATCGAGCAGCATCAGCTCGGGCGCCTCGGCCAGCAGTTTCGCAAGGGCAGCGCGCCGCCGCTCCCCGCCCGAGGCGCGTTCGGGGGCAAGCGTGGGGTCGAAATCGAGCCCTTCGGCGGCCATCTCGACGCGGTAATGCTCGGCCGGATCGAGCGCCTGCGTCGCGTAATCGCCCAATGTCGCAAAGCCCGTGAAATCGGGATCCTGCTCCATATAACCCACGCTGACACCGGGGGAGAGGCTGCGCGTGCCCTGATCGGGCTCGGTGAGCCCCGCGATGATCTTCATCAGCGTGGATTTGCCCGAGCCATTGCGCCCCACCAGCGCCACGCGGTCGCCCGGCTGGAGAACAAGATCGAGCCCGTCAAAGACCGGGTTACCGCCGAAAGTGAGCGCGACGGAAGAAAGCTGCAAGAGAGGTGCCTGTGCCATGGGCGCGGATATACGCCGCAAGCGGCACTTGCGAAAGGGGGATTCAGCGCCGCCTGCTGCCCGCAGAGGGCCCTCCCACCCACCCCCGCAAAGCGGCTGCGCCGCTTTGCTCGCCCTCTGCGGGCAGCTTGGCACGCCCCATCCGCCAGCTTAAAACTGCCTCAATACTCGCCGCAAGCGTAGCGAGATAGCGCGGATCCGAGGCAGGTGGCTCCGGTACTGGCTTGCGCGCAAGCGCCGCGCTCATCAACGTGCCATTGCCGAGCCGGGGATGATGCCGCCCGAAGGACTTGCGATAGCGATCGGCGCAATGCGCTTCGTCCAGCATCTGCGCCATCACATGCGGCCAATCTGCCGCTGGCCGGACCAGTAGAACCCGCGCAGCCGCACGGATATCCCCATGTGTGATCTCACGCATGGCCCACAAGCCCCGCCCGCAGACGGCAAGCAAAGCGGCGCAGCCGCTTTGCGGGGGTGGGTGGGC
>SLDY01000005.1 GCA_007125005.1 Natronohydrobacter sp.
ACCCGGGCGCGTCGCGGGCCTGCGGCCCGCGCAGTGAATTGTGCAATGCTCAGAAACTGCCCAGAAACGTGCCTAAGGTGATCAGCACCACCAGCGCTAGGATCGGGATCAGCACAGCCACCACCGCGATATCCTTGTAGGCTTCCTTATGGGTCAGCCCGCAGATGGTCAGGAGCGTTATCACAGCGCCGTTATGGGGCAGCGCATCAAGGCCCCCGGTGGCAACAGCGGTCACGCGATGCAGCAATTCCGGCGAAATCCCTGCCGCAAGCCCCATGTCCAGATAGGTCTCGCCCAGCGTGGAGAGCGCGATCGACATGCCGCCAGAGGCAGAGCCTGTCATGCCTGCCAGAAGGCTCGTGCCGATGGCCAGCGAGATCAGTGGGTTGTCACCGCCTGCTGTCACCACCCAGTCGCGGATCAGCGTGAAAGCCGATAGCGAAGCGATCACGGCCCCGAACCCCACCAGCGAGGCCGTGTTGAAGATCGGTTTGAGCGAATCTCTGGCGCCAGCATCAAGTGTCTCTGAGAGCCCCTGCACAAGCCGCCGCCAGTTGAGTGCGATCAGCGTGAGGGACGCGACAGTGAGAGCTGCGATGATCGACCAGACCCCGCGCAACGCGCCGATATCGGTTTCGCCAAATTCAGGTTCGGCCAGATAGCTGGTTTCCATTGCCGGGATCACGACAAAGGTGAAGGCGATGTTGAGCACCAGCACCAAAAGCAGCGGCGCGGCCGCTACGAGCAGCATGGGCGTATCGCCATCATCCGTCTGCTCGGGTTTATCATCCTCGGCCCCATAGCCTGGCCCAAGCACGCGCGCACGCCGCTCCAGCCACGCCCATCCAAGCCCCAGCATCATCAAGCCAGTCAGCACCCCCAAACCCGGTGCTGCGAAAGGTGTGGTGCCGAAATAGGGCATCGGGATTGCATTCTGGATTGCAGGCGTGCCGGGAAGCGCTGTCATGGTGAAGGTAAACGCCCCGAGCGCGATGGTGGCCGGGATCAGGCGTTTGGGCAATTCAGCCTCGCGAAACAGCGCCGAGGCGATAGGCCAGACTGCAAAGGCCACCACAAAGAGCGACACCCCGCCATAGGTCATCACTGCACAGGAGAGGATGACGGCAAGTATCGCGCGCTGCGGACCCAGCCAGCGGATCGTCGAATCCGCCAGCACACGCGCCGAGCCCGACGCTTCCATAAGCTTGCCAAACACAGCACCCAGCAGGAAGAGCGGGAAGAACTGGATGATGAAGCCGCCCGTGGCCTCCATGAAGATCTGCGTGTAGCTCGCCAGCAGCGGGCCGCCTTCAGCCGCAAGCACTGCGAGCATCGCCAGCGCCGGGGTCAGCAGCAAGAGGCTCATGCCGAGATAGGCAAGGAAGATCAGCGCCCCGAGGGCTGCGATAATGACAAATATCCCGAGCATGATGCCTCGCTATGCTGCGCTGCGGCAATGCTAGCGCAGAATCGCACATGCCTCAATGGCGCAGGGCTGGCCCTTGCGCCTTTCTCTCAGTTGTCGCAGAGATTGGGCAGGCAGGCGGAAGGGGCGCAGAGATGATCGCAGTGCAGGGCCATGAAGGGCAGCGGGTTGCCGTGCTGGGGCTGGGCCGGTCGGGGCTCGCAACCTGTGCCGCACTCACGGCAGGCGGCGCGACCCCGCTCGCATGGGACGAAAGCCCCGAGGCACGCGCGAAGGCCGAGGCCGCAGGGCTTGAACTGACCGATCTTGCCCGCATCGATTGGTCGGGCGTGGCGGCACTGATCACCAGCCCCGGCATCCCGCATCTTTATCCCGCGCCCAATCGCATCATCGCAGCGGCGCTTTTGGCAGGCGTGCCGGTCGATAACGATATCGGGCTTTTCTTCCGCAGCTTCTCGACCGTTGCCACCATGGAGTTCGACCAGCCACCCAAGGTTGTCGCGGTCACAGGCTCCAACGGGAAATCAACCACCACAGCGCTTATTCATCATATCCTGCAAGAGGCCGGGCGACCCGCGCAGATGGCGGGTAATATCGGCAAGGGCGTGCTCTCGATAGATCCACCGCAGGATGGCGAGGTCGTGGTGCTGGAGCTTTCGAGCTACCAGACCGATCTGGCCCGCGCGCTGACACCCGATATCGCGGTTTTCACCAATCTCTCGCCCGATCATCTGGATCGTCACGGCGGCATGGGTGGCTATTTCGCGGCCAAGCGCCGCCTTTTTGCCGAAGGCGGCCCCGATCGCGCAGTGATCGGGGTGGATGAAATCGAAGGCCAGTATCTCGCCGGCCAGCTTTCGCAGGCGCTAGAGGATACCCGCGTGATCCGCATCTCCTCGGGGCAAAAGCTTACAGGGCCGGGTTGGAATGTCTTTGCGCGCAAGGGGTTTCTCGCCGAATACAGGCGCGGCAAGCAGGTCGCCTCGATAGATCTGCGCGCGCTCAAGGGCCTTCCGGGCGCGCATAACCACCAGAATGCCTGTGCCGCTTATGCCGTCGCGCGCAGCCTTGGCCTTGCGCCGCGCCTGATAGAGGATGCGCTGGCGAGCTTCACAGGGCTACCGCATCGCAGCCAGCTTGTCGAGGAAGTCGGCGGGGTGCGCTATGTCAACGATTCCAAAGCCACCAATGCCGAGAGTGCTGCGCAGGCGTTGCAGGCTTTCGAGCGTATCCGCTGGATCGCGGGGGGGCTGGGCAAGGAGGGCGGTATCGCAGCACTTGCGCCCCATCTCGGGCATGTCACCAAAGCCTATCTGATCGGCCATTCCGCACGCGATTTCGCGCTGCAACTGGGCGAAACCCCGCATGAGCTCTGCGAGACGATGGAGCGCGCTGTGCATGCTGCGATGACAGAGGCAGAACCGGGCGATGTGGTGCTGCTGGCCCCGGCTGCGGCAAGTTTCGATCAATACCCCGACTTCGAGAAACGCGGCGAAGCCTTCATGGCCGCCGTGCGCGCGGGGCTCGGGCATGAATGAAGATACGCCACGCGGCTTCGCCTTCGCGGGGGGCGCGTTCTTCATCTGGGGGCTTTTGCCATTTTATTTCAAGGCGCTGGAACATGTGCCCACCGCCGAAGTGGTTGCCCATCGTATCATCTGGGCCGTGCCGGTGGCGCTTGGCGTGCTGATCTGGCTGGGGCGCACAGCCGATTTGCGCACGGCCTTGCGCACACCGCGCATGCTGGCGATGGCTTTCGTGACGGCGGCGCTGATCTCGGTCAATTGGGGCATATATGTCTGGCTGATCCAGTCGGGCCAGGCGATGGAGGCCGCGCTTGGGTATTACATGATGCCCATTTTCAGTGTGGCGCTGGGGGCAGGGCTCTTGCGCGAACGGCTCTCGCCGCGGCAATGGGGCGCGGTTGCACTGGCCGCTGCGGCCGTGGTGGTGCTGACAGTGGAAGGGGGGCAATTGCCGCTCGGCGCGCTGGGGCTCACTTTCTCATGGGGGTTTTATGCGTTTTTCAAACGCGCCCTGCCCATCGGCCCCAATCAGGGCTTCACGCTGGAGGCGATGATCCTCACCCCCTTCGCGCTGGCTTTCCTCTTCTGGGGGGCTTATGGCGGCACGCTCTATACGCTGCAGGCAAGCGCGCTCGACTGGGCGCTGCTTCTTGGCTGCGGCGTGATCACGGCAGCGCCGCTGATGCTTTATGCCAATGGTGCCAAGGGCTTGCAACTTTCAACCATCGCGATTTCCAGCTACGCGATCCCGACATTCATCTTCCTGATCTCGGTCTTTGCCTTTCAGGAGCCTTTCGAGGGCGCCCGCCAGATTGCCTTCCCGATGATCTGGGCAGCAATGGCGCTCTATATCTTGGAAGTCCTGCGCGCCCGCCGCACGGCGCTGGCGGATAAATCACTGCCGCCGAAGGGGTTGGGGTGAGGGGGGAAGTGGCGGTTGTGCGGGACGGAGCTGC
>SLDY01000124.1 GCA_007125005.1 Natronohydrobacter sp.
CCCCTACGGGCTGCCATCTTAAATCCCCAAGATATTAATTTAATGTAAAAAAACGGCGTTGCCGGTGATCTGGACCACATTAACTACTCATCAGTAGAATTCGGTGATGGGATTGGATTTGGTGGGGCGGGAAGGTTCGGATCAAGACAGCGAACAGAGCATCCACTTCCGCGCAGCGCACAAGTTACTCATTTGGCGGCCATAATGGGCAGTCTGGTATCTGGCCGAACCCTTCGAAGCAAAGCTCATATACGCTGCCGAGATCAACAGCGTGAGCGGGCTTGCCATAAGCCATGCAGCCAGATCGAATCCAGAGATATCAGAAATTTAGTTTTTTCCTGATTATACATAGAGTATCTTTATACAGTGTCATGCTCATCGTATCCGGCAGGAATGTAGGCCAGAATCGTCACTTCACAAAAACCAAACCTGATAGGCTAATGGTTCGCTTCACGCTAGATCAGTTGCAGGCTTTCTTGTCGGTTGTCCGTCTAGGCGGCGTCAACAAAGCTGCGATTGCAATGAACCTGACGCAACCAGCTGTTACCACGCGCATTCGCAATCTCGAACAGTCCATCGGCGCCCCGCTTTTTGAACGTGGCCCAGGCGGGATGCGCTTGACCAAGCGCGGGGAGTTGTTGGTCAACTATGCCGAAGCCCATGATCGGCTCGCGCGCAAAATTCAGCGCGATGTAATGGACCCGGCGGGGATAGAAGGGCGGTTGCGCCTTGGGGTGTCGGAAACAATCGCGCAAAGCTGGCTGCCCGCGCTGATCACGCGGCTGCACGAAACATATCCACGGCTCGAGATCGAGTTCAATGTGGATGTCTCGGTCGTTCTGCGTGGGTCGCTTCTGGCGCGCGAGATCGATCTCGCGATCCTGCTTGGCCCGGTATCCGATTTTTCGGTCGATAATGTCGAACTGCCGGGATTTGCCCTGCAATGGTATGCGGCTGGAAACGCGCAAATTCCTGAAAACCCGATGGATTATCTAAGTAAACCGGTGTTGAGTTATGCACGCAACACGCGACCCTATCGTGAATTGAAGGCGGAATTGCTGAAGCGATATGGCGAAGGGGTTGCAATTTTTCCGTCGTCTTCGCTGTCTGCGTGCTTCCGGCTTGTGGCCAGCGATCTGGGCGTTTCGGCGCTGCCCGAAGCACTGGCCCGGGAATGGGTTGAGACTGGCAAACTTCGGGCATTTGATCCGGGCTGGCGTCCAGCGCCGTTGAATTTCACAGCCAGTTACCTTGGCGAGGGGCGGCGCCATATCGAAGAAAAAGCCGCCCAGATCGCGCGCGAGGTCGCAATGCGCTTCATGGGAGTATAAAAAAATTTTATCTCTGATCCAAGAAACAATCAATTTGCGTAGTATTTGAGGGTAAGGCATCGTGGCAAGGTCCCGAAAGAGGCCACGATGTCCCTATCCTATTCCGCCCTGAAAGGCGCTACTTCTGAAACAGTGCGCCAAGCCATTCGTACTGGCCAGTATCGTGGGCATACAGCTGGGTTGTGCCCCGGTCTGTTGCAAGCCAATCTTGTCATTCTGCCAGAGGATTACGCGCTGGATTTCATGCGGTTCTGCCAGCGTAACCCGCGCGCCTGCCCGCTGGTGGGGGTGTCGGATACCGGTGTACCAAGCATTGAAATGCTTGGGCATTTTGATCTTCGAAGTGATCTCCCTGCCTATAATGCGTACCGCAGCGGTGTGCTTGCCGACAGCCCCAGTGACATTTCCACCCTGTGGCGCGATGATCTGGTGGCTTTCGCGCTCGGGTGCTCGTTTACATTCGAAGCTGCCCTGCAGGCAGCGGGCATTGCGCTGTGGCATATCGAGAACGACACAACCGTTCCCATGTTTCGCAGCGCGATCCGTGCCAAATCTGCCGGGCCCTTTGAAGGGCCGGTGGTCGTTAGCATGCGTGCGGTCCCGCAGGAGCGCTTGACTGAGGTGCAAGCCATATCGGCCCGCTTCCCGCATGCACATGGCGCGCCGGTTCATACCGGCGACCCCGCGAAAATCGGCATCGCGGATTTGAACAGACCGGATTGGGGCGATCCCGCCCCTGTCCCACCAGATCATGTGCCCGTGTTCTGGGCCTGTGGCGTCACCCCACAGGCGGCCATCGCTGCGGCGCGCCCGTCCTTCTGCATCACTCACAAGCCCGGCCACATGCTGATTGCCGATATCCCGGATCAGGCCGAGGCTCTGGACATCCTTGATCTGCCCTGAACGCAATTATCACAACAGGAGAGACTGTCATGAAACGTACCCTTACCCTTTTGGCCACGACCACGGCGCTTGCCGCGCCCCTGAATGCTGAAACCTTGTCTGTTGTCGGGTCTTGGTCGGGTCTGCCGCTGCATATCCAGTATGAGGCACCCTTCTGGTCGGAAACCCTGCCCGCTGCTTCGGACGGCGCGTTCGAGGTAGCTCTGACCACCCATAACCAGATGAACCTGGGTCTGGGCGACATCTATCCGTTGCTGGGCGAGGGCGTCTATGATGTGGCGATGACAGTTGCCGATTATGCCGTTTCAGATGCGCCTGAACTGGAAGGGCTCGACGTGCCGATGCTGGCGCTTTCCGCGGACGCGGCGCGGGCGATGGTTGATGCCGCCCGCCCAATGGTCGCTGAAATTTTCGCCAATCGCTTCAACAGCCATGTTCTGGCCATCGCGCCCTATCCGCCGCAGATCGTGTTCTGCAACACTCCAATAACCGGACTGGACGATCTGCGCGGTCTGAAAGTGCGCGGATCAGGGCGGATGACCCAGATCTTCCTTGAAGCGCTTGGTGCCGAAAGCGTCAATGTCGGATTTGGCGAAGTGCCGGGTGCATTGCAGCGTGGAGTGATTGATTGTGGTGTGACCGGCGGCGGGTCCGGCTACAGCGCAGGCTGGTGGGAAGTGTCCACGCATCTGCTGCCGATCCCGCTGGGCGGTTGGGATTCCGTCGTGACGGCGATGAATATGGATCGCTGGAACAGCCTGAGCGCCGAGTTGCAGGAATTGGTCAGCACCACCATCGCCGCCGAATTCGAAGCTCCGGTCTGGGCCAGTGCACAAGGTGCTTTGGAAAACGATATCGCCTGTCTGACCGGCACAGGCGATTGTGCCTCGGGTGAGGCGCGCAATATGGTGCTGGTCGAAGTGTCCGACGAAGACATGGCCCGCGCCCGTGATGTGGTGGTCAATCAAGTGCTGCCGGATTGGGCTGCGCGCGCTGGTCAAGATTGGGCGCAGCGTTGGAGTGACGAGGTGGGCTCCGTCCTTGGCGTGTCGCTGAACTGAGAAAGAGAACCCGCATGGCAATTGTCATTCTGCACCATCTGCGCCGGATCAACCGGGTTATCGCAATGATCATTGGCGCGGCGCTCCTGCTCTGCGCGGGCTATGTGGTGGCGGATATCGTGCTGCGCCGTGCGGGCATGCCTCTGCGCGGGGGCGAAGATATCGCGGGCTATGCGATGGCCATCGCGACAAGTTGGGGCATGGCCTACGCGTTGCTGGAACTGGGTCATGTCCGCATCGACATCCTGCGCTCGCGCCTTGCCGGGCGGCTGCGCGCCACGCTGGATCTGATCGCGCTGCTGGCGCTGGCAGGAACAGTCAGCATGATCGCGCTGCGCGCATGGCCGGTGCTGGAGCGGTCGATCTTGATGGGTTCGCGCTCGAATTCGGCACTTCAGACGCCACTGGCCTGGGTGCAGGCGCCATGGTTTACAGGCTGGGTCTGGTTCGCGCTGGTGGCGTGGATCACCTTCCTTTGCGCGCTCTCGCTGGTGCTGATACGCGATGAAAAAGCTGTCGAAGCTGCTATCGGCATGCAGAATGAAGCCGAGGTGCATTCATGATCGCTCCCCTGACATTTGCCCTGCTGGGCCTGCTGAGCCTCTCGATCCCTGTGGGCATCGTGCTGTTTCTGCTGGGTTTCGGTATCGACGCTTTTTTCACGCCCTTCCCGCTGATCCGGGGCTTGGGCAATATGGTCTGGTCCACCTCGAATAACGCCACCCTGATTGCGATTCCCTTCTTTGTAATGCTTGGCGAAGTTCTGGTGCGTTCCGGCATCGCCGCGCGCACCTATGCGGCGCTTGATCGTTGGGTGTCATGGCTGCCGGGCGGGCTGGTGCACGCGAATGTCGCGACCTCGACGCTGTTTTCGGCAACTTCCGGCAGTTCGGTCGCGACAGCCGCCACAGTCGCCACAGTCGCCATGCCGCAAGCCGAAAAGCTGGGTTATGACCCGCGTCTGTTTGCTGGCGCCATCGCAGCTGGCGGCACGCTGGGGATCATGATCCCGCCCTCGATCAATCTGATCGTCTATGGCTTCCTGACCCAGACCTCCATCCCGCAACTGTTCCTCGCCGGGGTCATTCCGGGCCTGATGCTGGCGCTGGGCTTTATGGCCGTATCTGCCTTGATCTGCACGCTGCGCCCCGATCTTGGTGGCCAGCGCCGGATCTTCCCCTTTACCGAAATGCTGCGCGCGCTTTTGCAGCTTGGGCCGATCATCCTTCTGTTCGCGCTGATCGTGGGCTCTATCTACAAAGGCTGGGCCACCCCCACCGAAGCCGCCGCTGTGGGCGTCGCAGGCGCGCTGGCCATCGCGGCTCTGTTCGGATCGCTGTCTTGGTCGATGCTGTCGCAAGCGCTGCTGGGGACCGTCAAGATCACGAGCATGATCATGCTCGTGGTGATCGGGGCGTCTTTCCTGAATTTCACGCTGGCAAGTGCCGGGCTGGGGCGCGAATTGCAGGCTTTCATGGAAGGGCTGGGACTGACGCCGCTGGGGACGATCCTTGTCGTGGTGCTGATCTATATCGTGCTGGGTTTCTTCATCGAAACACTTTCGCTGATGGTCGTCACGATCCCGATCATCGTGCCGCTGGTGCTGGCGCAAGGCTATGATCCGGTCTGGTTCGGCATCCTTATGATCCTGCTGATTGAAATGGCGCTAATCACACCGCCTGTGGGGCTTAATCTGTATGTTGTGCAAGGGGCGCGGAGAAGTGGCACCATGTCCGAGGTGATGGTTGGTGCAATACCTTTCGTTTTGGTCATGTTCCTCATGGCAATTGCCTTGATCGCCGCGCCACAAATCGCCCTCTATCTGCCGCAGAGCTTGCGCTGACTGGCCCGCGTAAGCAGATGTCGGCCAGTCTCTCGGATTTCGGCATTTACGAAGTTCTGACAAATGTAGCCGACCATCTGACTGAGAGCGCCAATCGCGCCGCCCTTGGCCTCCGCGCCACGATGGAGGCTGCGGGGATTGCAGGCGTAGCGGAGGTATCGACATTGCTTCTCTCGGTCGTGGTGCGCTTTGATCTTCGGCATCGGGGCAGGGCGGTGCTATGGGCTAAGCTGCACCATCTGGCCCGGCAGCGCGACTGGTTGGGTGGCTTGCCTGCCTCAGACGCGCATATCCGCCATGCAAACAGGTAATCCTGAGTCGGATTAATCGTCACACGCTCTGAGGCCAATCCAAGTGAAACGGCCTCAGAAACATCAAGTCAGGATGGGTGAGCGCTGTCAGCCAGCTGAACTCATCAGCGCAGAAAGATTCCCGCGGTGCTGGTGCAAGACCAACCGGTTGAGTGCGTTGACATAGGCTTTTGCAGACGCAACGACCGTGTCTGTATCCGAGGATTGCCCCGAGTAGATCACCCCGTCGAGATTGAGCCGCACGCTCACCGTGGCCTGCGCATCTGTGCCTTCGGTCACGGCATGGACCTGATACAGATCAAGTTGCGCGTCATGCGCAAAGAGCATCTTGATTGCGTTGAAAGTTGCATCGACGGGGCCATCGCCAGTTGCGTCAGTGAATTTTTCTTCACCGCCTATGCTCATGGTCAGCTCAGCTTCCTGTGGTCCATCCGTGCCGCAGATCACACGCAGGCGCCGGATTTGCAGATAGGCATCCTCGTCTGCCATGCTGGCTTCTGCCATCAGCGCGATCAGATCGTCGTCATAGACTTCCTTCTTGCGGTCGGCGAGTGCCTTGAAGCGTACAAACACGTCCTTGAGCTGGTTGTCTCCCAATTCATAGCCAAGCTCCGAGAGTTTCGCGCGCAAGGCGGCACGACCCGAATGTTTGCCCATGACCAGATTGGTAGCCGCGAGCCCCACATCTTCGGGGCGCATGATTTCGAAGGTTTCCTTGTTCTTGAGCATCCCGTCCTGATGGATGCCAGATTCATGCGCGAAAGCGTTCTTTCCCACGACGGCCTTGTTATACTGCACCGGAAATCCCGACACAGCTGCAACCATGCGCGAAATGCCCATGATCTTGGTGGTATCGATCCGGGTGCGATAGGGCAAAATGTCATTACGTACTTTCAGCGCCATGACGACTTCTTCCAACGCCGTATTTCCCGCGCGCTCGCCCAGACCGTTGATCGTGCATTCGATCTGGCGCGCGCCTGCCTCTACCGCAGCCAGAGCATTGGCGGTCGCCATGCCCAGATCATTATGGCAGTGCGTGGCGAAGATGACTTCATCGGCACCTGGCACACGTTCGCGCAGCATAGCAATCAGATCGGCACTCTCACGAGGGTAAGTGTATCCGACCGTGTCGGGGATGTTGATGGTTGTCGCCCCAGCCTTGATCGCGGTTTCGACAACCCGGCAAAGGAAATCGCGCTCGGTCCGAGTCGCATCCATCGGTGACCATTGCACATTGTCGCAAAGATTTCGGGCATGGGTAACTGTATCATGGATGCGGCTCACCATCCCGTCCTGATCGAGTGCGGTGATGTCACGATGGAGCGGCGATGTGCCGATGAAAGTGTGTATGCGCGGGCGTTTTGCATGGCGCACAGCCTCCCAGCAGCGGTCAATGTCGGCGAAATTCGCGCGCGAGAGGCCGCAGATGACAGCGTTTTTTGCGTTCTTGGCAATTTCACTGACTGCCAGAAAATCACCTTCAGAGGCGATCGGGAAACCGGCCTCAATGATATCAACACCCATCTCGTCCAACAGCGCTGCGATTTCGAGCTTTTCGGCATGGGTCATGGTTGCGCCGGGGCTTTGCTCGCCGTCGCGCAGCGTTGTGTCAAAAATCAGAACGTGATCTTGCGGGCTGGGCGCCTCGGATGCGGAAGATGTCATGGCTCTGTCCTGTAAATGCGTGTCTGTGCGTGTTGCGGTTGGGGCGCTTTTCACCTCTGAGCGGCGCGCCCGCAAGTGGGACACGCTCAGAGGCTGCTAAGAAGAAGCAGATCCGAGAAGGCCAGCGGCGCAATGGCGCGCGATATGGCTAAACGTGACATCATGCGCAGGACTATAAGCAGACGCCCGGCTGATGAAAACCCCAATTTTCGTGCATCACAGATGCGCGCGCCCTGCGGTCTGGCTTGACTCCATGGCCGCCCCCGCTCATGTAGCCCCTCAACCCTTGGGCTGTAGACGGACAAAAAGCATGAGCGCGATTGATGGCAAGAAGGACGGGCTTTGGGAAAATATCAAGACCATTATCTATGCGTTGCTTATCGCAGGTCTGTTTCGCACATTGTTCTTCCAGCCGTTCTGGATTCCATCGGGCTCGATGAAGGAAACACTCCTGATCGGTGACTTCCTTTTCGTGAACAAGATGGCCTATGGTTATTCGCGTTACTCCTGTCCCTTCGGGTTATGCCCGATTGAAGGACGCATTTTTGCGTCTGATCCTGAGCGCGGAGATATCGTCGTGTTTCGTCATCCCGGAACCGGTGCCGACTATATAAAACGTCTGATTGGTATGCCGGGTGATCGCGTTCAGATGCGTGAAGGTCGCCTGTGGCTGAATGGGGAAGAAGTGCCGCAAGAACCGGCCGGAGATTTCATCGAGACATACGAGCGCCAAGGAAGCGCCGGACAGTTCCCGCGCTGCGAGAACGCACCTGTGGGGCAGGGGGGAGAATGCCGCAAATCGCGCTTTATCGAAACCTTGCCCAATGGTGTGAGCTATCCGGTGCTGAATATTGTTGATAATGGTCCGGGTGACAACACGCCTGTCTTTACTGTGCCGGATGATCATTTCTTTTTCATCGGCGATAATCGCGACAATTCACTCGATAGCCGTGCCCCGCGACAGCTCGGCGGTGTGGGTATGGTTCCGTTTGACCATCTGATCGGGAGGGCGCGCCATGTTGTCTTTTCTGCCGAGGGGCGGTCGCTGTTCTTCTTCTGGACCTGGCGCGGGGATCGCTTCTTCGAGAGGCTGCAGTGAAGCTTTCTTCGGACATGGTCGCGTTTGCGGCAAGGCTCGGTCACAATTTCAAACGCCCGGAGTTGCTGCACCGGGCGCTGACGCATCCCTCAATGTCCTCGCCAGCGCGGCCTGATAATCAGCGTTTCGAATTTCTGGGCGACCGGGTGCTGGGGCTGGTGATGGCTGAAGCCTTGCTCAAGGCTGACAAGAGCGCGACAGAAGGGCAACTCGCACCGCGTTTCAATGCGCTTGTGCGCAAGGAGAGTTGTGCAGAAGTGGCGCGCGCACTCGATCTGGGCGCTGCGTTAAAGTTGGGGCGCTCGGAGATGCTCTCAGGTGGTCGTCGCAAGGACGCAATCCTGGCTGATGCGATGGAGGCGGTGATTACTGCCGTCTATCTGGATGAAGGCTTCGAGGCTGCCCGCTCGTTGATTCTGCGGCACTGGGGCGATCGAGTATCCACTGTGGACGAGGACGCACGTGACGCCAAGACAATGCTTCAGGAATGGGCGCAGGCCCGCGGCCAGACGCCCCCGAGATACGTCGAGGTCGGACGAGCCGGCCCGGACCATGCGCCGGAATTTACGATAGAGGCAAAGCTCGAAAACGGAGAAGCTGCACGTGCGCGGGCGGGCTCCAAGCGTCAGGCAGAACAACTCGCAGCACGCGCGCTTCTTGATAGAGTAGAGACCGAGACATGATACAATCCCCAACCCGTGCAGGCTTTGTGGCCCTTATCGGCGAACCAAATGCCGGCAAATCCACGCTGACAAACCGCATGGTCGGAGCAAAAGTCTCGATAGTCACGCATAAGGTGCAAACCACCCGCACTCGGATTCGCGGAGTTGCCTTGGAGGGTGCCGCACAGATTGTTTTTGTCGATACTCCGGGGCTTTTTCGTCCACGCCGCAGGCTTGATCGCGCAATGGTGGCGGCTGCGTGGGGCGGGGCCGCTGATGCCGATATCATCGTGCTGCTTGTTGAAGCGCATCGCGGGTTGACCGAGGGCACTGAGGCAATCATTGATGCGCTGAAGGAGCGCGTGACGCCTAACCAGAAGGTGGCACTTGCTGTCAACAAGATTGATCGCGTGAAAGCCGAGACCTTACTTGCGCTTTCTGCAAAGCTCAACGACGCTTATCCATTCGAGCAAACCTTCATGATCTCGGCCGAGAAAGGCCATGGTGTCGATGATCTGCGCCGATGGCTCGCGGGGCAACTTCCAGAAGGCCCGTGGCTCTATCCTGAGGATCAGATCGCCGATTTGCCCTTGCGCATGATTGCCGCTGAAATGACGCGCGAAAAACTCACACTGCGACTGCATGAAGAATTGCCCTATCAGCTGACGGTCGAGACCGAGCAGTGGCAAGAGCGCAAGGATGGCTCCGTTCGCATAGATCAGGTGATATTCGTCATGCGTGATGGTCACAAAGGCATCGTGCTTGGCAATAAGGGCGAGACGATCAAGGCGATTTCAACCGCCGCGCGGCAGGAGATTGCCGAGTTTCTTGATCGCCCTGTGCATCTGTTTCTTCAGGTCAAGGTGCGCGAGAACTGGCAGGAAGATGCAGAGCGCTATTCAGAGATGGGTCTGGAGTTTCGCGACGGCAACCAATGAGTGCCCGACTTGCGTCCGGGATATGGGTTTCAGCCTATTTGCGCCGTCTTCAGCTTGAAGGAATACCAGCTTATGTCATTGCGCGCGGCGATGAAACCGCAGGTGCTGTATTGGTAAAGCTCGCATGGATGGATGGTCGTGCCCGTGCCCACATGCGCGAATACGATCTGAAAACCGGCACCCGGAGGTGGCAGGTACTTTGCGAAGGCTGCGAGCGAGAGGTTGATGACGCCATTGCCCGGCAACGAGGGTTTGATCCTGACCTTTGGGTGATCGAGGTGGAAGACGCGCGCGGACGCGACCATCTCGGCGAAATGGAGTGAGCCGGTTCAGAACTGGCGCTTACTGTCCCATACAGGCATCAGCGCCAGCGCTGCTATCGTGTCATTTCTTTTCAAACTGCTTGAGTAGTGAAGCCAACTCTGTTGGGAAAGGGAACACAATGGTCGAATTTTTCTCGGCACCTATCGTCGCCAATGTCGAGAGATAGCGCAATTGCATGGCGCCTGGTTCGGCGCTGAGGATCTGTGCCGCTTCAAGCAGTTTCGAAGCCGCTTGTTGTTCTCCATCGGCATGAATCACTTTTGCACGCCTTTCGCGTTCTGCCTCTGCCTGACGGGCGATGGCGCGGATCATTGATTCATTGATATCAACATGCTTGATTTCCACATTGGCAACCTTGATCCCCCAAGCATCGGTTTGTGAATCGAGGATTTCCTGAATATCGTTGTTCAATTGCTCTCGCTCAGACAGCATTTCATCCAGATCATGCTTCCCGAGCACTGAACGTAATGTTGTCTGCGAAAGCTCTGATGTCGCCTGCATGAAGTTCTCAACCTGGATTGTTGCTTTTTCCGGATCAACTACCCGGAAATAGACCACCGCGTTGACGCGCACCGAAACGTTGTCCTGACTGATCACATCCTGACTCGGGACATCCAGTACCCGCACGCGCAAATCTGTCCGAACGGCTTGCTGGATGACTGGGATGATGAGGATCAGGCCCGGACCCTTAACCCCGCTGAATCGCCCGAGTGTGAACACGACAGCACGCTCATATTCGCGCAAGACCTTGATCGCCGATGCAAGAAACAGCAGCACCAGTACAATCAGCACGATCAGGAAACCCAGATCGGCCAAGATATCGAAAACTCCCATTGATCTCTCCTTTCACATCTGACCACTATGCTGGGTCAGCCGAGTGGGTCCGGGTCTTCAGCCATTTCTGTTGGTTGGTATGACCTTGAGAACAAGCCCGTCTATTCCGGTGACAATGACGTCTTCACCCTTCTCCAGAGTGTGATCCGCTCGCGCATTCCAGCGCTCGCCATGAACAAACACATGCCCCTTTTCGGCTGACCAGTCCTGCACGACAGCCTTGGCCCCGATCAGATCGGCACTGCCTGTTGTCACTTTGCGCTTGTGAACCTTCCAGCCAAGTCTTGCGATGAGCAAAGAGAATCCCAAAGAAGTGATAGCGATTGCCGCAAGCGCAGGTATTGATGGCTCAAGACCGGGAACTTCGGAATCAAACAGAAAAAGCCCACCGGTGACGATTGCAACCGCGCCGCCGATGCCAAGAATGCCGAAAGACGGACTGAAAGCCTCGGCAAGGACAAGTAACAATCCGAGCCCGATCAACGCCAGTCCAGCAAGGTTGAATGGCAGGATGGACAATGCGAACATGCCCAAGATCAGACTGATGCCTCCAATGGTGCCCGGAAACAGTGCCCCAGGATTGAGCAACTCAAAGACAATCCCGTAAAATCCGATGATCATCAGGAAAAGTGCAACGTTAGGGTCTGCAATGATTGATAGAAGCTGTGTGCGCCAATCCGGTTCCAGCATCACGATGCTGAGGTGCTCGGTATCAAGAACGAAGTCTTCACCATCAAGTTGGACCACCCGCCCATGGGCGAGATCCAGCAATTCTGTAAGATCGCGGGCCGTGAAGTCTGCTACATTTTCGGCCACCGCTGCACTGGCGGTGAGCGTGGCGGCGTCGCGCACTGCGCGCTCTCCCCAATCGGCGTTGCGTCCATGGATTTCGGCAAGCGTCCGTATTTGTGCCACTGCATCATTGATTGCCTTGACCATGCCGGGATTGGATGGCTCAGGGCTGCGCCGCGCTTCATTCTCGGGGTCAGTTGCATCGTCGTCATCTGCGGCCGGATCATCCTGAAACGGCAGCCCACCGCCGCCGCCAAGACTGACCGGCGTTGCTGCACCCACAGAGGTGCCGGGAGCCATGACTGCCAGATGGCTCGCATACATGATGAAAGTGCCTGCGCTGGCAGCGCGCGCCCCCGAGGGTGACACAAAAGTAGCAACGGGCACCGGTGAGTTTAGGATTGCCCGATTGATATCGCGTGTAGACGTCACAAGACCACCGGGAGTATCCATGCGCAGTATTATCAGACCCGCTCCATCCTCATGTGCCGTCTCTATGCCGCGGATCAGATAATCTGCTGTAGCCGGACTTACCGCGCCATCGAGTTCCAGCACCAGCGCATGGCCCGCGTTGCCATCGATTTCAGCCTGCAGCGCAAGACCGAACAAGCCGAGAGCGACAGCCATCAGCGAGATAATGCGCCAGAAATATGAATGGCCTCTGGCCGAGCGGCTTTGCATACCGGACCGCCTCCTGTCACGATTACTGCCGCAAAAGTTTAGCGCTGAGTGCAATCGGATCAACTTACTAAGGCTTAAATTGCGCTTCCGCCAACTGCTGCATTACAGAAGACATAGTGATCGGGGGGCCTCGGTTCAACTTCGCATTTTCCAGAACCATTGAGGCATTGCCTTTATGGAAGGCCACGTCTCAGGACACGAAACGCGGGCAGCATTCCATCAGGGGGTTGGGGCTACCAAAATCATGCTGGAACTTTTCTGGCGACAGTTTATGCCATCCGCGCACGGGGTATCGTATCTGTGGAATTATGGATTTTTCAGCGCCCTCAGGAATGCATCTACATCTTCATGCGTCGTGTTCCATGAACAGACCAGCCGGGCAGTGATGCCGTCGGGGGCGGGGCTGGATGCGCTCTGTCCGCCCTTTGAAGAGAAAAACTGCGCACCGGCTGCTTGCAATTTGAAATGTTGTTCCTCCGAGAGGCGCACAAAAAGCATATTTCCTTGTCGTGGATAGACCAGGGGCGCTAGGTCTGACAGCCCGTCCTCAAGGCGCGCCGCCATATGGTTGGCATGTTCCGCCAATTCAAGCCAAAACCCGTTCTCAAGCCAAGCCAAGACCTGTGCAGACAGAAACCGGTGTTTTGACCAGAGATGGCCGGCCCGTTTGCGCCTGAGCTGGAATTCCCACGCACGCGAGGGGTCAAACAGGATCACGGCTTCCACGCCCATCAGGCCATTTTTCGTGCCACCAAGCGCGAGAGCCTCCACCCCTGCGCGCCAGCTTAACTCTGCAGGGCTGCACCCCTCGGCTACGAGCGCATTCGCAAAGCGCGCACCGTCAAGATGCACTGGCAGGCCATGCGCCTTCGCCACAGAACTCAGGGCTGCGATTTCATCCGCGCGATAAAGCGTTCCGCATTCGGTCAGGTTGGTAAGACTCAACGCACCCGGTTGCACATTGTGAACCACGCCCCGCCCCGATTGTGTCAGCGTATCCGCGAGCGCATCCGGGTCGATCTTGCCATTTTCTCCCGGAACATGGACAAGTTTCGCGCCGCTTGTGTAGAATTCGGGAGCGCCGCATTCATCGACCTCGATATGTGCCAGCGGGTGACAATAGATCGCGCCCCAAGGTGGCGTGAGGGTTGCCAGTGCCAATGCGTTGGCTGCCGTGCCGGTGGCAACGAGGAAAACTTCTGCATCCGGCGCCTCGAAGACTTCGCGAAGTCGTTGACGAAGCGCATCCATGAGCGGGTCGGTTCCATATCCTGGCGAAAAGCCATCATTGGCTCGGCCAAGCGCTTCGAGAATTCGCTCGGGAACACCTGATGTGTTGTCGGATGCAAAATACATTGTCTCTCCTGTCTGCCGCACCGCAAGCTGAGCAGCCGGCAGCTTGCTGTCAAGGGGCGCGGCTTGACACGGCGCGGGGCAGTGCGCATATCCCGACTAAGCCCAAGGAGACTGCC
>SLDY01000088.1 GCA_007125005.1 Natronohydrobacter sp.
CGGCGATGTGCCACATCGTCTCGGCAGCAGGCGGCGGCGGGGGCGGGGGCGCAGAGCCCGCCGCAGGCGCAGCTTGCCCGCCCATCGCCTGACCCATGGCCTGCGCCATGCCCATCCCCATACCCATGCCCATGCCTGCGCCAAGCCCGGTGCCCATGCCACTTTCACCGCCCTCGGCGGCCTTCTGCATGGCCTGCGCAGCAGAGAACTGGGTGTATTTGTTCAGATCTCCCACAATCCCCATGCTGGTGCGCTGATCGAGCACTTTCTCCACTTCGGGCGGCAGCGAGATATTCTCGATATAGAGCTCGGGCATCGCAAGCCCGTATTCCGCAAGCGTCGGTGCAATCGCCTTGCCCACCACATCCGAGAGATCCTTCGTGTTCGCCGCCATATCCAGCGCCGGGATCCCGCTTGCGGCCAGCACGCGGCTGACCTTCTGCACCACGATATTGCGGATCTGGCCCGCGATCTTTTCCTGCGTGAAATCGCCATCGGTGCCAACGATCTCGCGCATGAAGGTCGCGGCATCCTCGACCCGCACAGCATAGGAGCCGAACGCGCGCAGCCTGAGTGGCCCGAATTCCGGATCACGCAGCATCACCGGGTTTTGCGTGCCCCATTTCAGCCCGGCAAAACGGCGTGTGTTGACGAAATAGATCTCCGATTTGAAGGGTGAGCTGAAGCCATGATCCCAGTGCTGGAGCGTGGTCATGATCGGCATGTTGTTCGTTTCGAGCATATAGAGCCCGGGCCCGAACACATCCGCCAGCTGTCCCTCATGCACGAATACCGCGACCTGCCCCTCACGGACAGTCAGCTTCGCGCCGTATTTGATCTCATTGCCATAGCGCTCGAAGCGATAGACCATCGTGTTACGGCTATCGTCGGTCCATTCGATGACATCGATGAACTGGCCCTTGAGAAAGTTGAATACCATGGTCTCACCTTAATTCGCCGTTACATGATCAGAAGGGCAGTATGGCCTAACTCGATCCGCCCATCAATTCCTCTGCAATCCGCCGCACAATCGGCCGTGCCTGCGCCTCGCGCATTCCGGGCTCAAGGCGCGGGTCGTACAGAATGCGCAAAAGCTGTTCGTCGAGGGCCGTCAGCACGGCAAATTCTGCCGTGTCATTGAAGAGTGACGGGCGCGCGCGCGTGCTGTCATTGGGCAGGCCCATCCCTTGCGCCAATTCCTCGAAATAGCAAGCATGGCGCGACAGATCAGGCAGTTCGGCGCGAATGACAGCCACGGCCTCGGTATAGACATCAGTGCCGCTGCGCGAGAAGGCCAGCACAAGACAAGAGACAGTCAGCGGCATGTTCTCCACCAGATTGACCGTCACATCATCAATCCCCGGCACCAAGCGCCGCAATAGCGGCGCACTGGCGCGCCGCTCGGCTTCGCTCATCACAAGCACATGGAAATTCCCCCCGCGCTCCACTGTGCTGACAGGATGACCAGTCAGCCCGCCAAGGCGGTTTGCATAACGCGCCACAAGATTGCGGTCTGCACGCCGGATGCTTTCAGGAACCGAGTTTCCAAAGGTCAGTTCCATGCGCACAGGGCGCTCCCACCGCCGCAGGTTCGAGGGCGTTGCGCGCTCTATCACGCGCGACCCTGCGAAGACATATTCATCATAAAGCGCAACCCGCACGAAGACTTCTTCGAGATCCCGGATCGAAAAAGGCAGATCGCGCGGGGCGCGTTCGCGGCGCAACAATCCATTGCTCAGGCGCTGCGCTTCGAGCGCCTGAAAATGCGCGGCAACCGCGTCATCCATTTCGGGCAATTCGATCTGCGTCGGTATCGCTGCCGCCGCAGGTCTTGGCTCGGGTACCGCAATCTCGGCCTCGGGCTCCAGTGTTGCGCAGGCCGCCGCAAAGGCAGCAGCGCCCAGCCCCGCCAGGAGGCGCGGTCGCAATCGTCCCGATTGCAGACGCCCGATATCCGAGATCACGGACATATGCTCATGAGGTCGCGTCCTGCACGGCCCCGTCGCCTCGTGCCTGCGCCGCAGAGAGCGACTGGCGCAGTTCTGCCTCCATCTTGGTCAGCTCTTCCTCTGCCGCCGCCCGTTTCGCACGGCCCTCATCGGCGATCTGCAGACTGTCCTCAATGGTCGCGATCAGCGTCTCATTGGCCTTGCGTACGGCGTCGATATCGAACACTCCGCGCTCGATCTCCTCGCGCACCTCGCGATTGGCCTCGCGCAGGTTTTCGGCATTCGCGGTCAGCAGCTCATTGGTCAGATCATTGGCCGCGCGCACCGCCTGCGCCGCTTCGCGTGACCGCTGGATCGTGAGCGCCTGCGCAAGCTGTGTTTCCCACAGCGGCACAGTGTTCACCAAGGTCGAGTTGATCTTGGTGACAAGCGATTTGTCGTTTTCCTGCACCAGCCGGATCGAGGGCAGGCTCTGCATGGTGACCTGCCGCGTCAGCTTCAGATCATGCACGCGCCGCTCCAGATCATCGCGCGCCGCGCGCAGATCGCGCAATTCCTGCGCTTTGAGCACCTTGTCATTCTCGGGCGCGGCCTCGACCTCGGCTTCCTTGGCCGGAATATCGGTTGCGTCCAGTTCCTTGAGCTTGGCCTCACCCGCTGCAATGTAGAGCGCCAGTTCATGATAGAAATCGAGCGTCTTCTCATAGAGCTTGTCGAGCGCCTTGATGTCTTTCAGCAGCACTGTCTCATGGTTGAGCAGATTGCCCGTGATCCGGTCGATCTGGCTCTGAACAGTGTTGAAGCGCTCCTGAAACTGCACCAGCGGCGCGGCCTTGCCGGTCAGGCGTTCCCACCAGCTGCGCTTGCGCCGCGTGTCCAGTTCGCTCACCGAAAAGCCGCGCAGAGTGGAGACCATCTCGCGAAGCCCGTCACCCGCAGGGCCAAGATCCTTGTTCTTCACATCCGCCAGCATGGACTGGCTGATCTGCTGCAACTCCATCTGCGCCCGGGACCCGAAGCCGATGATCGTGCTGGTCTGACCCATATCGATCTCGCCCATGCGCGAGCGGATCGCCTCGGCCTCCTGCGCTGGCGCTTTCTCCAGCGGCACAAGCGCCGTCGAGGGCTCTGCCAACGGCGTTTCCACCAATCGGGTAATTTCATCGGTCAGCTGTTCAGCCTGTTCCCGGATCAATTGTGACATGGTCTTCCCTCTCTGTTATCCTATTTGGCGTTTATTAATTCCAGAATGTAACTGTTTGTCAGGCGTCCGGGCGCAGCCCCTCGCGCTCCAGCCGTTCGCGCAGCACTTCGATCTCGATCTCCAGATCCGTCCGGTCATTGGCCAGCAATGCTTCGCGCCGCAACGCGAAGCGGTTTTCCAGATCATCCAGAAGCGCCTCATATTCGGCCCGCGCCTCTGCATCGCGGTTGCGCGCATAGAGATCACTGAATTTCACTGTCGCATCACGCACCCCGGTCAGATAGATCCCCAGATAACGCCGCGCGGCATTGAGTTTGCGCGGATCATTCTCCACTGCGCGAAAGAGCGGGCGGATATTGGCCGTGAAAGCCTCCACCCGTCGCACAAGCGCGCGTTCATTGGTGCGACGGATGGCATCATTCATCGCACCCAGATGGTTTTCCGCCTCTTCCACAGCGCGCGCCGCGCGGTCTGTCTGGAACGCGTCGATCCCCTCCATGCCCTTGTCGCGCAGCGGATCAGGCCCGAAGGCGGCAAAATGCAACACAGCGCCCAGCACGGCAAAAATCACCGCAGCCCCCAGCCCGGCGCTCAGTCCGGCAGCGCCGAGCCCAAGCCCTGTGAGCACCGCGCCAAAAATCTTGCGCGGGATCGCCGGGCGGCGTGCAACCTTGCGCGCGTCATAGGCTGCCTCCGCCAGAACGCCCTCGCGCGTCAGCCATGCAGCCAGCATCAGTGCCGCGAACGCGCCCAGATGCAGCGCAAGGCCGAAAGGTTCCTGAAAGAACGCCTTGATCGCGAAAGCGAAGGGGATCACGAACAAGAGATTGACCCGCGCGCCCACAGGATGCGGGCGCGGAGCGGGGGTCGGGCTGGTCACGCGTGCGTCAGGGCTGTAGCGCCCGCCAAATCGCTGGCTCATCTCTCAACCCCCGACAATCGCGACATAGAGCATGAGCGCCATCAACAGGGCAAAAGCGGTTTTCTGCAATCCTGTGGATGACATTCAGACACTCCCGAAACATGGACACCGCGCATATAGGTAATGAGCGGATCAGAAAAAAGATACGCCGACCTCAGAAAGCAGTCTCGCAAGCGAGTCCCTATAATGCAAGCCGGATACTCCTGTCGCCGCCTCAACGCGCGGATTTCGGAGCTTTGCCGCCTGTCTTGCGCGCAACAGGCCGGCGATCTGATCTTGGGGCAGCCTTGCGCGCAGGGCGCGCTGCGCGGGCCGTTTCTGCGCCTTGAGCTTCTCCCAGTTGCTCGCGCAAAACGCGCGGCTTGACCTCCTCGACTGCACCTTTCGCAAGCGTGCCGAGCTGGAAAGGCCCATAGCTCACCCGGATCAGCCGGTTCACGCTGAGCCCCACATGCGCCAGCGCGCGCCGGATCTCGCGGTTGCGCCCCTCGCGGATTCCGATGGTCAGCCAGGCATTCGCGCCCTGCTGGCGGTCGATACTCACGATCATCGGCAAGAACCGCTCACCCTCGATCACCACACCGGCCCGCAAGGGCGCCAGCATCTCCTCGCTTGGCGCGCCATTCACCCGCACCCTGTATTTGCGCAACCAGCCGGTCGAGGGCAATTCCAGCCTGCGCTTGAGCGCGCCATCATTGGTCAGCAGCAGCAACCCCTCCGAATTCAGATCGAGCCGTCCCACAGAGACCACGCGCGGCATCCCCTCCGGCAGCGCCTCGAACACTGTCGGCCGCCCCTCATCATCGCGCGTGCTCGTGACCAGCCCAAGGGGCTTGTGATACAGCCAAAGCCGCGCAGGCTCGGGTGCGGGCAGGGGCTTGCCATCCACTGTGATCCGGTCATGCGGCCCCACATTCAGCGCCGGGCTCTCGATCAGCTTTCCATTAACCTTAACGCGCCCCTCGGCGATCATCACTTCGGCCTGCCTGCGCGAGGCCAAACCCGCGCGCGCCAGCACTTTCGCAATCCGCGCCCCGCCGCCTTCGTCAGCTTCTGTCACCATCTCGCTTTCATCCTTGTCCAAATATCCTGGGGGGAGGGCGGCTTGCCGACCGGGGGGCAAAGCCCCCCGAACGACCGCGCCTCAAGGCCGCCAGCGCAGAAAATTCGCGATCATCCTCAACCCGGTCGCCTGCGATTTCTCGGGGTGAAACTGCGTGCCGATGATCGTCCCCCGCGCGACAATGGCTGTCACCGGCCCGCCATATTCCACATGCGCCAGCAAATGCGCCGGATCTGCCACATGAAACTGATATGAATGCACGAAATAAGCGTGATCCCCGCTCGTTACGCCCTCCAGCACCGGATGCCGATGATCCAGCACCAGATCATTCCAACCCATATGCGGCACTTTCAGAGCGCCATCCGCAGGCACGATCCGCGTGATCTCGCCTCCGATCCAGTCAAGCCCCGCCACATCCTCATATTCGCGCCCGATCGTGGCCAGCATCTGCATGCCCACGCAGATCCCCATGAAAGGCACTGCGCGGGCTAACACGGCCTCTTCGAGCGCCTCCACCATCCCGTCAACCGCGCCCAAAGCCCGACGACAGGCGGGAAACGCGCCATCCCCCGGCAGCACGATCCGATCTGCGCGCGCCACATCTTCTGCGCGCGCGCTCACGATCACATTGCCGCCCCCCACCTCCTGCGCCATGCGCTGAAAGGCTTTCTCGGCAGAATGCAGATTGCCGCTCTCGTAATCGACCAGAACTGTCAGCATGCGCCCCTCACAACGCCCCCTTGGTCGAGGGGATCGCATCGCCCTTGCGCGGGTCCGGCTCCACCGCCTCGCGCAGGGCTCGCGCGCAGGCCTTGAACGCCGCCTCGGCGATGTGATGGGCATTTATCCCATGCAGCTTGTCCATATGCAGCGTAATCCCGCCATGGGTGGAGAGCGCCTGAAAGAACTCGCGTACCAGTTCAGTGTCAAAGCTCCCGATCTTTGCGCAAGGAAACTCCACATTCCACACCAGATAGGGCCGCCCCGAGAGATCGAGCGCGCAGCGCAGAAGCGCATCATCCATCGCCAGATGGCAGGCCCCGTAGCGCCGTATCCCGCGCTTCTCGCCCAGAGCCTGCGCGAAGGCCTGCCCCAGCGCGATGCCGCAATCCTCGACTGTGTGATGATCGTCGATATGCAGATCGCCCTTGGCGGTGATTTCGATATCGATCAGCGCATGGCGGGCAAGCTGGTCGAGCATATGGTCGAAAAACCCCACACCCGTGCGGCAGCTATACACACCCGTGCCATCCAGATTGATCGCGACGGAGATTTCCGTCTCGCTGGTCTTGCGCGAAATACTCGCCTTGCGCATCCTGAGCTCCCACTTGGTTCCTGCGTCCGATCTATAGGTGCTTGCGCCGGGGCAGGGAAGGGGGCAATCTGGCGGCTGGATTCCATCTGGGGGCAATTATGACCATTCATATCGGCGCGAAACCGGGCGAAATTGCCGAAACCGTGCTCATGCCCGGTGATCCGCTGCGCGCCAAATGGGCCGCCGAGCGGTTTCTGGAAGATGCCATCTGCATCAATCAGGTGCGCGGAATGCTGGGCTATACTGGCACATGGCGCGGGCATCGTGTCACCATCCATGGCTCGGGCATGGGCATGCCGTCGCTGTCGATCTATGCCAATGAGCTGATCCGCGATTACGGCGCGAAAACGCTCATCCGCATCGGCTCTGCCGGGGCGATGCAGCCGCAGGTGGGTATTCGCGACATCGTGCTGGCACAGGCCTGCACCACGCTGTCCACCCCCTCGCGCGGGATATTTCGCGAGCTGAATTTCGCGCCCTGCGCCGATTTCGGCCTGCTGCATGCGGCCTATAATGCGGCGCAGGCAACAGGCGCGCGCGTGCATGTCGGCAATATCTATTCCTCGGATGTGTTCTATGACGAGCGCTCCGATCTCAACGAGATCATGCAGCGCCACGGGGTTCTCTGCGTCGAGATGGAGGCGGCCGAGCTCTACGCCGTCGCCGCCCGCCACAATGCCCGCGCGCTGGCCGTCCTCACCATTTCCGACCATCTGCTGACGCAAGAGGCGCTGCCCGCCTCCGAGCGCGAGCGCAGTTTCGGCGAAATGGTCGAACTTGCGCTTACAGCCGCTTTTTCCTGAGCCCGCGCGCCCCGCACCCCTTGCATTCCGCCCGGACAGGAGCTAAGGCAGCGCCACTTCACAGGCAGAGGTCGGGCGAGGCGGGACAGACAGCCCCCGCAAGTCCACCGGTTGAGGTGTCGCTCATGCGGCCTTTCGAAACCCTCTGCTCAGGCGCAAACCGGAAAGGAAAACGATATGGCGCTTCCTGAATTCTCGCTGCGTCAGCTTCTTGAAGCTGGCGTTCACTTCGGCCACCAGACCCAGCGCTGGAACCCGCGCATGGGCCCGTATATTTACGGCGAGCGCAACGGGATCCACATCATCGATCTCACCCAGACTGTTCCGCTGCTCGATGCTGCGCTGAATGTCATCCGCGAAACCGTGGCCAAGGGCGGCTCGATCCTCTTTGTCGGCACCAAGCGTCAGGCCTCCAAGGCGATTGCCGAGGCCGCAGAGCGTTCGGCACAGTTTTACATGAACCACCGCTGGCTGGGTGGCACGCTGACCAACTGGAAAACCGTTTCGCAGTCGATCCAGCGTCTCAAGTCGCTTGACGAACAACTGGAAAGCGGCGCTGGGGGCCTGACCAAGAAAGAGCGTCTGGGCATGGAGCGCGAGCAGGCCAAGCTGCAAGCTTCGCTGGGCGGTATCCGCGAGATGAACGGCTTGCCGAGCCTTCTGTTTGTCATTGATGTGAACAAGGAAGACCTCGCCATCCTCGAAGCCAAGAAACTGGGCATCCCGGTTGTGGCTGTCGTTGATACCAATTGCGCGCCCGAAGGCGTGGATTACATCATCCCCGGCAATGACGACGCTGCCCGTGCCATCGCGCTCTATTGCGATCTGGCCTCGCGTTCTGCCCTTGACGGGATGAGCGCGCAAATGGGTGCAGCAGGCATCGACCTTGGCGCGCTGGAAGAAGCCCCGGTTGAGGAAGTTCTGGCCGAAGCCGGTGTCGAGACCTCCGAGGCCTGAGCCGTCATCAGACCGACATGATTTCATGGCAGGGGTGGAAGACCCCTGTCATACCCCATTCTGCAGGAGACATGAGTTATGACAATCACCGCTGCAATGGTGAAGGAACTGCGCGAATCAACTGGCGCTGGCATGATGGATGCCAAGAAGGCGCTCACCGAAACCAATGGCGACATGGAAGCAGCGCTTGACTGGCTGCGCACCAAGGGCCTTGCGAAAGCCGCGAAAAAAGCGGACCGCGTTGCCGCTGAGGGGCTCGTTGGTATTGCAGTGGATGGTGGCACCGGCGCTGCGGTCGAGATCAATTCCGAGACTGATTTCGTGGCCAAGAATGCTGAATTTCAGGGCATGGTTGCGGGCATTACGAAGGCCGCGCTTGCTGTGACTGATGTCGAGGCGCTGAAAACCGCCGAGATCGATGGCAAGCCCGTCGCGACTGTGCTGACCGATGCGATTGCGAAGATCGGTGAGAACATGACGCTGCGGCGCATGGAGAAGATCGAAGGCGAGTCTGTGGCATCTTATGTGCATAACGCTGCCGCCGATGGTCTGGGCAAGATCGGTGTGCTGGTCGCGCTGAAAGGCGCAGATAACGGCATCGGCAAGCAGATCGCGATGCATATCGCTGCCTCGAGCCCGCTGGCGCTTGATGAGGCCGCGCTTGATCCGGCGCTGGTTGAGCGTGAGCGCACAGTGCAGACGCAAAAGGCGCTGGAAGAGAATGCCACTGCCGACAAGCCCAAGCCCGAAGCTGTGATCCAGAACAACATCATCCCCGGCCGGATGAAGAAGTTTCTGGAAGAAAACACACTGGTGAACCAGAAATTTGTCATGAACCCCGATGTCACGGTCGCACAGGCGGCCAAGGATGCGGGTGTCGAGATCCTCGGCTATATCCGCATGGGCGTTGGAGAAGGCATCGAGAAGGCCGAAGAGAATTTCGCCGAAGAAGTGGCCAAGATGCAGGGCTGATCTTTCGGCCAAGCCATCAAGTAAAACGGCGCCGCAATGCGGCGCCGTTTTTCGTTTGGGGGCGTCTCTTTGATGTCTGCGCTGCCTGTGGGCGAAGAAAAGCGCCCTCGGGCCGCGCCCACCCACCCGTCCCCCCACGCCCCGAGGGCGCTGCCCTTGCCTGCGGCAAGGGCAGGGCAGAGGCTCAGACCGGCACACGCGCATTTTCGCAGCGCGACTGCTTCATACAGTCCTGTGTCATCTCGGGTGAGAGCGCCTGCATCGCATCGAATTGTGTCAGGAACACATCACCAGAGAGTTCATGCAGAAGATGGCTGCGCTGGAGCTGATCCATGACCGGGCCTTTCACCTCGGTCAGATGAAACTGCACATCTGCTTCCCGAAGCCGCGCATTGATCGCCTCGAGGCTTTCGAGCGCCGAGGCATCGATATAGTTCACAGCATTGCATTGCAGCACGACATGGCGCAGATCGGGCGCTTCGGCCAGGGCCTGCACGATGCGATCCTCCAGCGCGCGGGCATTGGGGAAGTAGAGCGATTCATCCACCCGGATCGAGAAGATGGCAGGGTCAGTGACGACCGCATGACGCTCGATATTGCGGAAATGCTCGGTCCCCGGCACTTGCCCGACCACGGCCATATGTGGCCGTGAGGTGCGGAAGAGATAGAGCAGCAGCGAAAGCCCCACGCCAGCAAGCAGCCCTTGTTCCACGCCGATGAGCAGCGTCACCGCCATTGTCGCGGCCATCGCTGCCCCATCCGCGCGCGAATAGGCGAATGTGCGGGGCAGGGCGCGGAAATCGAGCAACGACACCACCGCCACGATGATGATCGCCGCCAGCGTTGCGCGGGGCAGATAGAACATCAGCGGTGTCAGCATCAGCACGGCCATCCCGATCAGAACCGCCGTAATCGCACCCGCCGCAGGTGTTGCTGCCCCGGCGTCATAATTCACGATGGAGCGCGAGAGCCCGCCTGTGACTGGCATCGCATTGCTCACGCCTGCGCCCAGATTGGCGAGCCCAAGTGCCACCAATTCGCGGTCCGGGTCCACGAACTGGCGCTTTTTCGCGGCGAGCGTCTGCGCGATCGAGATCGATTCCACATAGCCGACAATCGCGATCATCAGCGCAGGGGCGAGCAGCAGATGTATGAGATCGAGATCAAGCGCAGGCAGCCCCATCTGTGGTAGCCCGCGCGGGATATCACCCACGATGGCGACCCCTTGCGCGTTCAGTCCCAGCCCCCAGACCAGAAGCGTGGTTGTCACAACCGCGATCAGCAGCGCCGTCTTGCCCAGAAGCTTGGCAAGCGGTGATGACAGGCCAAGGCGCATCAGCAAGGCGGCAAGCCCTGTGCGCGACCAGAAAAGAAAACCAAGCGTTGCAACAGAGAGCGCCGCTGTAGCCAGCGAAAGCGTGCCGATATTGGCAATGAGCGAGGGGATCACTTCGGGCAGTGTCTTGCCAGAGATATCGGCCCCCAGAAGGTGGCGCAACTGGCTCGAGGCAATGAGAATGCCTGCCGCCGTGATGAAGCCAGAGATCACCGGATGGCTGAGGAAATTCGCGAGAAACCCCAGCCGCATCAGCCCCAGAGCCAGCATCATCGCGCCTGAGAGAAGAGCGATCCAGAGGGCCGCCAGATGATAGCCCTCGCTGCCCGCTGCTGCCACACTGCCGGCCGCTGCCGCTGTCATCAGCGCGACCACGGCAACAGGCCCCACTGCCAGCGCGCTGGAAGAGCCAAACAGCGCATAGAGCAGAAGCGGCAGCATCGCGCCATAAAGCCCTGCCTGCGGTGGCAGGCCCGCGAGCATGGCATAGGCCATCGCTTGCGGGACCAGCATGATCGTGACCACCATCGCGGCGATCAGGTCATTGCTCATGTCGGAACGGGAATAGGTGCGGGCCCATGTCAGAAAGGGCAGAGCGCGGTCAAGCATGTCGGGAAGCCTGTATCGGGTTGTGAGGGCTGTCTGCCAGAGCAGACGGGATTGAGCCGATATATAGACTTCGCCATAAACATTGCAAGACTTGAATATGATATTCAGCGATCCGGCAGGCAGCATTGTTTCGCGCGCGAAACACGAAAAACCCCCGAAAAACCGAGGGTTGATCGAAAATAATTCCAGCGCAACTAAAAGTGTATCACTCTGCGACGCAATCCGCAATCGCATTTGCCAGATCGCGCATCAGGGCGGGGTAAAGCTCTGCGCCGGGGTCGAGCAGCACGCCGGCCGGGTCTAGCTCGGCACCCACGCGCACGCCTGTGCCTTCAACCACAACGTCGACATAGCGCGACGAATGGTTCACCTCAGGGAAGATACAGACCACGCCACCTGCCCGAAGCTGGCTGCGCAACTCGCTCAGGCGCTGCGCTCCGGGGGCTGCGGCATCTCCGAGTGCAATCGTGCCTGCGATATTGAGCCCGAACTGGTGCTCCAGATAGCCATAGGCATCATGGAACACCACGAGCGGTGCAGTGCCGACTGGCTGCAGAATCTCCGTGATCTCTGCCTCCAGCGCGGCGATACTCTCCTGCGCTGCGGCGGCATTGGCCCTGAAGACCTCTGCATTTTCCGGGTCATGCCCGGCCAGTTCGGCTGCGATCACCTCCAGCCAGCGCTTCGCATTGCCAGTGTGCATCCAGGCATGCGGATCAAGCCCGTCATGGGCATGGTCATGATCATCATGCGTGTGGCCGTGGTCGTCATGGGAGTGACCGTGGTCGTCATGCGCGTGGCCGTGGTCGTCATGGGAGTGACCGTGGTCGTCATGCGCGTGGCCGTGGTCGTCATGCGCGTGGCCGTGGTCGTCATGCGCGTGGCCGTGGTCGTCATGGGAGTGACCGTGATCGTCGTGGGAGTGACCGTGGTCGTCGTGGGAGTGACCGTGATCGTCATGCGCGTGGCCGTGGTCGTCATGGGAGTGACCGTGATCGTCGTGCGCGTGGCCGTGGTCGTCATGCGCGTGACCGTGGTCGTCATGCCCATGATCATGGCCGTGGCGAAAATCCTGCAGATGCAGGCCGGAGGCCTCAAGCAGGGTTACCACTTCGCCGCGCGCCTCTACCCCGGACAGCGCGCGGGCAAGCCATGGGGTAAGCTCTTCGCCCATCCAGAAGATCAGATCCGCTTCGGCCAAATCGCGCGCTTGTGTCGGGCGAAGTTGGAAGGAATGCGGGTCGCCCCCGCGGTCGAGCAACAGTTCGGGCGCGCCGACATCGCCCATGACCATTGCGACAAGCGAATGTGTGGCGGGCATATCTGTCATCACCCGCAAATTCTCCGCAGCCAGCGGGGTTCCAAACATGGCACAGGCCAAAGCGAGGGAGTAGCGCATCCGATCCTCCTTGTGTTACAAGATAACGAGACATATCTAACGTTATATCATAACAGTCAAGGTGGGCTGGATGACAAATCATGGCAGTGCGGCGGGGTTTTGCTGTGCCGATCATAGTGGCGCGGCAAATGCGCAGGCAATTCTTGCGCAAGCCGAGGCGCAGGCGCGCGCGCGCGGGCTCCGGCTGACGCCGGTGCGCAGGCGCACATTGGAGATATTGCTTGAGGCGCATGGCGCGCTCGGGGCCTATGAGGTGCTCGAGCTTCTGGCCCGCGAGGGCTTTGGCACGCAACCGCCAGTGGCGTATCGGGCGCTGAATTTTCTTGTGGAGAACGGGTTGGCGCATCGCATCCGCAGGCTCAACGCCTTCACCGCCTGCGCGCATCCCAGCGAGGAGCACAGCGCGGCCTTTCTGATCTGCGCGGGCTGCGATTCGGTCACGGAAGCGCCTGCGCGCGGAGTGAGCGATGCGCTGGCCGCAGCGGCAGAGGCCGCAGGTTTCGCGCTCGAACGCGCCACGATCGAGGCTGTGGGGCTCTGCCGCATCTGTCAGGAGGCCTCTGCATGAGCCTGATTTCTGCGGCTGGGCTTGCTGTCAGCTATGGCGGGCGGCGCGTGCTTTTTGATATTGATTTCACAATCGAGCGGGGCGAGATCGTGACTGTTGTCGGCCCCAATGGCTCTGGCAAGACCACATTCCTGCGCGCCCTTCTGGGCGTGGTGGCGCCTGCGCGTGGCAAGATCAACCGCGCAAAGGGCTTGCGCGTGGGTTATGTGCCGCAACGGCTGCATATCGACCCGGCATTGCCGCTGCCGGTCGCGCGGTTTCTGTCGCTGCCCCGGCACCAGAGCCGTGGCGCGATTGCCGATGTGCTGGCGCGCGTGGGTGTGCCCGATGTGGCCCAGCAGAACATGACCACGCTTTCGGGCGGGCAGTTCCAGCGGGTGCTTCTGGCGCGGGCGCTGCTGGTCAGGCCCGATATCCTGATGCTCGATGAACCCACGGCGGGGCTCGACCAGCCGGGGGTTGCGAGTTTCTACCAGCTGATTGACGAGACCCGCCGCGAGATGGGCTGCGCGGTGCTTTCCGTCAGTCATGATCTGCATGTAGTGATGAGCGCCTCTGACAGGGTGATCTGTATCAACGGGCATATCTGCTGCGAAGGTGCGCCGCATGTGGTGCGCGCAGCCCCTGAATATCGGGCGCTGTTCGGCTTTGGGACAGGGGGGGCGCTGGCGCTCTATCAGCACAGCCATGATCATGATCATGACCACGCGCATGCCGAGCATGATCATGGCTGATGATATCCGACAGCCGCCCGCCTGTGCGGCCCGCACAGGCAGCGCCCGCGAGGC
>SLDY01000143.1 GCA_007125005.1 Natronohydrobacter sp.
CAGCGCCGGGGGCATCGAGCCCCCGGCGCTGGCGCTGGCGCGGCATTCCCGCACAGGTCTGGGAATAATCTAGAAATAACTGCGCACCAAGGCTTCCGAGATCAGCCGCCACCCATCTGCGATGACAAAGAATGACAGCTTGAAGGGCAGCGACACAATCGCAGGAGGCACCATCATCATGCCCATCGACATCAGCACCGCCGCCACCACCAGATCAATGATCAGAAAAGGCAGGAAGATCAGAAACCCGATCTGGAATGCGCGTGCCACTTCGCTGAGCATGAAAGATGGCACCAGCACCGAAAGCGGCGCATCAGGGGAAAGTTCTGGCGAGACATCGGGGCGCAGGCTGGCGAGACTGGCGAAAGTTTCCGGCTCCACACGCGCAGTCATGAAGCGGCGGAATGGATCAACCGCTTGCACAAAGGCCTGATCGAGCCCGATCTCACCTTCATTCAGCGGCACGATCCCCCCCTGCCACGCGGCGACAAAGACAGGCTCCATGACAAAATAAGTCAGAAACAACGCCAGTGAAACGATCAGCATGTTGGGCGGCGATTGCATCAGCCCCAATGCCTGCCTCAGGATCGCGAGGACAGTCACAATGAACGGAAAGCAGGTTACCATTACAAGGATGCCCGGCACGAGGCTGAGCAAGGTCAGAAGCACCAGAAGCTGCACCGCCCTTACCCCAAGCGCGCCCTCATCGCCGAAATCAAGCCGGATGTCCTGCGCCAGCACAGCACTCGCACTGAACAGCCAGATCGACAGCCCCAAGACGGCCAGTGTCAGCCCTCGCTGTCGCATCGTTCTAGAGCGCATCGCGCAGGTCGATGATCTCGGTCAGGCGCACACCAAGATAACCCGCCTGTGCTCCTTCGATCTCTTGCAACTCTCCGCGCGCGATAAGCTTGTCACCGATGAAAAGCTCGACCGGATCATCGATTCGTCGATCAAGCGTCAGGACCGAGTCGCGTCTGAGCTTCATCAGATCGCGCACCATCGGTCGCGCGCGCCCAACCGAGATTACGATCTCGATAGGCACCTGATTGAGAATTCCGGTATTGATTTCAGCATCATCCATGCTGGCACTCCTGTTGAACATGTGATCCGGCCTGGCCCAGCAGCTCTGCCAGTGCTGCGAGCACAGTATCGAGATTGATCTCGCGCTCTTGTATCCCAAGCCGTAGTGCTACCTGTGCATCCGAAAAACTCGGCTCCGCCACGACCGCCATCCCGGCATGCCCGCTGTCCAAGACAACCTCTTTCAGCGAAGCCACGACAGAAGGTGCACAATGGATCTCGGTTTGCACATCGATCGCTCGGGCAATAACAGCGGCGAGCTCTTCAGCCAGCAAGCCCGGCAGGGCAGCGCGCGCTGCAGATGGCAAGACCTTGGCAAGCATGGCCTCACTCAGCGCCAGAAAACTGGCCGAAAGTGCCTGATGTGCCTCGGCATAGCTGAAACGGACCGCCTGTAACGCCTCTTCCGCAGCGACCCGGCGCAGGGCATCCTCGTCACGCATCTGCTCCAGCGCATCCTGCCAACCCGCTGCATATCCCTGCTCATAAGCGGCCTCACGAAGCTTTTCGGCCTCGGTCCGGCTGATGGCGCAGGGCGCGTCCTGATGGTTGCCTGTTTCGAAGACTTCGAGCCTGAGCGCGGCATGCCTCATGACCGCTCCTTCCGTTCGTCCATCCAGTGCCGCAAGACATGCACTGCCTCCTGACCACGCGCATCAATAAGCTTTTGCAGGCGCGCGACGGGGTCTTCATCCTCGGATTGCTGAGCGTCTTGCATTGGTGCGAGACCATTCGCATCAGGTTTCTCGCTGCGCGGCAGGGCGGCAAATTCCTGACCCGGTGGGAGCATCGGCGCCTCTTGCGCGCTGCGCCCGAGCGCCTTTAGAACAGGCCGAAGGCCAAACAGGCTGATAAGCAGCAGCGCAAGCAGCAGAAACGCCCATTTCAGCAAGGTCATAAGATCAAGGCTCGTGGTCGCAAAAAGACCACCGCCCGCCTCTGAACCGAGCGCTGCCACAGGTTCGAACGGGAGCGAGCGCAGCGTGATTACATCTCCGCGGCTCTCGTCAAAACCGATCGCCGAGGCAACGAGGTCACGCAGGGCCTCAAGCTCCTCCGCCGGGCGCGGTGCCCATCGCAACTGACCATCTTCACCTGCGACCTGCTGCCCGTCAATCAACACCGCGACTGTGATACGCCGCACAGCTCCCGGCAACCGCTCGAGTTCGCGCCGAGTCTCGGTGAGTTCGAAATTCGTGCGCTGCCGGGTCTGGGTTTCACGCGCCTCGGCCGTACCGTCTGCCCCGGCGGCATCGCCATCGGGCAGGTTGCTGGCAACAGTCACACCCTGGCGGCGGGTGTCTGTGCTCGTGACACTATTCTCCTCAACTTCCGTGCTGATCGCTACGCGGGCCTCCGGATCAAGCCGTCGCTCGTGAATATGCTCACGATCGGTCACAGTCTCGACGCTTACCTCGACCACGGCACGACCATGCCCGACATGAGCTTCCAGCAAGCGTTCTACATTGCGGCGCAATTGCTGCGCACGATCGCCACCCGTGGCAGAGATCGCGAGATCGGAATCCGGCCCGTACACCAAACCGCCATTGCCATCGATCACTGAAACATCGTCAGGTGCCATCCCGGCAACCGCAGAGGCCACCAGAAAGCGCAGCGCACGCGCTTGCGTGGGATTGAGCCCAGCCCCTGTTGTCACCACTGTTACCGATGCGGTAGGGGAGATCTCTCGCCGAAAAGGACTGCTGCCAGCTTGCGCGATATGAACCCGCGCCGTGCGGATATGGGGGCTTGCAACAATTGTCCGGGCCAGTTCGCCTTGCTTGGCGCGCCAATAGGCCGCATCGAACATCTGTGACGTCGTCCCGAAACCCGAGAGATTCTCAAGTAATTCATAGCCTGCATAGGTATTGGTCGGCAGGCCGCTTGCCGCCAGCATGAGACGGGTTTCATCGCGCGAATTGCTCGGCACAAACACAGCATCGCCTCGCACCGCGTAGGGGATGCTGCGGGCTTCCAGCGCCTGAATCACCTCGCCTGCCGCAGCATCTTCCAGCCCCGCATAGAGCAGCGACATGCCCGGAGAGGCCGCGATGCGCCCCAGGATCACGACCATCGCGACCAGCGCAAGGGCGCTGCCGACCAGCAGACCACGCCGCCGCATATCCAATGAATCCCAAACAGACTGAAGCTGTTGCACTGCGATTCTCCTTCAATTCGGCTTCTGCCGTGAACCGGTTTTCGCAGGCAGGGATTAACATTCGGTTAGTGACCTTGTGGCAAAACAGGATATCGATCGAGAGTATGAGACCCCATGACGGATATAACACAACCCACTGGTGAGGCCCCGGAACCAGCCCGCAAGAAAAGCCTCTTACGCCCTGTTCTGCTTGGTTCTCTGGGCGCCTTGCTACTTGGTGCGCTGGCCTTTTATGCAGTGTTCTCCGGGCTGATTCTCACCAACCAGGAACCGGCAAAACCCGGCAAGGCGGCAGTAGCAGACACTGTTTTTCTTGCCCTCGATCCGATCACGATCTCCCCACCACCACAACGCGGTGCGCGATTTGTCCGCTTAGGCGTACAAATCGAGGTGGCGCGCACATCGCAGGCAGAGATGTCGCGGCTCGAACCAAGGTTCGTTGATATGATCAACACATATCTCCACGCGGTTGATCTGGACGATCTTCGCCAGCCTGCCGCACTGATCAAGCTGCGATCTCAATTGCTTCGCAGATTTCAGCTTATCGCGGGTGAAGGGCATCTCCGCGATATCCTGATCACAGAATTTATCATCGATTAGAGGGTCTGATGGAAATCATTATTGATATTGTCATCGCAATCGCAGCCTTTGTTGCTGCGGCTTATTGTCTGGTTCTGTCACGCAGATTGCGCGCCCTCGCCCGCCTCGACGGCGATCTGGGGCGTGCGATCGCCATCCTGTCACAACAGGTCGATGGATTGAGCTCGGCGCTTGCCAGAGCGCAGACCTCCACAAAGGCATCCGAGCAGGCGCTCGCAGAAAAAATCGCGGAGGCAGAGACCACGGCGCGCCGTCTTGAACTGCTCATGGCGGCCTATCGCCCCCCTCCCCCCGAGACTACAAGCGGGCTGACATCGCCCCGCGAAACGGATGAGTTCACGCCAAGCATCCGTCAGGGATCGAGAGCGCCTGAACGCACCCGGCGTGTCTTGCGACATCGCGAATCACATGGAGTAGCACCATGATATCTTCTGGGCGCTATCGGTGGTTGGGTGTATCTGGCCTGTCGATCCTCGCCCTGATCCTCATAGGTGCAGGCATGTCGCGGCTCGGGCTGGGGATTGCAGTTGTTCTGGCAGGCGAAGAGGTGACACTCGAAACCGGGCCAGAGCTGCACATTGCTGACACTCAAGAGGATCTGGGTGATTTGTTCCAAGCACTTCGAGAGCGTGCGCGGGCCCATGATGCGCGCGAAGCATGGCTCGAAGAGCGTGCCGAAGAACTCAGAGCGGCGGAAGCCGAACTCGCCAGACAACTGGAGATGCTGGCACAGGCCGAGGCGCAACTTGCCGCAACGCTCCAGATCACGGAAACAGCTTCAGAAAAGGACCTGCAACATCTGACAACTGTTTTCGAGAGTATGAAGCCAGCCCAGACTGCTGAACTTTTCCAGCAAATGGACATAGAATTCGCTGCTGGTTTCATCGCGAGATTACGCCCCGAAATTGCCGGCGAGGTTATGTCAGGGCTCGATCCGATGATTGGCTACGCGATCAGTGCAGTCCTCGCTGGCCGGCATGCCCGCACTCCGACAAGGTAAAGACTGCGCAGGCGCATAGTTGAAGGAAATTCTTAAATCTTTGATGCAACACTGGCCTGAGAGCGACAGCAGGAAGTCTGTCACAGCGTATCGAGGGGAGTTGTGTCGTGTTTGCGATAATTGGAATTGTCATTGTCCTCGTAATGGTGTTCGGCGGCTATCTGGGCTCTGGCGGCACGATGGGCATCATCCTGAAGGCGTTACCATTCGAAATGGTCATGATCGGCGGGGCTGCGCTTGGCGGGTTCATCCTTGGAAATGACATCACCACGATCAAGGCAACAGGGCGCGATGTTGCGCGCGTCTTCAAAGGCGCCAGATGGTCGCCCTCCGATTATCGCGACCTGCTCTGCTTGCTGTTTGAACTTCTCTGGCTGGCGCGTCAGAACCCTGTCGCTTTGGAAGAGCATGTAGAAAGCCCGGAATCGTCTGCAATCATCACGCGCTATCCGCGTATCGCAGCAGATCATGAGGTGATCGAGCTTATCTGTGATACCCTCCGGGTGGCCTCCATGAACTACAATGACCCACATCAGGTTGAAGAAGTGCTCGACAAGCGTCTGGAGGTGCGAAAAAACCATGCACTCCATACAAGCCATGCGATCCAGATTGTCGCGGATGCACTGCCCGCGCTCGGGATCGTTGCCGCAGTCCTCGGGATCATCAAGACAATGGGCGCGATAGATGAGCCGCCTTCAATCCTTGGCGCCATGATCGGCGGCGCCCTGACCGGAACCTTTCTGGGAGTTTTCCTTGCCTATTGCTTTGTGGGTCCGATCGCCAGCCGCATGCGTATGATCGTCGAGGAAGACGATCATTTCTATCAACTCATCCGCGAAGTGCTCGTGGCCAATCTGCACGCGCATCCGGCCAATATCTGTATCGAAGTAGGCAGACAGAACACGCCACATAGCAATCGTCCGGAATTCAACGATATCGACTCGGCAATGCGCGAAATAAAAAAGAATGCGGCCTGAGCCATGAGGTGGTTCGTTTTTATTTCTTTGCTCTGCGCCAGCTTCGCCTTGCCTTCGCGCACAACTGCAGAACCTGCGTCGGTCAAGGTACATGCCGGCGAGCATAAGGACTATACAAGGTTGCTCATGCAGTTGCCCGATGGGCTGTCTTGGAGCCTGACCAGAACAGGAGGTATCGCAAGTCTGGAAATCGATGGAGGCGCCATAGATTTCGACGTTTCGCAAACTTTTGCACGTATTCCGCGAACGCGCCTGAAATACATTCAACAGATCGGCAATGGTATTGAATTGGAGCTTCTATGCGCCTGTGATGTCATGGCCTATGAAGACGTTCCACAATTCCTCATCATTGATATCAAGGGAACGGTCTCGGATGGCAGCCTCGCACCGACAACATCATTGCGACCATTCCCCCGTCGCGACATGGGAATCACCACCGGTTCCGAAGCTGCGTTTGAGCCAACACGTGCAGGTCAGGCATTGGCACAGCGATTGAGACGTGTTGATGCAGAGGCGAGCCCGCTCGCGTCACTGGCCTTGAATGCCATCATGGACATGCGCGCACCGCTACACAGAGAGCCCCGGCCGGAAGATGCAAAGACAGATCGCATGACCGGGTCGGCTACTGAAAATGAGTTGACTGAAGAAATCATTGAAGTGCTCAGAGGCGCCGTCATATCAGGGCAATTGGAGCCCCCGTCTCTCGATCAGGTTTCCCGGGCGCGTTCGGATGAGTGGCAAAAGAGGGCGCCAGACGAGCTGCGCCTCACTGATATCGAGCCGCATATATCTGTCATCGGGCTGATAGAGGGGCATTTACGCACAGCCAGCACTGAGGCGATGCCAGATACATGCCCGAATCCGGAGGCGCTCGATATCGCAGCATGGTTTGAGAGGGTTGGCTCAGAGAAGAATTCAGATTTGCTGCACGCCTTGACTGATGAATTCGGGCGAGTTTCGAATGAAGGAGCTCTCCGGCTCGCGCAATCTTATTTGGCGCTTGGTTTCGGTGCCGAGGGGCGGATGCTGCTGTCGCTGATCGCACCGGAGGAAAATATCCCTCCGGAACTGGTAACGATAAGCTATCTTCTCGATCTCGAAACCCCGCCAAAGCGCATGCCCGCCGGCGCAGAAAATTGCGGGAAAATGGGGGTTTTATGGGATTTCCTCGCAGATCCGCCGCGTGATCAGCTAGCGCAGGCGCGCCTTGATAAGCTGGTACACGCGGTAAAGGCTCTGCCCAGGCATCTCAGGATGCAGCTGGGCCCCAGTGTGATCGGCCCGCTTTCGGCTTTAGGGCACATCGAAGAAGCGCGTGTCCTGCGTCAAGCTGTTGAGCGCTTGGGAGACGACTTGAAATCCGAATTCGCTCTCACCTTCGGCACTCACGAGCCAGAGACGGTGAGGGCTGAGCGATCCATGAGCATCAATCAACTCCAGCCTACAGCCTTGTCGGATAAGGCATTGCTCAGCGAGTTGTCACGCAGCCACCTCGCTGCACCGACAGACCGCGCGGCCATTCTTGAGCGCGCCAGCTTGCGGCAGTTCGATCTGCGCCATAGCCCTGAAGGCGACCGATTTGCGGAGCAAATCATCCGTGCTCATGCCCGCGCGGACGATTTCCAGAATGCTTTCGCGATGCTTGATGGGCGCGAGAGCGGGTTGGACAGCGACCTGCGAGAGATGCTCAGGCAAGATCTGCTTGCCGCACTTGTGCAAAGGGCCGAAGATACCGATTTTGTGATCAACATTTTCGCTCAGGCACCATGGACGCGATCAGGTCTCGAAGAGGCGACATCGCAGGCCATCGCGCGCAGGCTCACCGAACTGGGCTTTGCGGATCAGGCCAGACTGATGGAGCAGTCGCGAAAGACAGCGGCAAATGCGGTCCGCAACCAGATCCTCGGCGCTCAAGCGATAGATGCCACAACGCTGGAACCCACCCTCTTGTTGGATGAAATAACCGCAGCACCACCAACTGCCGGCCAAGACGCGGCTCCAGACGGACCGACTGAGGGGACAGCCGGAACCACTGCGGATGCAAATACTGTGCGCGCCCTGAACGCGGTCGCGGCCTTGCGGCAGGAAGCGCTTGCCGAACGCGCACCGAGAGCGGCGGGCGCTGACCTTACGCAAGGAGCAACGGGCACACTGGAGCCCGACACAGAGCGAGCTTCAGGCCAGCCGGCAGAAGCCGCTCTTGCGACCGGGAGTGAAGAACCCACGCGCAATAGCGAAATACTGGCACAGAGCGAACAGGCTCTTGAAGAGAGCGTCGCGCTGCGAGCGCGCATTCAAGCCTTGATCGGCACCACAGCATCACAATGACAGGCGCGTCGGCAGATCAAAGGTGCGCGGTTGCGTCGATTGGTGAAGAGCGGGTGCCCCCAGTTCCGAAGACATGCCAGATATGATGAACAGGGGCTGGCATATGAACAGGCATCTTCCTTGGTGCTTGTGGGCTCTGATCCCGGGATTGCCGGGCAGCGGGCTCATGAGCGACAATCATCCAGGCTGGATCGCGCTCCGCGAACCACTGGCGCAACACCCAAAAAAGGCGCGATCCATATCTCCTGTGAGGATATGGATCGCGAGCAGACCCACTATAGCCCTGCTCCGCGTTGACACCTGGTTCTGGTGGCCAGCCTTGTGACCTGCACAAACAGCGCATATGCTGCCGACATGCCGCCAAAACACCTTGCCCGCATCTTGCCTGCCAGCTTCTATGGTCGGGCTGTTCTGATCCTGATCATACCGATCATGGTGATCCAGATTGTGCTTTCAGTTGTTTTCATACAGCGCCACTATGAGCGGGTTACCGCGCAGATGACGACAAATATCCTGCGCGACATTCGTTTTCTGACCACCCGTCTTGATGCGGCCCAAAGGCCGGAGGACATCCTTGCGGAATTCGCAGATCTGATCGACATCCTGCAGATCGAAATCCGGCTCCCCGAGACTGCTGGCGCACCGCCCGATACTTTCACGCTCTCGCGGTTCGATCTGGCAGGGCAAGAGATCATCCGGGTGCTTGAAGAAGAATTGCCAACATATCTCGCAGCCGATCTCACAACGCAGCCAGGTGTCCTGCGTCTGTGGGTGCAAAGTGAGCATGGTGTGCTCGAACTGCAATTGTCGCGACGTCTGGTGACGACCTCCAATCCGCATCAGTTGCTCGTGATCGTCTTTCTGGCTTCGGCCCTGATGACCCTGATCGCGTTTCAGTTTCTGCGCCTGCAAATCCGCCCTATCCGTCGGCTAGGGGCGGCCGCTGAAGCCTATGGGCGCGGAGAGCGCGTTGCCCTGCGTGCCTCGGGTGCGCGCGAAATCCGGGCGGCCGCCCATGCCTTTATCGACATGCGCAACCGGATCGAGCGGCAGCGCGCTCAGCAGAAAATCATGCTTTCGGGGATCAGCCATGACATGCGCACGCCGTTGACACGGATGCGGCTGATCCTGTCGATGATGCAGGAAGATGAGGACAGGGCGGCCCTTGAAGCGGAGATCACCGATCTGGACAAACGTCTTGCCGGTTTTCTGGATTTCACGCGCGGTCAGATGACCGAAAATATTCAGATGTCCGATCCTGCAGCATTAATCGGCGATCTTGTTGCACGGTATCACAGTGCCGGTTACGCGATACGCCTCACAGAAGGACGCAATCTCCCAAAGCGGATGCAGTTGGACCCGGATGCAATTTCGCGTGCGCTCGACAATCTGATCAGCAACGCCCTGCGCCACGGAGTGCAGGTGGAAATTCATGTCGAGGCCGCGCAGGGCAATCTGAAGATCAGCATTGATGACGATGGACCCGGCATTGACCCGGAAGACCGCGAGCGGGCCTGCGAACCATTTGTAAGGCTTGATGAGGCACGCAACTCCGATAGCGGTGGTCTGGGGCTGGGCCTTGCCATTGCAAGCGAAATCGCGCGCGCACATAAGGGCCAGCTGTGCCTTGAGCGCAGCCCCTCGCTGGGTGGGCTGCGCGCCGTCTTGGAGCTTCCATTGGCTCAGAGCTTGTAGAGCTCGGCAAATTTCGTCTCCAGATACGTCATCAGCGGGGCTTCATCCGGCTGGAAACCGCAGGCATGGGCAATCGTGTCGCGTGGGCCACGCAATGCACCGAAAGTTTGCAGGTGTTCACGCAGCCAATTCGTCGCAGAACTGGTATTGCCCTGTGCCAGCGCTTCAGACAGATCAGGAACATCCGCGCTCAGGGTCTGATAAAGGCAGCCGGCATATATATTCCCCAACGCATAGGTCGGGAAATAGCCAAAAAGCCCGACGGACCAATGCACATCCTGCAAGACACCATTGGCGGGCTTATCCACGGGGTAACCGAAATCAGCTTCGAACCGGGTGTTCCATGCCTCTTCCAGGTCCTCGGCATCGAGGGTGCCGCGTATCAAGGCGCGCTCAAGATCGAAGCGCAGCATGATATGGAGGTTGTATTGAACTTCGTCAGCTTCGGTACGGATATAGCCTTTGTTCACACTGTTCACAGCAGCGTAGAAATCATCCGGATCCGGCAGGCTAAGGGCACCGAACTCCTGCACCATGGCCGCATGGAGCCAATGGGTGAAGGCCCGCGAGCGACCGAGTTGATTTTCATAGATGCGGCTTTGGCTTTCATGCACCCCCATGGACACACCACGCCCGAGCGGGGTCAACCGATGTTCGAGCGCTACGCCCTGTTCGTAAGCGGCGTGGCCCACCTCATGGATGGTTGAATAAAAGCAGTTGAAGGGCTCTTCGACGACCACGCGGGTGGTTATGCGCACATCATCGCCGGAACCGGATGAGAAAGGATGCACGGCAAGATCTATCCGGCCACGCGTGAAATCATAACCGAAATGCTCGGCCAGCCTGCGCGATACGCGCAACTGGCCTTCTTGCGGAAAATGCCCTGTCAGAGCGGGAGGGCTGTCTGCACCAAGGATCGCTTCGCGCAGCGCTACGAGGCGCGGACGCATCCGGGCAAAAGTGGCCGCCACTGTCCCGGAATCGGTCTCGGGCTCGTAATCGGCCATCAGCGCGTCATAGGGATCGCCCCCTGCGGCGATTGCCTCGCCCTCTTCGCGGCGCAGGGCAATCATCTGCTTGAGCCACGGCAAAAAACTCGCGACATCGCCTGCAAGCCGTGCCTCCTCCCACGCAGTCTGCGAGAGCGGAGTGACACGCGCCAGTTCAGCGGCCAGTCTCGCTGGCACCTTGGTGTTGCGCGTATAGTCGCGCCGGATCTCGCGCAGATTGGCGACCTCGATCTCGTTACGCGGTGCGGCGCTCTCCAACCAGGCGCCGATACGTGGATCGGTACGACGCGCATGGAGGATCTCTTCGAGCGCCGCCATTTCTTCCGAACGCTGCCCATTGGCGCCGCGCGGCATCATGGTCTGCTGATCCCAGCCCAGACGGCCCGAGACCTGTGCCAGCGCCTCTGTCTGGCGCGTATGCGCCATCAATTCTTCATAGGCAGTCATGCTTTTGCTCCTTGCGCGCGCAGGCTGTCAAATCTTGGATATTGCGCCAGATGCCGTGCGCGGATGATGAGCACCCACAAAAGCACCGCGGTCGCCTGATGCGCAATGCCCAATTGCCAAGGTGCGCCATGCAAGACAGTCACAACTCCCAGCACGATCTGGGCGAGCATCACGACGAACATTGCGTTGAAGGCGGCGCGCGTCGCCGAATGGCTGGATTTACGCCCTCTGAGCCAAACCACGAGCGCGAAAATCACCAGCAGATATCCGGCTTTTCGGTGGATGAATTGCGTGGTTGCAGGGTTCTCGAAGAGATTGACCCAGCGCGGTTGCATCGCGAACAATTCGGGCGGGATGAACACACCATTCATAAGCGGCCAATCCGTGTAACCGCGCCCGGCATCAATTCCAGCAACCAGCGCGCCAAGGATGATCTGCAGAAACGCGAAATGCATCAGCCCGCTGGAGAGCGAAAAGACACGCCCTTCGCGCGCGCGTCGCGCGGCGATGAGTTCAGCCTCGGGGCGGTTGAGCAGGAAAGTGTACCACGCGATCAGCCCGAGGATGACAAAGGCCAGCCCGAGATGCACGGCAAGCCGGTAGGAGGCCACAGCGGTCATGCCTTCGGTCAGGCCAGAGGCGACCATCCACCAGCCGATTGCCCCTTGCAGCCCGCCTAATGCGCCAAGGCCAAGTAGGCGCTGCGTCCAACCAGTGGGAATGCGTTTGGTGAGCCAGAAAAACAGAAAGCCCAGGCCCCAGACGAGCCCGATCACCCGACCTAGCTGACGATGCCCCCATTCCCACCAGTAAATGACTTTGAATTCTTCCAGCGTCATACCCTGATTCATCAGGCGATACTGATCTATCTGGCGGTATTTCTCGAACTCCTCCTGCCACATCTCGGCAGTGAGTGGGGGGATGGCTCCGGTAACCGGGCGCCATTCGGTAATCGACAATCCGCTATCCGTGAGCCGCGTCATACCGCCCACCACAATCATCACGCAGACCAGCGCGAAAAGGAACATGAGCCAGAGACGGATAGCCCCGCGCGCACCGGGTTTCGCACGGTCAATCACACCGCCCTGCGGCACGGGTTTCGCGGCAGTCTTATCTGTGACTTCCTCGAAAATCGCGCGTTTCTTGGCCATCTGTGTCTCCTGTCTGATCGCCGGGCAAGCTAGTGCGGGCATGGGCGGGGTTCAAGCGGCTTGGGCAAGCGTGATCGCATTGCGCTACAGCCTTATGCCCTATCCATCACCCCTGCGCGCCAATTGCCGTAACATGCCGTGAAAAGTTTGCACATCGGCACGGGTCAGCCCAAGCCGCGACCACATATTGCGCAAATTCAGACGCATGTTGTCGGCTTTTGCCGCCGGAAAGAAGAATCCGGCTGCCTCAAGCCGCTCTTCGAAATGATCCCCCAGCTTCTCGCGCTCAACAGCACTTGCAAGAGCAGTCCCGGCCAGCGCCATCACGTCGGGTGGGGCCTCTGCGCCAAGACGGTTGAATTCATAAGCCACCAGCAGCACGCATTGCGCGAGATTGAGCGAGTAGAAAGCCGGGTTTACAGGCACTGTGATGATGGCATTGGCGCGCGCCACATCCTCGTTCTCGAGCCCTGCCCGTTCCGGCCCGAACAGAACAGCCACGCGCTTGCCTGCTTCAAGCATTGCACGTGCTTCAACCATCGCGCGCTCAGGTGTCAGAACCGGCTTTGTGAGGCCACGCCCGCGCACCGTTGTGGCATAGACATAATCGCAATCTCCGATCGCGCCTGAAAGATCATCGAAAAGCCCGGCGCGCTCCAGCACGCGCGAGCCTCCCGAAGCCATCGCAACGGCCTTGGGGTTGGGCCAGCCATCGCGTGGTTCCACCAGACGCATCCGCGCGCAGTTGAAATTCAGCATGGCGCGGGCGGCGGCCCCGATATTCTCGCCCATTTGTGGGCGCACGAGCACCATGATCGGGCTCGGGGCATCGAAAAGCGGATCATCGAGCGGGGTCATTGTCCCATCCATCTGCAAAACTCGTGCTGACTTAGCTTGCCTTCAAGGATGCTTCAAGGATGGCCACGCTTGTCTCGACCATGGGTGCGGGATATGAGAGCACGACCAAGAGCCAAGCGAGGCGCATGATGAGCACGGACACCCCCCAGCTTTACCTGATCACCCCGCCCGTGATTGATCTCGGGGTATTTCCACCCCTGCTGTCGCGCGTTCTCGATGCGCAGGAGATTGCCTGCCTGCGCCTTTCGCTGGCGGCCCGCGACGAAGACACGATCCTTCGTAGCGCCGATGCCCTGCGCGAGATCGCCCATGCCCGCGATATTCCGCTGGTGATCGAGGAGCATGTGCTGATGGTCGAGCGACTGGGCCTTGACGGCGTGCATCTGCGCGAACCTGCCGCGCGGATCCGCAAGCTACGCGAGAGCCTTGGTGCTGATGCAATCATCGGTGCCTATTGCGCTCAATCACGACATGACGGCATGAATGCAGGCGAGGCAGGTGCGGATTATGTGAGTTTCGGGCCGCTCGGGGCAAGCGCGCTTGGTGACGGCCAGCTGGCCGCGCGCGATCTCTTTGAATGGTGGTCGGCAATGATCGAGTTGCCCGTCGTCGCCGAAGGCGCGTTAAGCCGCGATCTGATCGAGGCATTCACGCCTGTGACAGATTTCTTTGCCATTGGCGAAGAGATCTGGACCGCAGATGATCCCGTCGCAGCACTTGCAGCACTGACGGCACCTTTGCGCTAGCTAGACGGAGCGGACAAAGCCTGCGCGAACACTGTCTTGGCAGGCTTTTGTCAGTGCCTTGCGATCGGGCCATTGTGCAACCTCCAAGGCTGGGTGGAAGACTACATCCACCCGTCCCGGTTTTTTCTCGGCCAGAACCTGCAGAAGATGTTGGACAAAACCCATATCGCCCCACCAGCCATAGAAGCGTGGATCGCGATCCGCAGGGCTGTGGTAGCGCAGGCTAACCGGCTGGATATGAAGAAAATCACGCAATTCAGGTGCGAAGAAAGCAGCGAAAAGCGTTGATTTGAATGGCAAAACGCGAAGGCCGTCAGAACTGGTGCCTTCGGGAAAGAACAAAAGCCTGTGGCCTTCGCGCAGCCGCTGTTCAAGGAGGCGTGTCTGGCGCGCGGCGTCGCGTTTGTCGCGACGGATGAACACAGTGCCTGTGGCGCGGGCGAGCCAGCCAATACCGGGCCATTCGGCCACCTCGGCCTTGGAGACAAAGAAAACCCGCGTCGCGGCATTGAGCACAAAAATGTCGAGCCATGATCCATGATTGGCGACCAGCGCGCCGCGCGCTGCCATGACCTGCCCCCTCACCTGCAAACGCACCCCAAGAATACGCAGTGCATTGCGGCAGACAGCTTGCGTAAGATAGGGAGTGAAAGGGCGCTTGAGCCCGAAGACGGGTCGCTCCAGAAACCGCAAGAGCAGCTTTATAAGCAGCCCGCCAAAAATCAGCAGCAGTAACACTGTGCCTCGCCAAAGCACGCGCGGCCATGCGCTTGGCCGGATAGTCATATGTGGGGGCGGTTGATCCGAGGTCCAGGTCATCACGATATCGGCCGAGAGGCTGCATGGCGCGACAGGGCGCGGGCCTGTGCCGACATCGTCGCTGTATCGAGGATTATGCAGACATCAGTTGTCTGAAAGGCATGGTCGATATAGACATCGTCACCCACCATGCCACCAAGGCGCAGATAGGCCCGGATCAGGGAGGGCATCTGCATCAATGCTGCCTTGCGATACAGTGTTTCGGGCGCGAGGGGGGTGAAGCCGCTGGGATGGCGTGCTTGCACACGCAAGGCAGGCGGTGCGCGGTGATGGTGATGCAGCCAACTCAAAGGTTGCACCCAGTGCATCGGGTCTGCGCTGTGAAAACTGGCTGCGCCAAAGAGGATTTCGATTTTCTTGCGCAGCACATAATCCGCCAATCCCTGCCACAAATGCAACATTCCGACCCCGCCACGATAGGTAGGATGGATGCATGATCTACCCAATTCCAACAAACGGCGGTTGGACTGGCGCAGCGGAGTCAGGTCGAACTCATCATCGCAATAAAAGCGCCCCGCAGCCCCAACCCGCGTATCCGGCAACAACCTATAGACCCCGACAACATGGTCGATACTGCTTTCATCCCTGCGTCTGTCGATCAACAGGAGATGATCGAAGATCGAATCGAAGGCATCGCATTCGAGTTTGTTGACATGATCGACCATCGGGCCTGTGCCGCCCATCTCCTCGATAAAGACCTGATAACGCAAACGCTGCGCTGCACGAAGATCATTCTCATCTTCTGCGAGGCGCACATAGAGGCTGTCATGCTTCGTGTAACCGCTCTGAGTCAGTGTCATGATTTCCGCAAGCTTACAGATTGTTTTTCATGATGTGTCGTGTCAGACGCGCTGACGACCCCCAAAAAAGGTTGCAAAAATCAGCTTGTATGCTCGCTATAGTTGTGAAACCCTGTCATTAATCAGGATTAACCAAGATGAGAGATACCTGCGCTGCATTAACTACCTTTTTACCTGCATCTGTAAAATTCACAGTGACGCGTTCATCGATGCGGGACTGGACCTGCCCCAGTCCCCATTGCGGGAAATCAGGGTGGCGTACGAACATTCCGGGAGAGAGGACAAGATGGCTCATAATCCGATGCATACTGCGCAGGTGAGCTCAGGGCAAACAGCAATCTCGCCCTCCGATATCAGCGCGATGGTTGCAGCGCGTATCTGCCATGATCTGGTCAGCCCACTGGGAGCGATCGGAAATGGAGTCGAACTTTTGCAAATCTGCGAGTCCGTTTCCGGCGGTGAGCTGGAATTGATTGCGCAAAGTACAGCGAATGCAAGTGCAAAGCTTCGATTTTTCAGGGTTGCCTTTGGTCCTGTAAGTGACGGTCAGCGCATCTCTTCCACAGAGATACAATCCATCCTTAAGGCATTGGGAGGCCACCAGAAACACACGCTTTTGTGGTCCTGTGACGGAGACCTGACACGGCGTCAGGTTAAGCTCGCCTTCCTGCTGCTGATGTGCCTCGAAACGGCCCTGCCATGGGGCGGTGAGATTTTGGTGAGCGCTTCGCATGGGCAGATGACGCTCTGCGCGCGCGCAGACAGGCTCAAAATCGACGACAACCTTTGGACCGCCATAAGATACCGCACACCGATTGCGGAGCTTTCTTCTGCGCGCATCCAGTTCGCCCTTGCCGTAGCGGAACTGCAGGAACAAGCCCGCAATGTGACAGTTCACGAGCAAGCCAGCAGTCTTACGATCGACCTGACTGTTGAGTAAGCGCCCTCAAAAAAGTATTGGCCAGCACAACCGATTGGACCGAGCAAAAGCGAGTTACCTTCGGTGGATACCTGCTCATGCAAGGATCAAGGGATGACAAGCGCCACTGATATGATAGTCTTTCATCACAATAGCATATCGGGCACTGCCCGGAAGGAGATGTGATGACGAAACTGATCCCAGCAACCATTCTTGCAGCTGTACTCGCGGTTGCAGGGTGCCAAATGACACAGCAGGAACGTAGTATCGTGGGCGGTGTCGCCGGGGCTGCCGGTGGTCTGGCAGTCGCCAACCTGTTTGGCGCGAATACAAACTGGAAGATCATCGGCACAGTCGCAGGTGCGGCCGCCGGAACGCTTCTGGCACAAAACACACAGACCGGGCGTTGCGCTTATGCGCGCGGCGATGGCACCTATTACGAGGCTCCTTGCCCGTAAGGCATTATCATAGAAACACGGGAAGCCCCGGCAAATGCCGGGGCTTTTTCTTTACTCGCCTCAAGCGGCAGGCATCCGTTGCTCGGCAAGTTCGACCCAGAAGCTACAACCCGCCGGGATGACCATGTCATTGAAATCATATGCCGGGTGATGCACATCGGCCGTATCGCCATTGCCAACAAGAATATAAGCGCCCGGTCGCTCTTGCAGCATATAGGCAAAATCCTCGCCGCCCATGACAAGAGGTGCAGTTGCACATTGGCCCGAAACGGCCCGCGCAGCCGCCATCGCATGTTCAGTCTCGGTTTCAGAATTGATCATCACTGGGTAGCCACGGCGATAATCCACACGCGCCTGTGCGCCATAGGCTGTGGCCGTATGCTCTGCCAACGCCTTGATGCGCTTTTCTGCCAGATCACGCATCTCCGGGCTGAGTGTGCGCACAGTGCCGCGCAAGGTCACATGCTGCGGAATCACGTTGAACGCCTGTGATTCTGTCACGAAGGATGTGACAGAGACCACAATCTCTTGCGTCGGATCGGCATTGCGGCTCACGATCGTCTGCATGGCGACCACCAGCTGCGCCGCCACAACAGTCGTATCGATGCATTGATGGGGTTTGGCAGCATGTCCGCCCTTGCCCTCGACCGCGATCTCGAACTGGTCGGTCGCTGCGAAAAACGCACCAGGGCGGATCGCGAACTCGCCTGCGGGTGTGCCCGGCCAGTTATGCATTCCATATACTTCGTGAATGCCGAAACGCTCCATCATCCCGTCGCGGCACATCTCATCCCCACCACCGCCGCCTTCTTCGGCAGGCTGGAAGATCACCACCACAGTGCCATCGAAATTGCGAGTCTCGGCCAGATAGCGCGCAGCCCCCAGAAGCATTGCTGTATGGCCGTCATGGCCGCAAGCATGCATCTTGCCCGCCTCCTTGGAGGCATGCGCCGCCCCTGATGCCTCATGTATGGGCAGCGCATCCATATCCGCACGCAATCCGACCACGCGGCCTGAGCCGGTACTCTTGCCCCGGATTACACCAACAACGCCGGTGCGCCCGATCCCTTCCACGACTTCATCGCAACCGAACTCGCGCAGCTTCTCGGCGACAATTCCGGCCGTGCGGTGGCAATCAAACAACAACTCCGGGTGGGCATGAAAATCACGGCGCCATTCGGTGATCTCGGGCAGCATTTCGGCAAAGCGGTTTCGGATCGGCATGGTCATTTCCCCTGTTAGCTAGCACCCGATGCCGGGCTTCGCGCCCAGAATGCCACAGACCCGGATGCTCTGCCAGAAGCCGCAGGAAAAAAACTTCACATGTTCAGGCTTCAGCACAAAACTCATCAGCGCGGTAACCTTGGAGATAGAGCAGCGCCGTCAGATCACCATGATTGATTCGCAACTCGCATTGCGCTGCAACCGCAGGTTTTGCGTGAAGCGCCACTCCCGCGCCTGCCCGCCCCAGCATCCCGAGATCATTTGCTCCATCGCCCACCGCGATTACATCCTGCGGTGTGATCCCCAGCCGGGCCGTAATTGTCTCAAGCGCCTGCACTTTGGCCGCACGCCCGAGGATCGGCTCGGCTACAGTGCCACAAAGCATGCCATCAGCGATCTCGAGCGTATTTGCGTGATGCTCGTCAAAGCCAAGACTTTGTGCGACATGGGCCGTAAACGAGGTGAACCCACCCGAGACAAGCACAGCATAGCCGCCATGCGCCTTCATCGTCGCGATCAGCTCTCGGCCGCCCGCCGTGAAGCTGATACGCTCCTCCAGCACCTTGGCGATCATGCGCGCATCCAGCCCCTTTAGCAGAGCAACACGTTCGCGCAGCGCATCCTCGAAGTCCAACTCGCCATTCATCGCACGCGCCGTGATATTCGCCACATAAGCCCCGACCCCGGCTTCATCGGCCAACTCGTCGATGCATTCCTGACCGATCATGGTGCTGTCCATATCCGCCAGAAGCATACGCTTGCGCCGCCCTTCAGCAGGCTGGATAGCAAGATCGATGCCCTGCGCCTGCAGATCTTCCCAGACCCGCCAGCGATTTCCGGGGATTTGCGCAAGCGGGAATTCGGCGGCCACACCGGGATTTAGCCAATCTGCATCTCCCCCGCCCCATGCATTGCGCAGCGCTTCAATGATTGGGCGTTCGAGCACGGGTTTGGCAGGATTGGCAAGCAGCGTGGCAATGAACATGGGCAAGTTTCCGATCGTGAACGGGCAAGGGTATAATCTGCGCTCAATCGGCGCTTTAGTGGAATTTTCTGTCTTGTGCCAGCCTCGATCCCGCTCTAGATGCACCAGCGGGACACCCTTCCCCAACGAAGGGCGATTATCTGGAAGGATACCATGACCAGACCTGCTCAACCGGCCAAGCGCCCGGCTAATCCGCGCTTCTCTTCTGGCCCCTGTGCCAAAATCCCGACATTTTCACTCGACCTGCTTGCAGATGCGCCTTTGGGCCGCTCGCATCGCGCGGCGGTCGGCAAGGAAAAGCTGAAAGCAGCGATTGAGGGCACACGCGAAATCCTCGACGTGCCGCCAGAGTATCGCATCGGGATCGTGCCCGCCTCGGATACTGGCGCGGTCGAGATGGCTATGTGGTCGCTTCTTGGTGCGCGCCCGGCAACAATGGTTGCATGGGAAAGTTTCGGTGCAGGCTGGGTGACGGATGCTGTCAAGCAATTAAAGCTCAATGCCGATGTGCGCACGGCTGACTATGGCCACATCGTTGATATGGACGCGGTCGATTACGATACGGATGTCGTTTTCACATGGAACGGCACCACATCGGGCGTGCGGATGCCGCATGGTGATATGATCCCGGCGGACCGCAAAGGGCTTACCATCTGCGATGCAACCTCTGCTGCCTTCGCCATGGACCTCCCTTGGGACAAGCTCGATGTCGTGACATTCTCATGGCAGAAGGTGATGGGCGGCGAGGCCGCGCATGGCATGCTGATCCTGTCACCCCGCGCCGTCGAGCGGCTGGAGAGTTACACACCGCCATGGCCACTGCCCAAGATTTTCCGCATGACGAAGGGCGGCAAGCTCATCGAAGGGATCTTCAAGGGCGAGACGATCAATACACCCTCGATGCTGGCAGTCGAGGATTACCTCGTTGCACTTGAATGGGCACGCAGCATCGGTGGATTGCCCGCGCTGATTGCGCGCTGCAATGCCAATGCGGCTGTGATCGCCCAGTTTTGCGAGCGCCATGACTGGATCGCCAATCTGGCAAAGGATCCGGCGACCGCCTCGACCACCTCTGTCTGCCTGAAATTCACGGACCCCGCGATTGCCGATGGCGCTGCCTTCGCCAAGGCAGTTGCTAAACGTCTGGAGGCCGAAGGCGTTGCTTATGACATCGGCGCCTATCGAGATGCCCCCGCCGGGCTGCGTATCTGGTGCGGTGCCACGGTCGAAACCTCGGATGTCGAGGCACTAATGGGCTGGCTCGACTGGGCCTACCACGCCGAGCGCGCAGAGCTTTCAAACGCAGCCTGACCGCGACCAAGCTATCGTCAATTCCATGCGGGCGCTCAGCGCCCGCCCTCCCCCCGAATTCTTCTCAAGGAGCCTGAACTCATGGCACCCAAGGTACTTGTTTCCGACAAACTCTCCGAAACCGCTGTCCAGATTTTCCGCGACCGCGGCATTGACGTCACGTTCGACCCCTCCATCGGCAAGGACAAGGAAAAACTCCTTGCCGTGATCGGTGAGTATGACGGTCTTGCCATTCGCTCGGCCACCAAGGTCACCGAGAAGGTTCTGGAGGCCGCGACCAATCTCAAAGTCGTAGGCCGCGCCGGGATCGGAGTCGATAATGTCGATATCCCGGCAGCCTCTAAGAAAGGTGTGATCGTCATGAACACCCCTTTCGGCAATTCCGTGACCACAGCGGAGCATGCCATCTCGCTGATGATGGCCGTTGCGCGCCAGATCCCCGAAGCCGATGCCTCCACCCAAGCCGGAAAATGGGAAAAATCGCGCTTTATGGGCGTGGAGCTCACCGGCAAGACGCTGGGCGTGATCGGTGCCGGCAATATCGGCGGGATCGTCTGCGACCGCGCGCTGGGACTGCGGATGAAGGTGATTGCCTATGATCCATTCCTGAGTGAAGAGCGCGCCACCAAACTGGGCGTGACCAAGGTCGAACTCGACGAGCTTCTGGCGCGCGCCGATTTCATCACATTGCATGTCCCGCTGACCGACAAGACCCGTAATATCCTGTCGGCTGCAAACATCGCCAAGACCAAGAAAGGCGTGCGTATTGTCAATTGCGCGCGCGGTGGTCTTGTCGATGAGGCCGCACTCGCCGAGGCGTTGAAATCAGGCCATGTTGCAGGTGCGGGCTTTGACGTGTTCGAGGTCGAACCGGCAACCGCGAGCCCGCTTTTCGGCCTTTCCAATGTTGTCTGCACGCCACATCTGGGCGCCTCGACCACCGAGGCGCAGGAGAATGTAGCCCTGCAAGTTGCCGAACAGATGTCAGACTACCTGCTGACAGGGGCCGTACAGAACGCACTTAACATGCCATCCGTCACAGCCGAGGAAGCCCGCGTCATGGGGCCATGGCTGAAGCTTGCCGCGCATCTGGGCGCGTTCGCAGGCCAGATGACGGATGAACCAATCAAGGCAATCAATATCCTCTATGATGGCTCGGTTGCCGAGATGAATCTTGATGCATTGGGCTGCAGCGTGATCGCAGGTGTGATGAAAGCGGCCAACCCTGATGTGAATATGGTCTCCGCTCCGATCATGGCCAAGGAACGCGGCGTGCAGATATCGCGCACCACGCAAGGCAAAACGGGTGTGTTCGATGCCTATATCAAACTCACGGTGGTAACCGAAACGCGCGAACGCTCTATTGCGGGGACAGTGTTCTCCGATGGCAAGCCGCGCTTCATCCAGATCAAGGGGATCACGATCGATGCCGAAATCGGGCAGCATATGCTCTACACCACCAATGAAGACGTCCCCGGCATTATCGGAACCTTGGGTCTGACCATGGGCGAAAATAACGTCAATATCGCGAATTTCACACTGGGTCGGTCAGAAGCCGGGAAGGATGCAATTGCGCTTCTCTATCTGGACGCTCCCCCGCCCGAGCAGGTTCTGGACAAGCTGCGCGCAACCGGAATGTTCCGGCAGGTGCGACCGCTTGTTTTTGATATTGCCTGAGTTGATGATGGAACAGCCCCCATAGCGGGGGCTGTTTGCCTTTGGAGACGAGGAGCGGTTCATGCGCAGCTATGCGATTGGCGATATTCACGGGCAACTCGGCCTGCTCGAAGAGGCCCATCGCCGTATCGAGGCGGATCGCAGGGTCCGTCGTGACCCGGATGCGCCAGTGATCCATCTGGGTGATCTGGTGGATCGTGGGCCAGATAGCGCGGGCGTGATCCGGTATTTGCGCGAGGGCATCGCCGCGGGGGCGCCTTGGGTGGTGCTCAAGGGCAATCACGATAGGCTGTTCGAGCGCTTCCTCACTGATCCCGGATGGCGCGATCCGCAATTGCGCGAGGGTGTCACCTATCTTCATCCTCTGATCGGCGGCGCGGAAACACTGATGTCCTACGGGCTGTTCCGCCCAACCTCATTTCATATCAAGACGGCGCGGGCAGAAGCGCTGAAGGCCATACCTCCTGAAGACATCGCCTTTTTGCAATCCCGCCCATTATATCACGGCTATGGTTCAGTGTTGCACGTCCACGCGGGCATTCGCCCCGGTGTTCCGATCGAACGACAGAGCGAGCACGATCTCGTCTGGATCCGTGATCCATTCCTGATGGATACGCGCGATCACGGGCCCCTGATCCTGCATGGCCATACCGCAATCCCGCGCCCGATGCATTATCGCAACCGTGTGAATATCGACAGCCGTGCAGCCTATGGCGGACCGCTGACCGCCGTTGTCATCGAGCAAAGGGAAGTCTGGGTTCTGACCGAGGACGGACGCGTTCCCTTGGTGCCGCTCTGAAAGCGCCCTGTCCGCTCACCCCCAGGGATTGGCGCGCTGAGGGCGACCAGCTTGCGAAATCCCGTGCTCTTGCGCGAGCTTAACAAGCGCCGCGATGCGGTTTTGGGTGGCGGGATGAGTGAAGAAAAGCTTGTCGCGCTTATGCACATGTAACGGGTTGATGATGAACATATGCGCAGTTTGCGGGTTTTGCTCCGCGCGATCATAATCGATCCGCGAGGCAAATCCCTGAATCTTCTCCAGTGCCGCAGCAAGCCAGAGCGGGTTACCGCAGATCTCGGCCCCCACCCGATCGGCCTCGTATTCACGCGAACGTGAGATAGCCATCTGCACAATGGCTGCGGCCAGAGGCGCGAGAATCATGATTGCAATCGCCGCAATCGCGCCACCTGCACCCTGATTGCGCCCTCCACGGAAGAACATCGCAAAATTGGCCAGCATCGAGATCGCACCTGCGAAGGTCGCCGTGATCGTCATGATCAGCGTGTCGTAATTCCTGATATGAGCCAGTTCATGCGCCATCACAGCGGCCACTTCCTCTTGCGTCATCCGCTGCAAGAGCCCGGTGGTCGCCGCCACGGCTGCGTTTTCGGGGTTGCGACCCGTGGCGAAAGCGTTGGGCTGATCCTCGTTGATCACATAGACACGCGGATGCGGCATACCCGCATCATCCGCGAGCCGATGCACCATACGTTGCAATTCGGGATGGATCTGACTGTTGCATTCCTGCGCATTATGCATCCGCAATACAGCCTTGTCGGAATTCCAATAGGCATAGGCATTCATGCCCGCAGCCACAGCCAGTGCGAGCACCAGGCCGGCCCCTCCGCCCAAGAGATAACCGACGCCCATGAAAAGCGCGGTCATCGCGGCCATCAGAATTGCGGTCTTGGTATATCCCATCATTGCAAGATCACTCCTCGTGCATATGTTGCCTTTTCTCTGTTAACATGGGTATTAAGGCGCGCAGTCTTAACTTCCAATTGCATTACCATCAGGAATGAAGATGACTTCCGACAGAGTACAGAAAGCGCAGACAAAGTGGGGAGTCTTCGAAAGCAACGTTCAACAGTATCGGACTCTAGGCGCTACGGTGCAATCGTTCTTCTTGGCCGTAGGCTCTCTCATCGCAACATCAGCACAAGATGAGCCTCCCGCGCTGGTAATGACTGCTGTTTCCATCATCGGTATTTTTCATCTGTATTACATTTGGTTCTTACCTTTGCGTGCGCGCCATAAGATCGTCGATTACTACAAATTTCAGATAGAATGCGGGCTGGACGACGCAAAGATTGCTCAGCTTGAATCGTTTTGTGGTCAGGAAGAGTATGTAAACAATGAAGCCAAGCGTCGGAGTGTGAACAAGGATTATTTTGGCAAGCCCGATCTGAAGGTCTTTCGCCAAACTCGTCTTAAGTTCGATAAAGTCGTTCCCACTTTATACGGCCTGATATGGGGCGTCCTCTGGACTTGGACGGTTTGCCAGTAGACGATCCAGACCTCAGAAAAATCGCGCGAAAGCGGCCTGCAGGTCGCTCTTCGGCCGCGCGCCCAGATGGCTGATGACTTCTGCCGCCGCGAGCACACCCATACGCCCGGCCGTATCAATGCTGCGCCCGGTCGCCAGCCCATAAAGGAACCCCGCCGCGAATTGATCGCCCGCCCCGGTTGCATCGACCGGCATGACCTTGGTCACAGCAATCTCATGGCGTTTTCCGTGTTCGAAGATCCAGACCGGATCACCCGAACGCGTGCAGATTACCAGATCACAGTCGCGTACGGCTTGCGCAAGTGCATCTTCGAGATCATTGGCCTGATAAAGCGAGACCCATTCCTGCTCATTGCCGATGACATAATCCATATCCTGCGCGACCAAGCTGCGGAAATCGGCGCGGTGACGGTCCACGCAGAACGGATCGGAAAGCGCGATGCCCGCGCGCCCACCTGCGCCCCGACACGCACGCGCAGCCTTAAGAAACGCCTCTTTCCCTTTGTCCTTATCGAAAAGATAGCCTTCCAGAAACACGATCTCGGAGGCCGCCATGACCTCTGCATCCACATCCTCGGAACCGAGCTCGGCGGAGATACCAAGATAGGTATTCATCGACCGCTCCCCATCGGGGGTGACGAAAATCATGCTGCGCGAGGTCGGCAACTCGCCCCCTGATACTGGGGGATTGACGAAATCAGCAGACGTATCCGTCGCATAGAAGCGGCCCAGAGCATCATCATTGACACGTCCCACGAAAGCAGCCCTGAGGCCAAGCTTACCGGCCCCCGCGATTGTATTGGCGACCGATCCGCCCGAAGCTTCGGCGCGATCTTCCATTGCGCCATAGAGCTCTTCTGCGCGGTCGCGTTCGACAAGCTGCATGATGCCCTTGTGGATATCCATCTTCTCCAGGAAGCGATCCTCGACAGTCGCGATCACATCCACAATCGCATTACCGATGCCGGCAATCTGATAGCGTTTCATAATGTCTTGTCCTCGAATTGGCATAAGTCGCGGATCAGGCAGGTGCTACAGGCGGGTTTGCGCGCCTTGCAAGTATAGCGGCCATGCAGGATCAGCCAGTGGTGGGCATGAAGCTGGTATTCAGCGGGCACATTATCCTCGATCGCACGCTCGACCGCATTGACATCGCGGCCGGGACAGATGCCAGTACGGTTGCCCACGCGAAAGATATGCGTATCCACCGCTTGCGCGGGCATGCGCCACCACATGTTGAGCACAACATTGGCTGTCTTGCGCCCGACACCGGGCAACGCCTGCAACGCGGCGCGCGAAGACGGCACCTCGCCGTCATATTGCTCGACCAGAATGCGGCTGAGCTTGATCACATTCTTGGCCTTGTTGCGAAAGAGGCCGATGGTCTTGATATGCTCGATCACACCCTCCTCACCAAGCGCGAGCATCTTGTCGGGTGTATCAGCGATTTCGAAAAGCCTGCGGGTGGCCTTGTTCACCCCGACATCGGTGGCCTGCGCCGACAGGGCCACAGCCACAACAAGGGTGAAGGCATTGACATGCTCCAGCTCCCCTTTCGGCTCGGGGTCTGCCGCGTGAAAGCGAGTGAAGATCTCGCGGAGCGTGGAGTAATCGAGTTGTTTCGCCATTGCGCCTTCTATGCCCTGTGCTGAGGGCGCCGACAAGGGTTCAGCCGCGTGCCAATTCTGCAAGATCGAGCGCGCCTGCCTCGCGCATCAGCGCGCGCACGGTATCGGTGAAATATTCGCCATCGCCGGGATGATGCGCGCCCTCATGGATCACCAGCGGGGGCAGAAGCGTGAAGGGTGCCCGCCCCCCTTTGCGCGCCTGCACGATGACCCGCCGCGCGGGCCGCTGCGCGCGCGCGGCAAGCGGCAGCACAAGGCAGGAGGCACGACCCGCGAAGCCAGCGAGCAGATCAGGCAGGCGTTCGGTCAGATGGATCAGGCTCACATAGCCACCATCGCGACAGCGCCGCAGCGCAACATCCATCCAGATGGCAAGCGGTGTCGCCTCGCGTAGCGCGCGGTCGCGGCCTGTATCCTGTGCAGCCGGGCCGTGGGCAGCGTAATAAGGCGGGTTGGCAATGACATGGTCGAAGCTGCGCGCGCGCAAATCGGCGGGCAGAACTGCGAGATCAGCGGCGATCACCTCCATCTCGGCGCGGTTTTCTGCAGCGTTCCGGCGTGCGAGCGCTGAATATTCGGGCTGAAGCTCCACCCCGGTCAGCCGCAGCCCCTGCACGCGTTCAGCGAGGCAAAGCGAGGCCACCCCCACCCCGCAGCCCAGCTCCAGCACCGTTTGCCCCGCGCGCGCGGGCACCGAAGCCGCGAGAAACACAGGGTCAGTGGCCGCACGATAGCCTTTGCGCGGCTGCCAGATCATCACCTTGCCGTTCAGAAACGCATCCTGCGTCAGATCTCCATCAGTCATGCAGCGGGATGCCGTTTTCACGCAGGATCGAGACTGCCATGAAATGATCCTCACGCCGGACCATCAATCGACGCGGCATCATGCCCAATGTGGATTCGAGCGTGTGCATATGGACGTCAATATCAAACACCTCTATACCCTCGCCTTGCAAGATAGCTGTGGCGTAGGGAATGATCGTGGGATTGGTTGTGCGCAGTAGCTCTTTCATGCGGTCACCCTAAGTCCATGAGGATAAGTTTGTCGAGACAGGACGCGCAATACCGATGGATACGCAGCACATGACAACGGCACTTGAGCATCAGGCCCCCCACGACCGCCTTGCCAGATATCTGGAGGCCGATCTGGCGCAGGTAAATGCACTGATCCGGGCGCGCATGGCTTCGGAACACGCGCCGCGCATCCCCGAAGTCACGGCGCATCTCATCGAGGCCGGCGGCAAGCGCATCCGGCCGATGCTTGTGCTCGCGGCATCGCGATTGTGCAAGTATCAGGGCCATTTCCACCACCATCTCGCGGCCACGGTCGAGTTTATCCATACCGCAACCTTGTTGCATGATGATGTGGTTGATGAAAGCCAGCAGCGGCGCGGGCGCGCCACGGCCAATCTGCTGTGGGACAACAAGTCTTCAGTATTGGTGGGCGACTACCTCTTTGCGCGCGCCTTCCAGTTGATGGTCGAATGTGGCTCGCTGCGTGTGCTCGATATCCTCTCGAATGCGGCTGCCACGATTGCCGAGGGCGAAGTGCTGCAGCTTACAACCGCGCAGAATATCGCAACCACTGAGGAACAGTATCTGCGCGTGATCCGCGGCAAGACCGCCGCGCTCTTTTCGGCGGCGACCGAAGCTGGTGCAGTGCTGGCCGGTGCACCCGAAGACAACGTGAAGGCGCTCTTCACCTATGGCGATGCGCTCGGGGTCAGCTTTCAGATCGTTGATGACTGGCTCGATTACGGGGGTGCAGGCTCAGGGATCGGCAAGAATATCGGGGATGACTTCCGCGAGCGCAAAGTAACCTTACCCGTGATCCGTGCGATTGCGCAGGCCGATTCCGAAGAGCGCGCGTTCTGGGAACGTGTCATCGGCACTGGCAAACAGCTTTCGGGCGATCTTGAACAGGCTCAGGCGATCATGACTCGTCACGGCACGATGGAAAGCACACGGCGCGAAGCGCTCGAGTGGTCGGCAAAAGCGAAGGCAGCGTTAAGCCAACTGCCAGCCGATCCTGTCCGTGATATGCTCTCGGATCTGGCCGATTATGTTGTGGCGCGGCTTTACTGATAGAGAATACCTGTCGATCTGATCCACCACTGCGGACATGCGGCATTCAGTGCCTCAGCCGCTCTTCGCGCTGCGTCTTCCTGCGCATAAAGCCCGAAACAGGTCGCGCCAGAGCCTGACATGCGCGAGAAAAGGCAACCGGATGATGCCGACAGTGCATCAAGCACATGGCTTATTTCCGGCAAGAGGTTGCAGGCGGGGATTTGCAGATCATTGCGTTGTAGCTTCAACCAATCCGACAGCGCTTTTGCATCACGCCATTGCGGCAGTTTCGCTGCCATAGGGGGATTGTTGGGCTGCGACAGCGCGTGAAAGACCTTCGGCGTGGAGACTTCGACCCTTGGGTTGACCAGAACCAGCCAGATATCGGGACAGGGCGGAAGCACCGTGACCTGCTCACCCACGCCCTCCATCCGGCAAAAACGCCGCGTGAGGCAGACGGGCACATCGGCTCCAAGCATCAGCGCCTGTTCATCTGAAGGCAGTGCCTTGCCTGTCATCTGCGCAATCAGACGCAGACAGGCGGCGGCATCTGAGGAACCACCACCAATACCCGAGGACAGGGGCAGAGTTTTGGAAAGCAGAAGTGCCAAGTCTTCGGCACCCATCGCCTGCGCGGCACGCCAAACCAGATTCTCCGGGCCGACGCTCAGGCCCACTGCCTCTGGTCCCTCAAGGCTGAGCGATAGCCCACGCGCAGGACGCGCCGAAACAATGTCGCCCAATTCCGTGAACACCACCAGAGAATCGAGCAAGTGGTAACCATCTGCGCGCCGTCCTGTGACATGCAACGTGAGGTTTACCTTGGCCGGCGCAAGCTCGGAGGCAATCATTCTGCGCCTTCATGCTCTTTCAATGCGGCGTCTTTACCGACTTCCAGCTTCCGTCTGACAAGATCGAGATCGAGATCGGGGTGCGGTGCGAAGGACAGCGCCCGACGCCATTGAAACCGCGCCTCGCGATGGCGCCCCACCGCATAATAGACATCCCCCAGATGGTCGTTCAGGATCGGATCCTCGGGTAATAGCTCCACAGCGCGCTCCATCACCGGAACAGCTTCTTCATACCGGCCCAGCCTGTAATAGGCCCATCCGAGTGAATCCACGATATAACCACTTTCCGGGTCGCCATCGACGGCGCGCTCGATCATGTCGAGTGCCTCCTCGAGGTTGCGGCGCTGCTCGACCAGAGAATAGCCAAGGTAATTGAGCACCTGCGGTTCATCGGGCACGAATTCGAGCACGCGGCGGAATTCAGGTTCGGCGCGATCCCATTCTCCAATCCGCTCCAGTGCAATCGCACGGGTATAGAGCAACACCCAATGACGTTCCTCGATCTCATCGATCATATCTATCGCGCGCGTATATGCATCTGCGGCTTCTGCATATCGCTCTTCGCGGCGCAGCAAATCACCGAGAGAACTGAAAACGAGCACCGAATCCGGGCGCACCTCGCTTAGAGCAATCAAGCTTCCGATTGCCTCATCGACCTGTCCGGACTGATAAAGCGCATTCGCACGCCCCAGCTCCGCGCCAAGGTATTGCGGGTTGTCTTCGGGCATCAGCAGATAGATCTGATCGGCCAGCTCATATTGGCCGGCACGCTCAAGCAATTGCCCGGTCAGCAGGATGGCATCGGCATGATCGGGGCGCAGACTTAGCGCAAGCTGGCCATAGATGATCGGAAGCCAGTCGCTGCGCTCGCCGATCAGTGCGCCGGATAGCGTGAAATAGACCTCTGCCATACCATCGCTGGCGGATGCGATTGTGGTAAAGGGCACGGGCTCCTCTGCCTCCAGCGCATTGATAACTTCAGCGACATCATCCTCCGGTGGACTGGCGAACATCGTAGCGGCAAGCTCACGTGCCTCCTCGAACTGGCCAAGCTGCGACAGGATCGCCATATGCGCCAGAACGCCTCTGCGCGAGAGGCTGACAGGCCCCTCGCCTTCTCCCGAGAGAATACCGGCAGCGCGCTCCATATCTCCGACCAGTGCCAAAGACAGTGCCTTCTGATACAGTGCGAAAGGCGCAAGCTCTGGGCGTTCATCTATCGCACGATCGATGGCATCGAGGGCATCAGACATGCTGCCCTTGCCCAAAACTGCCCAGGCGACCCCCATAGCGTCGGTCAGTGGCCCAGTCCTCTGGCCGTCTTCCAAGAACCCGGTCACCACGTCATAAGCGCCGCGACGGAACGCATCTGCCTGCAGGATCAGTGCCCCCACCTGCGTTAATTGACCGGCAAGTGCAGCCTCGGCGGCAAGTCGCACGGCGGGTTCGAACTCACCGCTCAGAAGCCAACCTTGCATGGCTAATTCGCGAAATGTTTCGTTCTCGGGATCAGCCCGCAGGGCGCGGTCATAGCTCTCGGCCATCTGCAAGAAATCGTCGGTCGCAACCGCGACTCTGCCTGTCAGGAAGGCTCCGGCCAAACCTTGCGGGATGCGCCCGTCATCGGCGGTTTGCGCCGCTGGCGCGAAAGGCAAGAGGGCTGCGACAGCGAAAGCCTTGACAAGGCGGCCAGAAAAAAACACGGGCTCGACGCTCCTTTTGGTCATTCTGGCAATAACACTAGGGCGCGTGGCAGGCGGTGGCAATCACCCATCCCCCGAAAGCGGCCCCCTCCTCTCGGATCTCACCAGATCGTCACGCCCGACCATCTCACATATTGGGATAGTTTGGCCCATCGCCGCCTTGCGGTGTGACCCAATGGATATTCTGACTGGGATCCTTGATGTCACAGGTTTTGCAATGCACGCAATTCTGGAAGTTGATCACGAAGCGCGGTTCATTGCCTTCTTCTTCCACAACCTCGTAAACGCCGGCCGGGCAATAACGCTGGGCTGGTTCGGCATATTTGGGCAGGTTAACCTTGATCGGCACTGACGGGTCTTTCAGTGTCAGATGCGCCGGTTGGCTTTCCTCGTGATTGGTGAAGGAATAAGCAACATTGGTCAGCCGGTCAAAGCTGAGCACGCCATCGGGCTTGGGGTAGTCGATGGGGGTGTGCTTCTTTGCCTCGCCAGTGGCCGCAGCATCACTCTTTCCATGACCCATGGTGCCGAATACCGAAAAGCCAATCGTGTTCGTCCACATGTCGAAGCCGCCGAGCGTGAGCGACGGCAACAGACCATATTTCGACCACATAGGCTTGACGTTACGCACCTTTTTCAAGTCCTTGCCAACTGCGCCTTCGCGCAGTTCCTTTTCGTAGTCGGACAGTTCGTCGCCTGCACGCCCTGCATTGATCGCCTGATATGCCGCTTCCGCAGCCGCCTTGCCCGAGAGCATCGCGTTGTGGTTGCCCTTGATACGCGGCACATTCACAAGCCCTGCAGAGCAACCCAGCAAAGCGCCCCCGGGAAAGACCACTTTAGGGATCGACTGATACCCCCCCTCACTGATCGCGCGCGCGCCATATGCCACGCGCTTGCCCCCTTTGAGCAGTTCCGCCACCATCGGGTGGTGCTTGAACCGCTGAAACTCATGATAAGGCGAGAGATAGGGGTTTTCGTAGTTCAGATGCACCACAAAGCCCAGATAAACTTGATTATTATCAATATGATAAATAAAGCTGCCACCGCCAGCGTTTTTGCCTAATGGCCAACCCATGGTATGGGTGACGGTGCCTTCGCGGTGCTTTTCGGGATCGATCTCCCAGATCTCTTTCATGCCAAGGCCAAATTTCTGAGGTTCCTTGCCCTTGGACAGGTCGTATTTCACTATGACCTCTTTGGACAGCGATCCGCGCACGCCTTCAGAGAGGAACACATATTTACCGTGCAATTCCATGCCCGGCTCATAGCCTTCGCCCGGTGTGCCATCGGGGTTCTTGCCGAATTCGCCCGCTACAACGCCCTTAACCCGGTCGCCCTCATAGACCAGTTCCGAACACGCCATGCCGGGGAAAATCTCTACCCCCAACGCCTCTGCCTGTTCGGCCATCCAGCGGCAGACATTCGCCATCGAGACGATGTAATTGCCGTGATTATTCATCAAGGGCGGCATTGGCCAGTTGGGAATGCGTATCTGCCCCGCCTCGCCCATCATGTAAAAATTATCCCTACGGACGGGCACAGTGATCGGCGCGCCACGCTCTTTCCAGTCGGGCATCAGCGCATCAAGACCGCAAGGATCCAGCACGGCCCCCGAGAGGATATGCGCCCCCACTTCAGAACCCTTCTCCAGCACCACGACATTCAGGTCAGCATCGAGTTGCTTGAGCCGGATTGCCGCCGATAGACCTGCGGGCCCCGCACCGACGATAACAACGTCATATTCCATGGTTTCGCGTTCAATACCGGACATTGTTGCTCCTCATCTTGCGCATGGCAGGGGATATGGCTCATATTCTTACGCGACACACCTAGCCAGCGGTTTCCCGGAGGTCAATGCAGACGCGGCGTCGCAGAAATGCCTTGCAGCATTGCGATGCGGTTGGGCACGCGCATTCCTCTTGCAATCTGCACGCGGGTGCGTTCTGATATCTCAAAGCAGTATGACAGCCCCGGCCTTGCCGTGGGCGGTCTTTTTTATCGTGAGGGGACGTAGATATGGAAAAGCTGCCCCTGACCCGTGCCGGTCAGCAAATGCTTGATGCCGAATTGCGCAAGCTGAAATCCGAGGAGCGGCCCGCCATCATCCGCGCCATCGCAGAGGCGCGCGAACACGGGGATCTCTCGGAGAATGCCGAGTATCATGCCGCGCGCGAAAAACAGAGCTTTGTCGAAGGCCGGATCAAGGAAATCGAGTCCATCCTGTCGCGCGCAGATGTGATCGACCCGTCGAAGCTTTCCGGATCGATCAAATTTGGCGCAACGGTCACGATCGTGGATGAAGACACTGATGAAGAGCGCACTTTTCAGATCGTTGGCGAACCTGAAGCTGATCTGGAAAAAGGGCTTTTGAACGTCAGGTCGCCCTTGGCGCGTGCTCTGATCGGCAAGGATGAAGGCGACAGCGTGGAAGTTCGCAGCCCCGGCGGCGCGCGCTCCTATGAGATCCTGTCCATCGACTTCAAGTAAGATGCCCGCAACAGCGCCCAAGCCCCCAAAGGCCACCGGTGCAAAGCGCAAGCCGCGCGGCTTGGAGCCGCGCATCGCGCGCGTCGGCGCATTCATCGCCGTTTGCCTTGCTGCCTTGGCCTTTGTGCTGGTGGCGGATTTCGAGACGATGGATCAGCTAACTCTGATTGCGTTGGGGCTTGCGACGTTCATGCCCGCTGTTGTCATCGCACTGGGGCTTCTGGTCGCTGCTGCGACATGGTCGCTTGGACGTGAGACCGAGATCCTGCAGGGAAAGCTCGATGAACTGCGCCAGACTTTACTGCAGAAGGAAACCGATGCGGCGCGGTTGTCGCCGGTCGCGCAAAGCCATCTGGAAACCCTTCAGGCGCGGCAAAAAGCAACCGAAACCAGCCTCACGATGTTCTTTTCACAACGCGGGCGCAAACTGACAGGGCGTGACACAGAGCCTGATTCGCAGGCCTCGCTCGGCCTTGACAGCCTTCCTGACCCCACAAGCGAGACATTACCCGCATCCGACCTCATCCGCGCGCTCCATTTCCCTGAGAATGAAGCCGATCAAGAGGGGTTTGACTCGCTTCGCCTTGCACTTGCGGATCCACGCCTCGCGCCCTTGATCCGCGCCGCGCAGGATGTGCTGACGCGGCTTGCGCAGGAGGGCATCTATATGGATGATCTGCGCCCCGATCGCGCCCGGCCCGAGTTCTGGCGTGCATTCGCAGAGGGCCGCCGCGGCCCCGCAATTGCACCACTGGGCGGCATCCGGGACCGCTCCTGTCTTGCAATAACATCGGGGCGGATGCGCTCTGACCCGGAGTTCCGGGCGAGCGTGCATCTGTTCTTGCGCGAATTCGACCGCGTATTCGCAACCTTTGCGCCCCATGCCGATGATAGCCAGATTTCGGCCTTCGCAGACACACGCTCTGCGCGCGCATTCATGTTGCTGGGTCGTGTTTCTGGCGTATTTTCCTGAGCGGCTTGCAGTTTTAGAGACCGCCCGATAAATGCTTCATCTGTGAAATATCCCGACGGGGCAGTATCGCGCCCTGTCACGCTGGAAAGGCTCCGATGATGGCGTTGACTCGCGAGTATTGGCAAGGTGTGCGCGATGGCATGCCATTTGTGTTGGTCATCATTCCATTCGGCGCTGTCTTTGGCGTCGTCGCAACAGAGGCCGGTTTGAACCTTGCTCAGGTAATGGGCTTCACAGTGCTTGTTATCGCGGGAGCTGCGCAATTCGTTGCGGTGCAGATGATGGTCGAAAATGCGCCGGTGCTGATTGTGCTGGCCGCATCCCTCGCCGTCAATCTGCGCATGGCGATGTATTCGGCCTCGCTCGCTCCGCATCTTGGCAAGATATCATGGTGGAAGCGCGGCATGGTGTCATATTTCATGGTGGATCAGGCATACGCAGCCTCGATCCTGAAATATGAAAACACCCCTGACATGCTGCCCAGTCAAAAGCTCGCATATTACATGGGTGTTGTGACCCCGATCTGCCCGCTCTGGTATGTTTCAACTTGGGCTGGCGCAGTGCTCGGCACGGCTGTTCCGGCCGGATTACCGATCGATTTCGCTGTCCCCATCACCTTCCTTGCGCTTATCGTTCCAATGCTGCGCAGTGCTGCGCATGTGGTCGCAGCGCTGGTCTCGATCATTGGCGTGCTGGTCTTTTCTTTCCTGCCCTTCAATCTTGGTCTGCTGATCGCAGCACTGCTTGCGATGATGGCAGGGGCCGAGGTCGAACGTCGCATGGCCATCAAGAGGGCAGCATGAGCTTTACGACAGCGCAAATCTGGACGATCATCATCGGGCTGGGGCTTGGTTCCTATCTTTTGCGCCTTTCCTTTCTTGGGATTGTAGGCAATCGCGATCTGCCCGAATGGGTGCTGCGGCATCTGCGCTACACAGCCGTTGCGGTCATGCCCGGGATGATCACGCCGCTGATATTGTTCCCGCAAGCTACAGGCGGCAGCCTTGACGCCGTGCGCCTCGGGGCAGCTGTTGCGACCATCGCCATCAGCCTTTGGACGCGCAATGCCACGCTCACCATCTTCGGCGGCGCGGCAGTGCTCTTCGCACTTCATTTCACGCTAGGCTAACACTGCGCCGGGATTCATGATCCCCCGCGGATCAAGCGCCTGCTTGATCGAACGCATCGCGGCCAGTTTCACTGGATCACCATATTTGACCAGATCCGCCGTCTTGAGCCGTCCGATCCCATGCTCGGCACTGACCGACCCGCCAAGGCCGTGGACAAGATCATGCACGCACGCCTTGATCGCGTCACGCTCGCTCTCATGATCCGCACGGCTATACCCCGGTATTGGAAAGACGTTATAATGCAGATTGCCATCACCGAGATGCCCAAAACAGTTGATCCGATAGTCATTGATTTTCGCCAGTGCCGGTCCGGCCTGCGCAATAAACGCCGGGATTTCCGAGAGCGGCAGCGAAATATCATGACTAGAGATTGAGCCGATATGACGATTCGCCTCAGGGATGGCTTCCCGCAATGCCCAGAATTCCGCACGCTGTCCGAGATTTGCAGCGATCACACCATCACTGACCAGATCTGTTTCGACGGCCTCCGAAAAGAGCCGCTCCAAGGCGGCCTCCGGGGCCAGCCCCTCGGGCAAACCGAGATCTATCAGGACCATCCATTCGGGCGGAATTCTGAAAGGTTGGCGCACCTGCGGCATCGTCTCGCCCAGAAAAGCAAGACCCATGCCGCCGATCAACTCGAACGCGGAAATCGCGTCGCCAAGCTGCGCTTGCGCCAGTGCCAGCAGTCGCAAGGCTGCTTCGGGGCCATGGACGACCATCAGCGCGGCACCCTGAGCAGCAGGCTGCGGTGCAAGGCGCAGACTGGCGGCCGTGATCACCCCCAAAGTGCCTTCAGAGCCGATCAGAAGATGGCGCAGATCGTAACCGGTATTGTCCTTGCGCAAGCGCTTCAGCCCATGCCAGACTTGCCCATCAGGCAGCACTGCTTCCAGCCCCAGCACCAGATCGCGGGCATTTCCGTAGCGGATCACATTCACACCGCCCGCATTGCAGCCCAAAAGCCCCCCAATCCGTGCAGACCCCTCTGAGGCAAGCGACAGCGGGAAGAGCCGTCCCGCGCCAGTTGCGGCTTTTTGCACATCCGCAAGGATCACTCCGGCCTCTGCGATCAGCACATTCTCGGCCGGATGGACCGCGCGAATGGTCTGCATCCGCTCAAGCGAGAGGACCAGCGGCACCATCCCTTCGCCGGAGACCTGCCCGCCCACCAGCCCTGTGCCCCCACCGAAAGGCACAACAGGAACGCTTGCGCCGTGGCATGCGCGCAATATCTTGGCGACCTGTGGCGTGCTGCGCGGCAGGGCCACTGCACCCGCCTGCCCACGCCAACGTCCGCGCGGCTCCTCCAGATAGCGCGGACTCGGTTCCACAAGCGTCCCCGGAGGAAGCTCTTCCGCGAGCGCCTCCAGGAACGCAGTATCGCAAGGGGTCAGCATGAAGACACTCCATCAGATGGTGGCAGGGGCGACAGAGCGCGCAAGGCCTTGCGGCAAAGCCGCAATGCC
>SLDY01000148.1 GCA_007125005.1 Natronohydrobacter sp.
GAAACAGAAACACCGCAACTTGCCGCAAGCGAGCGCGTGGCATTCGATGCCGCGCGCGATCTGGCCGCGGATGGAAATTACGAAGAGGCCGCCAGCGCGCTGCAGCAATTCCTCGAATTCTATCCCGGCAGCCCGCTTGGTGGCGATGCGAGTCTGCTGCTTGGCGAAATGCACCGCGCACGCGGGGCCGAACCTGAAGCTGCCCGCGCTTATCTCAATCTCTATCTCTCTGCCCCGGATGGCCCCGATGCTCCACGCGCCCTTCTCGCGCTTGGTGACAGTCTCGCACGACTTGAGCAGCAATCCGAAGCCTGTGTCATGTTCGAGGAACTGCGCGAGCGCTTCGCGGACAGCCCCGAGGCAGAAGACGCACGCGCGGCCAGTCAGCGCCTGAACTGCCCCTGACGGCGCGATGGCGCGGCCCGCCCAGAACTTGCCCGCAGAATTTGCGCAAGCCATGTCCCGGCTTGCGCCTTCGTCCTGCACCCGGCTGGGGCTTGCGGTCTCGGGCGGATCTGACAGCATGGCATTGATGGAACTGGCCGCCAACTGGCGCGGCGCGGAGTTGCATGTTGCAACTGTTAATCACGGCCTGCGCCGAGAGGCTGCACAAGAGGCCCGGATGGTCGAACAGGCCGCAAAACGCCTCGGCCTGCCCCATACCACCCTTGAGTGGAAAGGCTGGAACGGGCGCGGCAATCTGCAAGACGCTGCACGCAAGGCGCGCCGCGCGCTTCTGTCAGGCTGGGCGCAGCGTGACGGGCTAGACGCCATCGCACTTGGGCATACGCGCGATGATCAGGCCGAGACCTTCCTGCTACGCCTTGCACGCGGCTCCGGCGTAGATGGGCTGGCGGCCATGGAGGAGCAGCAAAAGGCCGATGGTCTGGTCTGGATGCGCCCGCTTCTCGGGATCCAGCGCGACAGCTTGCGCGACTGGCTGCGCGCCCGCGATATGCACTGGATAGAAGATCCCAGCAATGACGATCCCGGCTTTGACCGCGTCAAGGCGCGGCAGATCCGCACGGCTCTCGCCCCGCTTGGCCTGACCGATGCCCGGCTGGCCGAAACTGCTTCCCGCATGGCAGAGGCGCGCGAGGTGCTCCAGCAGGCCGCACGGATCGCGCGGGCACGCCTGCGAACCGACCAGCACGGCGATATCATTTTCGATGCCGCTGGCCTCGATGCACTGCCCGAGGAAACCCGCAATCGGCTTGTTGCTGCCGCATTATGTGAAATCGCAACGCAACCCTACCGCCCCCGGCTCAAGGCGCTCCGTGCCGCCTTGCAGGCCCCGCGCGCCACGCTGCATGGTTGTCTGATCACACGCGCGCAGGCTACAATCAGGATCACGCGCGAGGCCAGCGCAGTGGCGGGGTTGCGCGCAGCACTTGGCGAAATCTGGGATAACCGCTGGCAGATCGTTCCACCGGCTGACATTGGTGACACCACAGACCTCAGCATCGCTGCCCTTGGCGCACAGGGGCTCGAAACCTGTCCCGACCGCAGCCAATGGCAACTCCCGCGAAGCTCGCTTCTGGCCAGCCCCGCTATCTGGCGGGGCGCAGAATTGGTTGCTGCCCCCTTGGCAGGACTCAACCCGCAATGGCAACTCAGCCTGCGCCAAAGCGACACGACTGCACCGTCAGGGCCGTATTGCGATTGAATGCCGGTGCATAGTTGCTATGTAAGAGAGAATAGACAGAGCGCCCTGCAGTGCTGAAAAGAGGAGACGCCCGTGGGCAACGCACGGAATTTCGCTTTCTGGATCGTTCTGTTCTTGCTGATGATCATGTTGTTCAACATGTTCAGTACAGGACAGAATACATCCTCCGCCCGATCTGTCGGGTATTCAGAATTCATTACCCGCGTGAATAATGACGAGGTCAGCCGCGTCACGATCGACGGGGAACGCATCATTTTCGTTGGCCGCGACGGGCAGCAATACACCACGGTACGCCCCGATGATGCTGGCCTCACAGAGCGCCTTCTGGCCGCGGAAATCCCGGTCGAGGCGCGCCCGCAGCAGCAATCGGGTTTCCTCTCCACACTTATGCTGTGGCTGCCTTTCCTGCTGTTGATCGGGGTCTGGATCTACTTCATGAACCGCATGCAGGGCGGTGGGCGCGGCGGCGCAATGGGCTTTGGCAAATCCAAGGCCAAGCTGCTCACGGAAAAGCATGGCCGCGTCACCTTTGATGATGTGGCGGGCATTGACGAAGCCAAGGATGAACTCGAAGAGATCGTCGAATTCCTGCGCAATCCGCAGAAATTCTCGCGTCTGGGCGGCAAGATTCCCAAAGGCGCGCTGCTGGTCGGCCCTCCGGGCACGGGTAAGACGCTGCTCGCCCGCGCCATTGCAGGCGAAGCCGGCGTGCCCTTCTTCACCATCTCCGGCTCGGACTTCGTAGAGATGTTCGTGGGTGTCGGTGCCTCCCGCGTGCGCGACATGTTCGAGCAGGCCAAGAAAAACGCGCCCTGCATCGTCTTCATCGACGAGATCGACGCCGTGGGACGGTCGCGCGGCGTAGGCTATGGCGGCGGTAATGACGAGCGCGAGCAGACGCTGAACCAGCTTCTGGTCGAGATGGACGGGTTCGAGGCCAATGAAGGCATCATCATCGTCGCGGCCACCAACCGCCCCGATGTGCTCGACCCGGCCCTGCTGCGCCCAGGTCGCTTTGACCGTCAGGTGCAGGTGCCCAATCCCGACATCAAGGGCCGCGAGCGTATTCTCGGTGTCCATGCCCGCAAGGTGCCGCTGGGCCCGAATGTCGATCTGCGCATCATCGCACGCGGAACGCCGGGGTTTTCGGGGGCTGATCTCGCCAATCTGGTCAACGAAGCTGCGCTGATGGCCGCGCGCGCCAATCGCCGCTTCGTCACTATGGAAGATTTCGAGAACGCGAAAGACAAGGTCATGATGGGCGCTGAGCGGCGCTCCATGGTCATGACAGAAGACGAAAAGAAGCTCACGGCCTATCACGAGGCTGGCCATGCGGTCGTGGGCCTGCATGTCCCGGAACATGACCCGATCCACAAGGCCACGATCATTCCGCGTGGGCGGGCCTTGGGGCTGGTGCTCTCGCTACCGGAGCGCGATCAGCTTTCCGTCAGCTACCGTAAATACAAATCCAAAATCGCCATGGCGATGGGTGGGCGCGTCGCCGAAGAACTGATCTTTGGCGAGGATGCTGTTACCTCTGGCGCGGCCAGCGACATTCAGCAAGTGTCCAAGATCGCACGGGCGATGGTCACGCAATTCGGTTTTGACGATGAGCTGGGCTATGTCGATTATGCCAATGAGCAGCAGAGCTTTCTCGGCAATTATGGCGGTGGTCGCAACCACGCCGAACTGACCCAGAAGCGGATCGATGACAAGGTGCGCGAATTGGTGAATGAAGGCTATGAGACGGCGAAGCGCATCCTGACCGAACATCGCGATGAGCTTGAAAACCTCGCACAAGGGCTTCTGGAATATGAAACCCTGACCGGCCCGGAAATTGGGCGCGTCATGCGCGGCGAGCCGCTCAATCGCGGTGATGACGATGAGGATACGCCCTCCACTGGCAAACCGTCTGTCGTTGCGATCCCGAAAACACGCGGCAAGAAGCGTGGCGATGAGGATGGCGGGCTGGAGCCAGAACCCAGCGCATAAGCCCTCACAAACTGAGATAAAAAAAGCCCCGGCCATCGCGCCGGGGCTTTTTGCTGTTCCCGATTGTCTCAGGCCGCCGCGTGATCCACCTTCGTGGCCAGATCACGCGCAATCGCGAAGGCACCGCGCACGCGGTCTTTCTCGCTGCCCCAGTCACGCTGCACAACGATCTTGTTGTCGCGGATCTTTGCCAGCCCCTTCTCTGCCTGCACGAACTCCACCAAACCCGCCGGATTGGCAAATTTGTCGCGGTGGAACTGGATTGTCACCCCTTTTGGCCCGGAATCAAGCTTTGCAATACCCGCGCGCTTGCATTCGGCCTTGATCCGCATCACGGCCAGCAGCGTGTTCACCTCGCGCGGCAATTTGCCAAAGCGATCAATCAACTCGGCGGCAAAACCCTCCAGCTCAACCTTGCTGTGCAGCGCCGAGAGCCGCCGATAGAGCCCGAGCCGCACATCCAGATCAGGCACATAGTCTTCCGGGATCAGCACTGGCACGCCGAGATTGATCTGCGGCGCCCATTGCCCCTCCAGATCCTCAAGCGATGTGATTTCGCCCGAGCGCAGCTTGGCAATCGTCTCTTCCAGCATCTGCTGATACAACTCGTAGCCCACCTCCTTGATATGGCCCGATTGCTCCTCACCCAGAATATTGCCCGCCCCGCGCAGATCCATGTCATGGCTGGCCAGATTGAACCCCGCACCCAGACTGTCGAGCGAGGCCAGCAGCTTCAGCCGCCTCTGCGCCTGCGGCGTGAGCGGGCTGCGTGGCTTCGTGGTCAAAAAGCAATAGGCCCGCGTCTTGGCACGCCCCACACGGCCCCGGATCTGGTACAGCTGCGCGAGCCCGAACATATCTGCACGATGCACGATCATTGTATTGGCGCGCGGAATATCGAGCCCGGATTCGACGATCGATGTGGCCAGCAACACATCATACTTGCCATCGTAAAACGCGTTCATCCGCTCATCGAGCTCGCCTGCTGCCATCTGGCCATTGGCGATAACGAAACTCACCTCCGGCACATGATCGCGCAGGAAGGTCTCGATCTCTGGCAGATCGGCTATGCGCGGCACCACGAAAAACGACTGCCCGCCGCGGTAATGTTCGCGCAACAGCGCCTCGCGGAGTGTCAGCGTATCAAACTCGCTGACATAGGTGCGGATCGCAAGCCTGTCCACGGGCGGGGTCTGGATGATCGAGAGATCACGCACACCCGTCAGCGAAAGCTGCAACGTGCGCGGAATCGGCGTCGCAGTCAGCGTGAGCACATGAATATCGCTGCGCAATTCCTTCAACCGCTCCTTGTGGCCCACCCCGAAATGCTGCTCCTCATCAATCACCAAAAGCCCCAGATTGGCGAATTTCACCCCCTTTGCCAGAAGCGCATGCGTGCCGATACAGATATCAACCGCGCCCGTCGCCAATCCTTCGCGCGTGGCACTGGCGTCCTTGGCGGCCACAAAACGCGACAAGGGCCGCACAGTGATCGGAAAGCCACGAAAGCGGTCGGCAAATGTCTTGTAATGCTGGCGTGCCAGCAGCGTGGTCGGCGCAATCACCGCCACCTGCACACCCGACATCGCCGCAATGAAAGCCGCGCGCATCGCCACTTCGGTCTTGCCAAAGCCCACATCGCCCACAACAAGCCTGTCCATCGGTCGCCCGCTCTCGAAATCTTCCAGCACATCTTCGATCGCGCGCAGCTGATCCTCTGTCTCGGCATAGGGAAAACGCGCCAGAAACTCCTCCCATATCCCCTCGGGCGCATCGAATTGCGGGGCCTTGCGCAACTGCCGCTCGGCGGCGATACGGATCAGCTTGTCGGCAATCTCGCGGATACGCTGCTTGAGCCGTGCCTTCTTGGCCTGCCACGCCCCGCCGCCAAGCTTGTCAAGCAAACCCTCCTCATGGCCATAGCGCGACAACAGCTCGATATTCTCGACCGGCAGAAACAGCCTGTCCCCGCCTGCATATTCAAGCGCGATGCACTCATGCGGCGCCCCCATCGCGGTGATCGTCTCGAGCCCGGTATACCGCCCGACACCATGATCGACATGCACCACCAGATCGCCCGTGCTCAGCGCCTGCGCCTCGGTCAGGAAATTCTCGGCCCGCTTGCGCCGCTTGGCACGGCTGACCAGCCGATCGCCCAGCACATCCTGCTCGGAAATGACTGTCAGTCCCGGCGCCTCGAACCCGGCCTCCAGTGGCCAGACAGTGAGATAGAGCCCTTTCGCGTCAGAGATATCCCGCCGCGTCGCGATCTCTCGCGCCTGTGGCGCGCCGTGGTCCTCCAGCAACCCTGCAAGCCTGTCGCGTGCGCCGTCGCTATGGCTTGCGACCAGCACATTGCCCTCGGCCAAGCGCGCGCGGATATGATCGGCAAGCGCGTCAAAGACATTGGCATTGGTCTGCCGCTCGGGCGCGAAGCTGCGCCCTGCCCGCCCACCAGCATCCAGCACCCCCGGACCGGGCGCGACGCGCAGCGGATTGAGCTGCACCACCCGCCGCGCCGCCAGCGCCGCGCTCCAGCCGGTATCATCAAGATACAGCAATTCCGGTGGACAGGGCTTGTAAACCGTATCCATCCGTCCCTTGGCGCGCATCGCCTCGCACCTTGCATCGTATTGATCCGCAATCCCCTCCCAGCGCGACAGGCGCGCCGTATCTACCTGATCATCCAGCATGATCGATGCATCAGGCAGATAATCGAAAATCAGATCAAGCGTGTCATGGAAGAAGGGCAGCCAATGCTCCATGCCCTGATGCTTGCGTCCTGCACTTACGGCTTCATAAAGCGGATCCTCGCTCCCCGCCGCGCCAAACTCGATCCGGTAATTCTGGCGAAACCGCGTGATCGCAGCCTCATCAAGAATGATTTCCGAGACCGGCGCAAACTCCACAGCCTTGAGCCTTTCCAGACTGCGCTGGCTCACCGGATCAAACCGCCGCGCCCCGTCGAGCACATCGCCGAACAGATCGAGCCGCACTGGCCCGCTCTCTCCCGGCGGGTAGATGTCGAAAATCCCACCGCGGATGGCAAAATCACCGGGTTCTGTTACTGTAGGGGCCTGCGCAAAGCCCATCCGCACCAGCCATGCGCGCAAACCCGCCTCATCAAGGCGCTTGCCAACCTGAGCCCGAAATGAGGCCGCAGCCACGACACTTCGCGCAGGCACACGTTGTTGCGCCGCCGAAACTGTGGTGAGCAACACAAATGGCCCCGGCACCCCATGCGCCAGCGCAGCCAGCGTTGCCATACGCGCCGAGGCAATCTCGGGATTTGGCGAGACACGGTCATAGGGCAGGCAATCCCATGCCGGAAAGCGCAGGACTGTCAGATCAGGCGCAAGAAACCCGAGGGCCTGCGCCATCGCCTCTGCCCGCCTGTCATCACGCGCGACATGAAGTATCGCCGCCCCTGTTTTCGTGATTTCGCGTGCAAGGCAGAGCGCATCATAGCCCTCTGGCGCGCCCCCCAGAATGATTTTGCCTGTCATCAAAGACATCTCTCACTGCTTCCTCTTTCGGATCTGCCGCGCGCCGCTACCAGCCAAGCGCCGAGCGCGACATGACATGGAGCATACCCCAGACAGCGGCCACGAAAATCGACAGCACACCAAGCGCCTGCATCAGCAACCGATGCTGCAGCAACAGCCGCGCGAGGCGTTCTCCCTGTGGCTGCTCACGCTCGATCCGAAAGCACAGGCGCAGGCTGAAAAGGCGCACAAGCGTCATCGGCAGAAGGAGCAGAAAAAGCGCCTGCGCGAATTCCAGATGGTAGAGGAAGGCAAGCATGGAAACCAGGGTCAGCACGGCCATGGTAAACCCCACGATCCAGTGCCCGGCGCGTCGCATCAGCACCAGTCTGCGCCGTACATGAATACCCACAAGCGCGTGCAGATCCGCCTGATCCCGCGCATCCCCCTTGCGCGCGCGCAGGATCAGATCATAAGGCGCGCTCAGCACGCCCTGACTGACCGATGACCAGTAAAGCGCCATCACGATCCAGAACCAGACCGACGCGAAGGACCGCATATCGATCAGACTGAGCATGTTCTCGAAAAATGCCAAAACCCGCTGCCTCGATGCCGCGCCAAGGCCCTCTTCATGCAACGCCATGCGCTGCAGTGCAACCCGACAAAGCAACCACACCACACGCAGACAATGCCCGGACGTTCGCGCTATCATCCAAAGATTGCGCTAACGTAATATACGGAAACGGGTTTCGCCCTTTTTTCGTCCCAATGTGCTGGCTATACGAGACCGCATACGGCACAGGAGACGCAGTCATGACCATCACCATCGGAATCAACGGCTTTGGACGGATCGGGCGTTGCACTCTTGCCCATATCGCCGAAAGCGCGCGCAATGATGTCGAGGTTGTCAAGATCAACGCAACCGGCCCGATCGAGACCAATGCCCATCTGCTGAAATACGATTCCGTTCATGGCCGTTTCCCCGGCACGATCCGTGTGGATGGCGACCGCATCGATCTCGGGCGCGGGCCGATCAAGGTGATGTCCACCTATGATCCAACAGAGCTGGACTGGGAAGGCGTCGATGTCGTGCTCGAATGCACTGGCAAGTTCAATGACCGCGACAAGGCCGCCGTGCATCTTGGCCGTGGTGCCTCGCGCGTGCTCGTCTCCGCTCCTGCCAAGAATGCCGATGCCACCATCGTCTATGGTGTGAACCATCGCAGCCTGCGCTCCGATCATCTGGTCGTCTCGAACGGCTCCTGCACCACCAACTGTCTGGCCCCGCTCGCCAAGGTGCTCAATGACGCCATCGGCATCGAATCCGGCGTCATGACCACAGTGCACAGCTACACGGGCGACCAGCCCACCCTTGACCGCCGCCACAAGGATCTTTACCGCGCCCGCGCCGCCGCCATGGCGATGATCCCCACCTCCACAGGGGCCGCGAAAGCCTTGGGAGAGGTGCTGCCAGAGCTTGCCGGCAAACTTGATGGTACAGCCCTGCGCGTGCCCACGCCCAATGTCTCGGCTGTTGATCTCACCTTTTATGCAGGCCGCGATGTGACTGCGGCCGATGTGAATGAGATCGTGCGCGAGGCCGCCGCCGGTGCAATGGGCGCTGTGCTCGCCTATGACCCCGAACCCAAAGTCTCGATCGACTTCAATCACACGCCGCACAGCTCCATTTTCGCGCCCGACCAGACCAAGGTCGTGGGTCGCCGCATGGTGCGCGTGCTGGCATGGTATGACAATGAATGGGGCTTTTCGTGCCGCATGGCCGATGTCGCCGGCGCGATGGGGCGGCTCATTCACTGACCAGAGAACTCTGGCTTCGCGATGACAGGCCGCGCCGGAAGGCGCGGTCTTTTCCTTTATGTGACATCGGTCAGAGAGACTTTCCTGTCATTCAAGGATATGCTGCCCCTTGAACAAGAACGGGATTCTCATGAGCAAAGCGGATCATTGGAACGCAGTCTACAGCCAGAAGGCTGAGGCAGAATTAAGCTGGCATCAGGATGATCCGTCGGTCGCGATTGACCTGATGAAAAAGGCAGGTTTGGCCCGGCATTCATCAGTAATCGACATTGGCGCGGGAACCTCGCGTCTGATGGATAGCTTGCTTGACCTCGGCATCCGGGATCTCTCTGCTTTGGATCTGTCAGAAAATGCTCTGTCTGCATCGCGTCACAGGTTAGGTGCGCGCGGGCAGGCCGTGAAATGGATTGTCGCTGATATCACCGGATGGGAGCCCACGCGGACATATGACATCTGGCATGACCGCGCAGTCTTTCACTTTCTTGTCAATCCCACGGATCAGACCGCTTACATCGAGCGGCTCGCCCGCAGCGTCAGCGCCGGGGGGCACGCGATAATTGCGACATTCGCGCTTGATGGCCCCGAAAAATGCAGCGGCTTTCCAGTAGCCCGTTACAGCCCGGAGAGCCTCGCAAAAACACTCGGGCAGAGCTTCGCTCTTGTCCTCCATCAAGAGCACCGGCATCTCACGCCCTGGGGGCACCCGCAGTCTTTTCAGTATAGTCTCTTTCGCAAAAGCAATTGATCAACCCCTCAGGCCCCCTTCGCCCGCACCCCTGCGCCACCCTGCCTCACTTCCCTTCCCGTGCCCAGCACGCTAAAACATGCACATACTCAAAGGGGTGCATTCATGCTCAGACTTCTGCCCGTCCTCGCGCTTCTTACCCTTGCCCAGACTGCCACCGCGCAGCAGCGCTACTTTGCCGAGCCCCCGGCCGAGCAGATCAAATCCGCGCCCATGCTCGTTGTCGATATCCGCCAACCGCAGGAATGGGTCGAAACCGGCGTGCTGCCCAATGCGCTTTTGCTGCCCTTCAACAGCCCGGAGCAGTTCCTCGCCGATCTCGCCCCGCATCTTGAACCCGGCCAGCCTGTGGCGCTCATCTGCCGCACGGGCAACCGCACGGCGCGCGCCGCCCAATTGATCGCACCAGCGCTGGATGTGCCGGTCATCGATCTGGGCGGCGGCATGTTCCGGCTCATGGGCGCAGGCTACCAACCCGAACGCCCAACCCGCGCGCGGGGCTGCACCATCTGCTAAGATACCCCCACACGCTTGGCTCTTGATTTTGCCGGGTCAGTTATGTTAGCGCAAACGCAACATCATTTCGGGGGAATTCACCATGACAACTCGTCTCGCCATCAACGGGTTTGGCCGTATCGGGCGGCTGGTGCTGCGCGCGCTGGTCGAACAAGGCCGCGATGATCTGGAAATCGTGGCCATCAATGATCTGGGGCCTGTGGACAGCAATGCCCATCTGCTGCGCTTCGATTCCGTGCATGGAAAATTCCCCGGCGAGATCCGCGTTGACGGTGACACAATGGATGTCGGGCGCGGCCCGATCCGTGTGACATCAGAGCGCGACCCGGCCAATCTGCCTTGGGAAGATGTCGATATCGTGCTCGAATGCACCGGCATCTTCAAGGATGCCGACAAGGCGCAGGTCTATCTGCAAAAAGCCGGCAAGGTGCTTGTCTCCGCCCCCTCCAAGGGTGCTGACAAGACCATTGTCTATGGCGTCAATCATGACACGCTCACCAGCGCGGACAAGATCGTCTCGAACGGCTCCTGCACCACCAACTGCCTGTCGCCTGTAGCGAAAGTCCTGCACGAGGCCGTTGGCATCACCCGCGGCTTCATGACCACGATCCACAGCTATACAGGCGATCAGCCTACGCTCGATACCATGCATTCCGATCTCTACCGCGCCCGCGCCGCAGCGATGAGCATGATCCCCACCTCAACAGGTGCTGCCGCAGCCGTGGGGCTGGTGCTGCCAGAACTCAAAGGCAAGCTCGATGGCGTGGCAATCCGCGTGCCAACCCCCAATGTCTCGGTCGTCGATCTTACATTCGAGGCCGCACGCGACGTCACGGCAGAGGAAATCAACGCAGCGGTCGTGGCCGCCGCCCAAGAGGGCCCGCTCAAGGGCATTCTCGGTGTGACCGACCTGCCCAATGTGTCGATGGATTTCAACCACGACCCACGCTCCTCGATCTTCCATCTCGACCAGACCAAAGTGCTCGAAGGCCGCATGGTGCGCGTATTGTCCTGGTATGACAATGAATGGGGCTTCTCCTGCCGGATGCTCGATACTGCCGCCGCGATGGCAAAAGCAGGCTGATAAAGCGCGCAAGGGGCTGACCCTGGGGATGAATTGGGATCACGGCTGGCGGCCTCCGGGGCTGGTGCCGCCGCATACCACAGCTCTTTCGATCATCGAAGCCGCCACTGCCTGAGCCCGGTGCCTCGCTGCCCTTGGCCTTTCAGCGCGCAGCGCGAACCGCCCCTCCCCTCCGCCTTGCTTTGGCGGCTGAAGGGGCGGTTTTTCCAGTCAATGCCAATCACTCCTCGGCAACTCTGATCGGGCTGGCACTGGTCGCGCAGATCGCGCTTCCTTTATCGGTTTGGAACGCATCCTCCTGCTTGCAGGCATCACGCCCCACCTGCCTCCGACCCTTGCTTATGGCGCAACCCGGCCCTGCAGCACCGGCACTTGTGCTGCGTTGCAGCATGCCCCATCTTCAGGACCAGATGTTACCGCAATCACAGGAGCCTCTCGATGAGCACTCTTCTCACCACCCTTCAGACCCGCCTCAAGCAACGCGCAGCCTATCTGCGCACCAAATCCGAACTCGAATCGATGCCGCTTGAAGTCGCCATTGATCTCGATATCTACAAGCCAGATGCCGCAAAACTGGCCGAGAAGGCTGTTTACGGACGCTGAGCATATCTGCGCATCAGCGCCTCTTTGATCGCGGGTGAGACGAATCTGGAAACATCCCCCCCCAACCGCGCGATTTCCTTGACGAGTTTTGATGCGATTGCCTGATGGCGCGCTTCTGCCATCAGAAACACGGTTTCGATACTGTCATCCATCGCGCGGTTCATACCCACCATCTGGAATTCATATTCAAAATCCGTAACGGCACGCAGACCGCGTATGATGATCTGCGCGCCCACATCGCGGGCGCAATCAATCAGCAGATTCTCGAAAGGATGCGCCACAATCTCTACGCCAGTGCGCGCACTCAGATCCGCCACCTCTGCCTCGATCATCGCTACCCGCTCTTCAAGGCTGAAAAGCGGCCCCTTGTCACGATTGATCGCGACGCCGATCACAAGACGGTCCACAAGCTGGGCCGCGCGGGTGATGATATCGCTATGCCCCAATGTCAGCGGGTCAAAAGTTCCCGGATAAAGTCCGATACGCATGGCCGCCCCTCAGCTACCCTTTTGCCGCGCACGCAACAATATTGCGCGCCAGGATGCAAGCCTGTTGCGGGCTGTGATGGTGTCAATAGCCCATGATCATGCCGGTCAGCGCGTCTTTTTCCAGTTGCAACTCCGACATCCGCGCAGCCACCACATCCCCGATAGAGATGAAGGCAATCATCTTGCCGTCCTGCATGACCGGCAGATGACGAAAGCGTTTCTGCGTCATCGTCTGCAACACAAGATCAGTGCTGTCCTCCGGGCTGCAGCCAAAAACATTGCGCGTCATGACATCATCGACCTTGTCAGACATGCACGAAGGCCCGCGCTTGCCAAGTTCGCGCACGATATCTCGCTCCGAAAGGATGCCAGCAACCTTCACCCCGTCGGGCGATACGACAATCGCCCCGATCCGCTGTTCAGAGAGCAGTTTCGCTGCATCCGCAAGGCTGCTGCCCGGCGCGATCGTAATCACCCCCTGCTGGGGCTTGTTGCGGATGATCTGATTCACAAGCATGGCACTGCTCTCCCCATTCCTGACGGCCAGACACAGCCTGCCGACCCCTTTGCGTCATGTCACAAGGTCGGCCAGCAAGCCTCTGTCTGTCAAGAGCAATAAACGCCTATTGCGCATCCTCCCGCTGGCTCGCGGCAATTGCAGCCTCAAACTCGCCAGCCAGAAGCCCGATCTCCTCAATCCCGACCGACACGCGGAAAAACCCCTCAGAGATCCCCAGTGCTGCGCGCGCCTCCGGGCTCAGGCCACGATGCGAAGAGCTTGCCGGATGCGAGAGCGTCGTGCCGATATCACCCAGCGTCGGCGCAAAGGCGATATGCGCTGCCGCCCGCGTCAGCCGGTTTGCGGCCGCGCGCCCGCCCGCAACCTCGAAACTCACCATATGCCCACCGCGCGCACCCAGAAGATGTGCCGCACGGTTATGATCAGGGTGGTCGGGCCGTGTCGGATAGAGCACTCTCAGCACCCCCGGCAGCCCTGCCAGATGCTCTGCCAGCGCCGCCGCATTCGCCTCTGCCCGGTCATATCGCAATTCAAACGAATACAGCCCACGCTCGGCCAGCCAGCAATCGAATGGGCTCGGGGTCATGCCCGTGGTCACGGCAAAATCATAGATCGCCTTGCGATGGGCCGGATCACGCGCCGCCACATAGCCCAGCGTCGCATCCGAATGCCCGGCAAGGATCTTCGTGACCGAGTGGATCACAATATCCGCACCATGTGCAAAAGGCACGAAGCCCCGCGGCGTGGTGAAGGTGTTGTCTATCACAAGCAGGATGCCCCGCGCCCGCGCCAACTTCGCAATCCCGGCAATATCGGCAACCCGCAGCGTCGGATTCGAGACAACCTCAAGCAGGA
>SLDY01000096.1 GCA_007125005.1 Natronohydrobacter sp.
GCCTCGGATTTAAATCCAGTCCCGCACCACAGCGCACCAACCAGAAACCAACAACGTCCCCGCCGCCGGTGAAGCGCTATCTAGATACTCACTCACACTTCCGCAAGACACAAAATGACGAAAGACGTGATTCTTTTTCCGATCCCGGTCATCGGCAATATGGCCCGTTGCGGTGACGCGCCGTGTCGTAGTGGAAATGATCCTCATGCATACCGTCGGAGCCCGGCCCCAATGTGGTCCCGAATGTCCCACAAGCTGCCCGGTGCATCTGACGCAGCGCTCGCGAATGCCGTGAGTTGTTCCAGTCTTCGTAAACTGACATCTCGCTGCCATCAGCCAGCAATATGGCACTGATATCAATGGCGCGGCCCCGTCCATGTTCCGAGACGCGCGCGCCCGCGCGATGATTCCTCGGCCGGCAGACGTAATGCGCTGCAACTCGCAGCCCTGTCACCCCGCCCCCGGCGCGCCCGACAGCAGGTTTCACGCCCCTGCGCACCCAGCGATGCAGCGCTGCGGCAGTCTCGCAATCCATGATCGCGCCTTGTGAGAGCTTCACCCCATCGACATGGGTCACCCGAACGGGCGCATCCACGCCGCAGCCAGCCACGCTTGAAGTGATCGGCGGGATAACCTCTCCCTTGAGGCCGCGCACCCCGCAGAGCTGGCCCGAAGCGCGTGGGCCCGTGACGGATCGCGGAGTCTGCCCGCGAAACGCGATATTCTGCAAAGGATTGAGCCGGGACAACAGGCCCCGGCGCTCTGGAGTGCTGTCGGAGATGATCGGCAGCGCACGCGCTGATCTGTCGGACAGGCGGTCAGACGAACACCCGGCAGCAGTTAACGCAAAGATTACTGTCCCGAGAATCGCAATGCGCCTCATCTGTCTGCTCCGTGATGTCGCACGCGACCGAAGTCAGGTGCATCCGTATCTTGCCCTGCGTCAATGATACCACGCCGAATCGCGCGTGTCCTCGTAAAATAATCATGCAGCAGCGCCCCGTCGCCCTGCCGGATCGCGCGTTGAAGAACGAAGAGTTCTTCCGTGAAGCGGCCGAGTATTTCGAGCGTCGCCTCTTTATTGGTGAGAAACACATCACGCCACATGGTCGGATCGGACGCCGCGATCCGGGTGAAATCGCGGAATCCTGCCGCAGAATACTTGATCACCTCGCTATCGGTCACGCGTCGCAGATCATCGGCCACGCCTACCATCGTATAAGCGATCAGATGCGGCGTATGCGAGGTGACGGCCAAGACCAGATCGTGATGAGGTGCATCCATGAGATCGACATTCGCGCCCATCCCCTTCCAGAGAAGTTGCAGGCGCTCCAGCGCGGCAGGATCACACCCTTCAACCGGGGTGAGGATGCACCAGCGATTGTCGAAAAGCTCTGCAAAGCCTGCGCGTGGGCCAGAATGTTCGGTCCCGGCCAGCGGATGGCCGGGTATGAAATGCGTGCCCTCTGGCAAATGCGGGGCAACTGCATCGATCACCGCCTGCTTGACAGAACCCACATCGGTCACAGTCACTCCTTGCCCAAGATGAGGGGCAATTTCACGGGCAACTGCCTCCATCGCACCCACGGGCACGCAAAGAACCACCAGATCGGCCCCCTGCACGGCCTCTGCGGCAGTGTCATATACCTCATCCACAAGCGCAATTTCGCGTGCGATGGCGCGGGTCTCGGCTGAGCGTGCAGTGCCTGTAATGATCTCGGCCAGCCCCGCACGGCGGATGGCATGGGCCATGGAAGACGCGATCAGGCCCAGACCGATAAAGGCCACGCGCCTGTAAAGCGCGCTCATCCCTGTGTCTCCATGAAGGTGCCGATCACATGCGCAACCCGTCGGCAGGCGGATTCGTCTCCGACTGTGATGCGCAGAGCCTCGGGCAGGCCGTAGCTGGCCACCTGCCGAACGATCAGCCCGTCTGCGAGAAGTGCAGCATTGCAGGCTTCGGCCTGTGCAGCATCGCGAAACCGGGCGAGAACGAAATTCGCGTGGGAGCGGTCTGTTGCAACACCGAGGCCATTTAGCTTCTCGGCCAGCCAGTCGCGCAATCTTGCATTCTCGTTCAGCGACCGCGCAATATGTCCAGCATCGCCGAGGGCAGCTTCGGCCACATCAAGCTGCACATTGGAAAGGTTGAACGGCCCACGCACGCGATTGAGAACATCAATCACATGCTGTGGCCCATACCCCCATCCCACCCTCAGGCCGCCAAGCCCGAAAAGCTTGGAAAAAGTGCGTGTCATCACGACATTCTCGCGCCTATCGACCAATTCTGCACCACCATCATAGCCTTCGGCATATTCCGCATAGGCACCATCGAGCACCAGAAGCACCCTTGGTGGCAGTTTTTCGGCCAGACGGGCAACCTCTTCAATCGGGATCATCGTACCTGTCGGGTTGTTCGGGTTCGCAATGAAGACAAGTTTTGTGCGTGCGGTGACAGACGCAAGAAGGGCATCGACATCGGTGGTTCGGTCCCGCTCCGAGGCAACGACAGGCTTTGCGCCTGCGGCCAGAGCCGATATTCGATACATCAGGAAACCATGCTCGCTATACAGCACCTCTTCCCCCGGCCCCGCATAGGCCTGGCACAGGAAACTAATGATCTCGTCAGAGCCCGCACCACAGATGATTCGTGACGGGTCCAGAGCGAACTGCGCGCCCAGCGCTGCACGCAGCCGGGCGTGATCCGTCGAGGGGTAGCGGTGCAAATCATGACCGGCGCGCGCATATGCCATCCGCGCGAGATCACCAGGCCCGAAAGGGTTTTCGTTGGACGAAAGCTTCACCGCATCTTCACGACCAGCGATCTTGGAAGATCCGCCCTGATAAAGCGCAATCTCCAGAATGCCGGGTTGCGGATGAATATGCGCGTGCATTATCGGCCTCATGAATATTTCCAGCGCTTCTATTAGCGCCCGGCAGCGCCTGAGACCAGCAGGATAGACCGGATTTTTCCACGTCAGAGTAGCGCGTTGCCTTTGTGTCGCGTCTCAGGGCTTGTTTTCGCTCTCAATGTCTTCAAATTTTCCCAGAGCGCCAGCACGCATGAAGGTTCCTGTATCCGTGCGGGTGCGTGTTGCGAGTACCGGGCGGTTGTCGGAAACATTGGCACGATCTTCGCGCATGACGATATAAAGCCCGCTTGCGATAATCACAGCAGCGCCGATTATGGTGTAGAGATCGACACCTTCGCCAAAAAAGAGCGCTCCGAAGATCACAGCCCAGACGATCTGCGAATATTGCATGGGGGCCACGATTGCCGCAGAGGCGCGTTTATATGCCGCGATCACGCATATGCTTGCGACCAGCGCCAGCAGGGCCATCAGCATCAGCGCGCCCAGATCGACCAGCGGAAGAGGCTGGTAAACAAAGGGCAAGGCAAGCCCCATAAGCAACAGATTGGCCATCATAGGATAGAGCAGCAACACCACATTGCGCTCCTCTGAGCCGATCTTCCGCACAATGATAGAGGCCAGCGATCCCCCTACGGCACCCACCAGTGCGGCCAGATGCCCAAGCCCCAGACCGTCAAGCTCGTTAGGGCGCAAGACGATGATCACGCCAATCAACCCCACCACGACCGCGCCGCCACGGCGAAGACCCACTGTCTCTTTGAGCATGGGCACCGCCAGCAATGTGATCAGCAAGGGCGTTGCAAACAGGATCGCATAGACCTGCGCCAGCGGAAGCACGGAGAACGCGTAGAAAACACTGACCCCGGTAATCACTGCAGCGCCAGTGCGCAGCGCTGTCCAACCCGGACGGCGCGGAAGCAGGTTGCCGTCGGTTGAATCGCGCATCAGCAGGGTCATCGCCATCGGCAAGCCCAACAGCACACTGAAAAAAACAATCTGGAAGGGGCTGTAGTTACCGCCAAGCATCTTGACGATCACATCATGCGCCGAAAACAGCGCGAAAGCCGTTAGCGCAAGAGCCGGTCCGGCAAAGGCCGATTGCTGAAAGCGGGTGAATGCAGCCATATCGATCCCTGAAGTGAGTGCGATATCGCTAACACACCTTTTTCCGAAGGTTCAAGCATGTTGGCCGGAAGGTTGCCAGAATAGCCGCGCATCGCCTGCTGACATGTCAGATTCTGCACGATCATATCGCAGATAGGCAATCGCCTGCCCGCCGGATTGCGTGAAAATCTGGCCGGCAGGCTTTTGCGCAGCAATGATCTCGCTCCCGATCGGCGCAGAGCCCTCAATCGCCACCGTCTCAAAACCTTTACGCAGTGCCGTCTTGTGATGCATCCGGGCCGTGACCTCCTGCCCGACATAGCAGCCCTTGCGGAAATCGACGCCATGCAACCGCTCGAAGCCGGCCTCCAGAATGAAAGTTTCGTTCGGCAAAAGCTCGATCCCGCTTTCAGGGATGCAATGGACAACGCGAATTGCATCCCAATCCGTGCCGTCATCGGGCAGGTCTGTACCATAAAGCCGCCAACCGAGCGCGGGATGACGGGGGTCGGGGAGAGCACCTTCAGGCGGAAGGCCGGTTCCACGACTGACGGGCAGATCAATCTGATCCAGCGTGATGGGCGCGCGCAGCTTGTAAAGCATAAGCCGCTTGAGCAGGTCTTGGGCAAGCGGCTCCGCCACATCGATCAGAATGGCGCCATCTTGTTGCGCAACAAGAAAGAAATCGGCCAGATATTTGCCCTGCGGTGTCAACAGGGCCGCATAGACGATGCCATCGCTCGCAAGCTTGCGAAGGTCATTACTGACCAGCCCCTGAAGAAACTTCGCTGGCTCCTGCCCTGATACCCGGATGATCGACCGCTTCATGTCTGCCTCTTGTATCTCGCCTGTTGCACATAAACCCCGCAATCGCAGGTGAACAGGGGCGCTGGGTCAATGCGCCGCGCGGATGAATGTGCCATTGCGCAGATCGCGGATGGCTTGCTGGATCTCGGCCTGCGTGTTCATCACAATCGGGCCGTGCCATGCAACCGGCTCCTGCAGGGGCGCGCCAGAGATCAGCAGAAACCGCACACCCTCCTCGCCAGCCTGGACCGTCACCTCATCCCCGGTGCCAAACCGGATGAGCGTGCGATTGCCCGACATGTCACGAATATTCACCTCCTGCCCCATCACCTCCTTCTCCAGAAGGACGCCGGATGGAGGGGAAGCATCGGCAAAAGCGCCAGAACCTGCAAACACATAGGCGAATGCACGGCGATAAGCATCCACCTTGAACGTCTTGCGCACCCCCGGCGGAACCGAGATGTCCAGATATTGCGGATCGGCCGCGATACCATCCACCGGGCCGCGTTGGCCCCAGAACTCGCCCACAATAACGCGCATCTTCGTGCCGTCATCGTCAATGACTTCGGGGATGTCCTTTGCCTGAACATCCTGATAGCGCGGTGCGGTCATCTTCAGACTGCCGGGCAGATTGGCCCAGAGCTGGAAGCCGTGCATCTGCCCATTTGCGTTGCCGCGCGGCATTTCCTGATGCAAGATCCCGGAACCGGCCGTCATCCATTGCACATCACCTGCACTCAGCGTGCCGGTATTGCCCAAACTGTCGCCGTGATCGACTTCACCTGCGAGGACATATGTGATGGTCTCGATCCCGCGATGCGGGTGCCATGGGAAGCCCCGCAGAAAGTGCTCGGGCACATCATTCCGAAAATCATCGAAGAGAAGGAACGGGTCAAGCTCCGTTGGATCGTGAAAGCCGAAAGCACGATGCAGATGAACGCCCGCGCCTTCCATAGCCGGTTGCGCCTTGCGGCTTTCGATGACCGGACGAATTGACATTGAGCGCCTCCAAGCAGTCTTATCTTGCACCAGAGATGGGCTCTGATCCGCAAATCTCAAGCCTGTGCAGGACCATTTCAGGACGGTTGGCACCAAACCGCCGCGCCCTTTTTTCGCGTTGTGCAGCAGTTCAGAGGTTGGCAAACAGGGGATGCGCGAGGATTGAACCTAGCGAAGCATAAGCAGAGCCATCACGAGACCGAGTGCGGCGAGAGCGATGTACGCTCTCCAACCTTTTGCCAGCCACGGCGGGAGGCTGTAAACAGCATCGCCACTTGCGCCTGACACACGCTCAAACGGCGCAGAAACAAGTTGTTCGGAATGCTTGATGATACTCGGTGCCTCGCGCAACTCGATTGCATAGGCTGACAACCGATCACCATTGAGCACAGGATCGCTCTTTACTTGATCGCCGGGTAAAACAGCCTTGCTCGCAGACGGCCTGCGCGCCGATCGCAATTTTGGCCAGCGCGTCCAGACCTCTCTTGGTTGGGGGCTCGGCAATTCAAGGACGACTGGGTTAGGTGTGATCCCGAGATGCGCCCGCCTTCTTATCAGCCGCTCGCTCAGCGGTCTTGATCCGGTTCCCACTGTAGTTGGCATGATCATTCAAAGACCCGATTAACAAACCTGCTCGCAAGGCAGCATGATCCAAAAACGTTAAAGAGGGGTTTATCTACCGCGCTTTCGCCGCCTGCCGGGAACCTTGGATGCAAATTCAGGCGGGCGCCGTGATACCCATGCGATGAATGCCGCCAGCCGTGGATGCTGTTTGAGTGCATCAATTGTGTTGTACCGACGCGCCAATTCCGATTCGGATAGGCTCGCGTGAATCTCTCGGTGGCAAATGTGATGCAACAAGACAACTGGTCCGCCTTTGCCGCCGCGCAGTTTGGGCACAAGGTGGTGCAGGCTCTGGGGCACATCGGGAGGGATTGCGCGCTCACAAAGCGGGCAAACTGGCAAGTCAGCTAATTCTCGATCCATCTTTTCCTGTTTCGCACTGGTCTTGCGGGCAGTTATGGCGCAGATATCGGGAAGGCTCTGCATGGGCACAGAGTTAGCGGTTTGCGCCAACAGTGCCAGAATAATGAGCGGGTAGCGCATATGTTCGGGGGTACGATACCTTGACCAAAGACGCGATTTGCGCAATGGGACGGCGCTTTATCTTTTAATGCCATGTAGCGAGGTGTCATGCAGGGTATTGTCGAACTGGCGGTAGCCAACCTGATTTCACCCATCATCCTGTTTTTCGCGCTCGGGGTCGCCGCGTCACTCGCCCGGTCCGAATTGACGATACCGGAAGCGGTTGCAAAGGGCATGTCGCTCTACCTGCTTCTTGCAATCGGGTTCAAAGGTGGCGCAAGCGTCGCCGATCATGGCGTTGATGCGACTTTGCTACTCACTTTAATGGCAGGGATCATCCTCTCGTTCCTGCTGCCTTTCATTGCCTTCGCGCTGCTTCGCATCATCACCGGGCTCTCAACAATCGATGCGGCAGCAGTTGCAGCGCATTACGGATCGATCTCCATCGTGACATATGTGACCGCTACTTCGGTTCTGACATTCGCAGGTGTCTCGTTTGATGGATATATGGTGGCCGTCGCCGCAGCCATGGAGGCGCCTGCGATCCTGTCGGCGCTCTGGTTGGTGGCGCGTGCAGGCGCTGCCCGCGACCATGCAGACCCGACGATGGAGCCGGGGCTGTTTCGTGAAATCCTGCTCAATGGCTCGATTGTCCTTCTGGTAGGGGCGTTCTTTATCGGGGCCGTTACTGGCGCAGAAGGGCTTGCGCAGATAGACGCTTTCATAATCGCGCCGTTTCAGGGCGTCCTGTGTCTTTTCCTGCTGGATATGGGTCTTGTCGCAGGGCGCGGCCTGCGGTCCGCGCGGGGGCTGATCACAGCGCGGTTGCTCGCCTTTGGCGTGCTTATGCCTATCATCGGTGCTGCATTGGGGCTGATAACCGGGCTTTTGCTTGGGCTCTCTACCGGAAGCTTGACACTTATGATGGTGCTGTCGGCATCCGCTTCATACATCGCCGTGCCCGCTGCCATGCGGGTGGCTCTTCCAGAGGCCAACCCTGCGATCTATCTCACACTTGCGCTTGGCATCACCTTCCCGTTCAATCTGACTCTTGGCATTCCGCTATATCTGGCGATTGCACAAATCCTTACCGGGGGCTGAACGATGAAGACTTACAAGGCCAAGCGGATCGAGATCACGATTGAAACTGTCATCGAGCGGCGACTGACGGATGCGCTCTCGAAGGCAGGTGTGACAGGTTTTACGATTCTGCCCGTTCTGGGTGGTTCTGGGCGGTCAGGCCGGTGGAGCCGGGAGGGGCAGATCAGTCGCGCGGCGGGCATGGTTGCAATTGTTTGCATAATTAAATATGAGAGCGCGGATACGGTGCTGGATACGGTGTTCGGGATCGTTGATCGCCATCACGGCGTTGTTTGCGTTACAGATTGCGAGATTGTCAGGGCAGAGCGTTTCTGAGGGCCTCTCGGATAAACAAGAGCGAAGCCGGTCGCACCAATGCCTGCGGGGCCGTTGCCTCTGCTCTAAAAACCCGAGGGACAAAGCTATGGATCAGCCAAGCCGCACTGATATTGCAGGGCTTCTGCACATCTGGATCGAAACCTTGAAAACGCTCGATCCGGACAAGGTAGCTGCCCTATATGCAGAAGACGCCATATTGTTGCCAACACTCTCAAAGGAGATCCGGCAAAGTCAGTCTGCCATAAGAGATTATTTCAAGCATTTTCTGGCGATGAAACCGCGCGCCGAGGTGTTGCAGCAGACCATCAGAAGCTATGGGCAGGCCGCAACCAATTCAGGGCTCTACAAGTTCTTTGCCGAGATCGATGGCGCGGAGCATATTGTCGTTGCGCGGTTCACCTTCGTATACCGGCAAGATAATGATGGCTGGAAGATCGTGGATCACCACTCCTCGATGCTCCCGGATACCTGAGATTCAGCGTCTGCTGAAAACCGGTTTTCATCTGCGCGCAATCGGCTAGGGTCTGGCAAGTCACTAAAGGATCATGAACATGGCAGAATCCGAAAACGCCTTTGTGCCAGACACCAGCGCAGCCATCGACCTGCATCTTGTGGGTTCGGAGGCATTGGAAGACTGGGGCGATATGCAGCCCCGTCGCGTGCGCGCATGGCTGGAGGCGACCGGGTTCAAGGCCAAATCCGGCGAGGTGATGCTCGTTCCCAATGCCGACGGTGGGCTCGAATGCGCGGTTGTTGGGCATGGAAGCGCACAGGACCGTGCGCGCGAGCGGTTCTGCCTTGGCGGCGCGCGCACGCGCCTTCCGGCACAGACATATCGCCTGCAACACTCTCTGGATGATCTCGCCGCGCAAGAAGAGGCGCTGGGTTGGGCGCTGGCGGGTTACAGCTTCCATCGCTATCGCAGCGCCAAACCGCCGACGCTGGCCCAACTTGTTGCGCCGCCCAGCATCGATATCGCGAAGATAAGTGCCATCGCGGAGGGCGAAAGCCTGACCCGCGATCTTATCAATACGCCGGCCTCACATATGGGGCCGGAAGACCTCGAAGCGGCGTTTCTGGCTCTGGCAGAGCGGCATGGCGCGCAGGCTTCGATAACTTATGGCGACGATCTTCTCACTCAGAATCTGCCGCTGATCCATGCTGTTGGCCGCGCTTCCGAGCGAATCCCGCGCCTTCTGGATATGCGCTGGGGAGAGAGTGGCCCATTATTGACACTCGTAGGCAAAGGAGTCTGCTTTGATACAGGCGGGCTAAATCTCAAGCCCGGTGCCTCGATGGGTTTGATGAAAAAGGATATGGGCGGGGCCGCCACAGTGCTGGGGCTTGCGCATATGATCATGGCGCAGGGCTGGAAAGTGCAGTTGCGCGTGCTTGTCCCTGCGGTCGAAAACGCGGTCTCGGGCAATGCAATGCGCCCCGGTGATATTCTGCTCTCGCGCAAAGGACTGAGCGTCGAGATCAACAACACCGATGCCGAGGGGCGTCTGGTACTGGCCGATGCACTCACGCTCGCCGATGAGGAAAGCCCCGATGCGCTGATCTGCATGGCAACACTCACAGGCGCTGCCCGTGTCGCACTCGGCCCTGATATCGCGCCCTTCTTCACTGATGATCCGGCTCTGGCAACAGCAGTGTCGGCCGCTGCGACCCGTGTGCGCGATCCCTTATGGCAAATGCCTTTCCACCCCGGTTACGAATCGTTGATCGAGCCGGGCATCGCCGATCTCGACAATGCGCCCTCGGGCGGCATGGCTGGCGCGATAACTGCGGCGCTCTTTCTGCGGCGGTTTGTATCCGCCAGCCCGCGTTTTGCGCATTTCGATATTTATGGCTATCAGCCCAAAACTGCACCTGCGCGGCCCAAGGGCGGGGTGGGTCAGGGCGCGCGCGCGCTGTTTGACGCATTGCCAGAAGTGCTTGGCCTGTGAGCGACCCGCGCATCACGCCTTTCAGCGGGCACGTTGCGCATCGCCGCCTGCAAGGCCAGATTGATGCGCCTGCCTTCAGCGAAGGCGAGATGCTGCGACTCACAGCACCCTTCGCCGATCTGCTGCGCCGCCCCGATGGCCCGCGCGACCGCCAGATCCTCTTCGGCGCACGGCTCTGCAAGCTCGATGAGCAAGAGGAATGGGCCTATGTGCAGGCAGAAGCCGATGGGTATTGCGGCTGGCTCCGTGCTGATGCGCTCGGCCGTGATCATGCTGTCACGCATCGTGTGCAGGCGCCTGCCACGCATCTCTATTCTGCCCCCGATCTGAAAAGCCGCGAGCACGCCGCGCTCTCGCTCAACGCGCAGGTCGAGGTCACGGGCGAAGAGGGCCGCTTCCTGAAAACCCCGCAAGGCTGGCTGCCCGCGCAGCATCTTGCCCCGCTCGACCAACCCGAGACCGATCCGATCCGCGTGGCAGAAACGCTTCTTGGCACGCCGTATCTTTGGGGCGGCAATTCGCGTGCTGGGCTCGATTGCTCCGCGCTGGTGCAACTTGCCCTGCAAGCCTGCGCCCACCCCTGCCCCGGAGACAGCGACCTTCAGGAACGCGCGCTGGGCCCCGCCCTGCCGGAAAACACCCCGCCACAGCGCGGCGATCTTCTGTTCTGGCGCGGCCATGTCGCCTGGGTCAGCGCACCCGACACACTCCTGCACGCCAATGCGCATACCATGTCTGTGGCCTATGAGCCGCTCAAACAGGCCCTCACGCGCATCGCCACCGAGAGCCCGCTCACCAGCCATATCAGACCTGCCTGACCCGCTGGCTTCATCTTGCCAAAAATACTCAAAGACCCGCCGCGCCCGCGCTCACCGCTTGCGCGGTTTCGCCCGCAGGGTCGGATCGGCCTCAAGCGGATTTTCAGGCCACGGATGCTTCGGATATTGCCCGCGCATATCCTTGCGCACATCAGCATAGGAATTGGCCCAGAAGCCCGGCAGATCCGTTGTTACCTGCACTGGCCTGCACGCGGGCGAGAGCAAGACGATCCGCAAGGGAAGCCGCTGTGGTCCGACCACCGGATGCTCCGCCACGCCGAACAACTCCTGCAGGCGCAGCGCGATCTCCGGGGCATCCCCGGAATAATCGACAGGCACCCGGTTCCCCAGCGGCGTGACAAAATACCCGGGCGCAAGCGTGTCAAGCGTCTGCATCTGACCCCAGTCAAGCTGCGCGCGAAGCCCCGGCAAGAGATCCAGCCCGCGCAGATCCTCCGCAGTCCGCACCCCCTCCAGCCATGGCGCAAGCCATTCCTCCAGCCGCGCGAGCAGGCTTTCCTCGCGAAGATCGGGCAGCGTCACCCCCTCCGCACGCATCAGCTCAACCCGCGCGATGAATCGCCGCGCCGCCTCAGAGAGCGGCAAGCCCAGTTCGCGCAGCCCTTGGCAGGCGGCGCGGATCACTGCATCCCGGTCGGGGTCACGCCAGATCCTGTCCTGCAAGACCAGCGCGCCAAAGCATTCCTGTTCGCGCGCCTCAATCCGGCGCGTGCGGCGCGACCAGATGCAGCTTTGCTGCCAGAAGAACTGCGCACCATAGAGCACACGCAGCTCGGCCTCTGAAATCGCCAATGCCTGCCGGATGCGCGCCTCGCGCGGGTCGCCATCACTATCCGTCACCACAATCAGTCGCGCCTGCGCCAGTGGATCTCCCTCCGGTAGCGCGGCGCCTTTCCCACCCGAGAGCACATAGCGCGGTGCCTCCCCCTTGCGCCTCAGCCCGATCCGGTCGGGATAGGCGAGCGCGGCAAGCCCGGCCGGCGAGAGCGCCTCGCTTGCTTTCGGGGCCATCCGCGCAAGCCGCTTCGCCTCTACCTGCACCCGCTCCAACGTGCCGCGATGGAGCGGGTAGGAATAGCGCTCGCGAAAGCCGCGCGGATCGCGCAGCGCCTCCAAGCGCAGCGTCAATTCAACAGGCGCGCCCTGCAAGAGGTCGCGCTCCGAGAGAATAGCCGCTAGCCCCGACGCCTGACGCCCTCCCTGCAGCAGCATATGCGCAAGCCGAGGATGCAGCGGAAGCGCAGCCATAGCCCGCCCATGCGCCGTGATCCGCCCCGCTGCATCCAGCGCACCCAGCCCCCGCAACAGCGCCTGTGCCTCGGCAAGTGCACCCTCGGGCGGTGGCGTGAGAAAACGCAGGCCGTCAGCACTGCCCCAGAGCGCCAGTTCCAGTGCCAACCCAGCGAGATCGGCTCGCGCCATTTCCGGTGGCGCAAAAGCCGCGAGCGCACCTTCTTCGGCCCGCGTCCACATCCGGTAACAAACCCCTTCTGCCACGCGCCCCGCCCGGCCCCTGCGCTGCTCAGCCTCCGCGCGCGTCACAGGTTCCGTGATGAGCCGCGCCATGCCGGTGCCCGGATCAAACCGCGCCCGCCGCGCCCGCCCACAATCGACAACAATGCGGATATCCTCGATGGTCAGCGAAGTTTCCGCAATCGCTGTGGCAAGAACGATCTTGCGCCCTGCGCGCACAGGCGCAATCGCAGCACGCTGCGCCGCGAACGCAAGCGCGCCATAAAGCGGCCGGATCTCGGCATCGCCAACACGCCCCTTGAGCGCAGAAGCCACGCGCCGGATCTCCGCCTCGCCGGGCAGAAACACCAGCATCGAGCCCTCTTCCGCATCCAGCGCCTGCAGGATCAGGTTCACTGCTCCGGTTTCGAATCGCTCGGGTTTGGGGCGCGGCCGCGATAACCAGCGGGTCACGACCGGAAAAGCGCGGCCCTGCGCTGTGAGGATCGGCGCATTGTCAAGAAGCGCAGCCACAGGCGCCGCATCGAGCGTGGCTGACATCACCAACAATTTCAGATCGGGCCGTAATGCCCCGCGCACTTCCAATGTCAGCGCCAGCCCCAGATCAGCATTCAGAGAGCGCTCATGAAACTCATCGAAGATCAGCGCGCCGATACCCGGCAGATCCGGTTCGCTTTGCAACATCCGCGTCAGAATGCCCTCGGTTACAACCTCAACCCTTGTGGCCTCCGAGACCACCGCCTCACCACGAATGCGATAGCCAACCTGTTCACCGACACGCTCACCCAGCCGCTGCGCCATCTGCTCGGCGGCGGCGCGCGCAGCGAGCCTGCGCGGCTCCAGCATCACGATCCGTCCTTCGACATGTTCCATCAACGCAAGCGGTACGCGCGTTGTCTTGCCCGCGCCCGGAGGCGCCTGCAAAACAGCGCGGCCTTGCCCTCGCAATGCCTCGATCAGATCGGGGAGAATGGCATCAATGGGTAGATCCATGCGCCGCTTATGCCGCGCCCCGCCTACGGGCTGCAAGCGCCTTTGCCCATACCGCAA
>SLDY01000042.1 GCA_007125005.1 Natronohydrobacter sp.
AGCGTGTCGAAAGGGTTCTGAAACACCATCTGCAAGGTTGAAACCGTGTCGGTGTTGCGCTGCTGGATGGGGGTGGATTGCACGTTTTCATCAAACAGCATGATCTTGCCCGATGTCGCCGTTTCCAGCCCCATCAGCACCTTGGCGAAGGTGGATTTGCCGCAACCGGATTCGCCCACGATGGCCAGCGTTTCGCCCTCGCGGGCATCGAAACTCAGTGTCTCATTGGCCTTGACGACCTTTGTGTCGCCACCCGAAAACAGGCTCGACGCCGCGACTTCGTAATACTTGCGCACATCGTCCATCCTCAGGACGACCTCGCCGATTTCCGACGGGGCCACATCGCGGTCAGAACTCCACACGGCATCCCAGTCGATCTGGTCCACCCGCAGGCAACGGCTGGCATGGCGGTCATCTCCCGGAATATCCGCCATCGGGATATCCCGTGCATCGCACAGTCCCTTCTCAAAGTAATCGCAGCGCGGGCCGAAATTGCAGCCGGGTGGGCGTTCATGCGGCAGCGGGAAATTGCCGGGGATCGCGCGCAAGGGGCGCGAGCCCTTGTCCGCACTGGGCAGGGGGATCGCGCGGAACAGGGCCTGCGTGTAGGGGTGGCGCATCTTGTTGAAGACATCACGGATATCGCCGGTCTCGACCGCCTCGCCCGAATACATGACGCAAATCCGGTTGCAGGTTTCCATTACCAGCCCGAGGTTGTGGCTGATGAACAGCATCGAGGTTCCGGTCTTGCGCCCCAGTTCCTTGACCAGGTCGACGATCCCGGCCTCGACCGTCACATCAAGCGCGGTGGTCGGTTCATCCAGGATCAAGAGCGCGGGGTTCGCCATCAGCGCCATGGCGATGACGATGCGCTGTTGCTGACCGCCGGACAACTGGTGCGGATAGGCGTCCAGAATGCGGTCCGGGTCGGGCAGGCGCACATCTGCGATCAGTTCGCGGGCGCGGGCACGTGCCTTGTCGGCGGGCATGTTCTGATGGATCATCGGCACTTCCATCAACTGCCGCCCGACCTTCATTGCCGGGTTCAGGCTGGCCATGGGTTCCTGATAGATCATTGCGATCTCCGAGCCACGCAACTTGGCCAGCTCGGCCGCGCTCATGGTGTTCAGATCGCGGCCCTTGAAGCGGATGGACCCGCCCACGATCCGGCCATTCACGCCCAGATCCTGCATGACGCCCAGCGCGACGGTGGATTTCCCGCAACCGGATTCGCCCACCAGCCCCATCGCCTCGCCCGGCATGACCGAGCAGGAAAAATCCATCACGGCAGGGATTTCGCCCCCGCGCGTGAAGAAGGAAATCGAGAGGTTCTCGATCTCCAGAATTGGCTGCGTCATATCACGATCAGACATAGACATTTTCTCCTCGCGAGCCATTCAGGAAATCTGAGAGCTTAACCGTTACGGAACCATCCCGCGTGCTTTTGCGTTTTAGAAATATGTGAAAAGGAGAAATGAAAACGCCAATCATTGCTTGGTTGCTGGGTGTTCCACTGTCGGTCGTCATCCTGCTTATGTTGTTCGGCGTGTTTTGAACCACCAACCTCAAGGCGAAACGTGACCAGGGGCGGCGCGATATCAAGTGCCGCCCCCGATGACATGGCCCAAACAACAAACGCAACTGCATCTCAATCCTTCAAACTCTCTTCGCGCAGCCCATCGGCCAGCAGATTCAGCCCGAGCACCAGCGACATCAATGCAATGGCGGGTGCAAGCGCGGCATGGGGATAGACCGTCAGCAACCTGCGGCCCTGATTGATAGTGGACCCCCAGTCGGGGCTTTCGGGCGCGACACCAAGGCCGAAGAAGCCCAGCGTGCCCAGAAGGATGGTGGTGTAGCCGATGCGCAGGCAGAAATCGACGATCAGCGGGCCGCGCGCATTGGGCAGGATTTCCCACAGCATGATGTACCACGGCCCCTCGCCCCGCGTCTGGGCGGCGGCGACATAGTCGCGGGTCTTGATGTCCAGCGTGATGCCGCGCACGATGCGGAACACCGTGGGGGCGTTGACAAACACAACGGCCACAAACACGTTCAGCAGGTTTGGCGACATGCCCCAGACGCCCAGCGGGTCCATGTTGAACGCCAGCCCCGAATAGGCCCAGAGCCCGACCACCAGCACCGCGCCGACATAAAGGTTGCGCTTCATAGGCTGGGTGAAAAGGCGGGCGTTCAGCAAGACCGTCACGAACAGCACTGGCATCAGGAACAGGATGCCCGCCATAACCCGCGGGATCGCCGTGTTCTGGATTTCGGGCGCGACCAGCAGGAAGAACAGCAAGATCACCGGGAAGGCCAGCACGAGGTTGGCGACGAAGGTCAGGCCAGTGTCCAGCTTGCCGCCGATATAGCCCGCAGGCAGGCCCAGCGAAATGCCGATCATGAAGGAGATCATCGCGGCAAAGGGCGCGATGCGCAGCACTTCGCGCGCACCCATGACCATCCGCGAGAACACATCCCGCGCCAGCGCATCGCCGCCCAGCAGGAAAATGTCATACTGCGCCCCGGCGTCCCGCAACGGGCTGCCGGGGGCGGCGTTGCGCATGCCGCTGAACTGCGCCAGCGGGTCATGCGTGATGATCATGTCGGCAAACAGCGCCGCGAAGACCCAGAACATGACCAGCGCAAAGCCAAACATGCCCACGACTGAATCGAACAGCTTGCCATACAGCCCGAGCCTGCGCTTGAGGCTGATCGAGAGGCCGAACATCACCGCCAGCGCCACCCAGACCGGCAGAAGTTGCACGAAGATGCGGCCAAGGATATCAAGCCAGCTTATCGGGTCCATCTTGCCACGCCCCTCATGTTACGCGAATGCGCGGGTTGAGCCAGACATAGCCGACATCCGAGATCAGTTGCGTCAGCAGAACGACGATCACCGCCACCACCGAGGCCGCAAGCAGCAATTCTATGTCGTTGTTCACCGCCGCCTCGAACAGGGTCCAGCCAAAGCCGGGATAGCTGAACAGCACCTCGACGATCACCACCCCGTTCAAAAGCCACGGGATTTGCAGCATGATCACCGTGAACGGCGCGATCAGCGCATTGCGCAGTGCGTGGCGCAGCACGATATTGGGAAAACTCACGCCCTTCAGGCGGGCGGTGCGGATATATTGCTGGGTCATCACCTCGGTCATCGAAGCCCGCGTGATCCGCGCGACATAGCCCATGCCGTAAAGCGCGATCGTCATGACCGGGAGCGCGAAATTCCAGAAGGTGATCTGCTCCATCGCCGAGCGCGCGTTGCCCTGAAACAGCACTGGCCCGTCGATCCAGCCCCAACTGACCAGAAGCGGAGACAGACCGACCGTGGAAGACGCCAGAAGGGCGATGAACACCACGCCCGAGACGTATTCCGGCGTTGCAGTTGACGCGATGGCGAAGGTCGAGAGCGAGCGGTCGGTACGCGAGCCTTCGCGCATCCCCGCCAGAACGCCGACAATCAGCGCCATCGGGACCATCACCACCAGAACCCACGCCATCAGTATACCGGTCGCCCCGAGCCTTGCGCCGATCACATCGGCCACAGGCGCGCGAAACCGCGTTGAATTGCCCCAATAGCCCTGCAACAAGCCGCAGCGGGTCGGTGCCGCGCCGGGCGTCGTCTCGCCTGTCAGCCGGTAGCAGCGTCCGGTGATCGCACCATCGGCCGCTTCATGTGTCCAGCCCGGCGCAACCCCCAGCCATTCGCCATAGCGCACCAGCATCGGCTGGTTATAGCCGTTGCGGTCCAGCCAGCTTGCGACCTCGGCGTCGGAAATGC
>SLDY01000154.1 GCA_007125005.1 Natronohydrobacter sp.
GCTGCGGGTAACGGTCTGTAACCGTAGCGGTGACATCCTTCGCCGTCTGCGGTGCGCCTTCGCACCCGCCAGACAGTTTATTCGCTGGGCCACGTAGGGCCTGACAGGGGTGTTGCAGATGCAAGACACAATTCTGAGGCTTTGCGCCTCAACGGCACTGATCAGTGCGTTCGCCTTTTCCGCTAATGCACAGCAGATCATCAATCTTGAGGAAATCACTTTTTCGGCCAATCTGACGCAGACTGAAATCGCCCGTTCAGGTGCCTCAGTGAGCGTCATCACACGCGAAGAGCTTGAAGCGTCAGGTTCCATTCAGGTTATCGACTATCTGTCGCAACTGCCCGGTGTAAGTGTCACGCAAAATGGCGGCATTGGCGGGTCTGCCAGCCTTCGCATTCGCGGCGCCGGGCCGGAATACGTGGCCGTTTATATTGATGGCATTCGCGTCGATGATCCGTCATCTCCGCAAACGGCCTTCAATTTCGGCACGCTGAGCACGGCGGATATCGGACGGATCGAAATCCTGCGCGGTTCGCAATCGGCACTTTATGGCGGATCAGCCGTAGGCGGTGTTGTGAATATCACGACCCTTGGGGCCGAAAAGGATGGCTTCAGCCAGAGCCTGCAGCTCGAGGCTGGAAGCTACCGCACCTATCTCGCACGCTATGGCATTGCCTTTCGCGATGACCGGTTTGAAGCTGCGGTGAATATCAGCCATCTGCGCACACGCGGCTTCTCCGCGTATGAACCCTTCCCCGGTGCGCCGGGTCTGGAACCTGATGGCCATCAGATGAGCCGCCTGAGCGCCTCTGGGCGATATCAATTGACAGATGAGTTCGCGCTCGGTCTGTCGGGTTTTTATCAGAGCAGCCGCTCGGAGTTCGACGATTTCGGGGCCGATGCTGACAATCTGCTTACTCGACGCGAGTATGGTGCGCGTATCTTCGGTGAATTCGCAACCGGCACCTCCACCCATGAGCTAAGCGCAACGCTCTATGATCTTGAGCGCGAGGCATTCCAGCCACGCGGTGTTTCGGCCGGGGCGTTCGAGGCGCAGCGCATCAGCTTTGCCTATAAGGGCGTCACCGAGCTATCGCCGGCCCTTACGCTGATCTATGGAGCAGATACCCAACGCGAGAGCATCACAGTTCGCGGACAGGGGCCGGACAGCACGCGGATCTCGGGCGTTTATGGTCAGGCACTCTGGGCACCGCACAGCGATATTGATATTTCGGCCACCTTGCGAGCAGATCACGATTCGGGCTTCGGAACTTTCTTCACCGGTCGCATCGCCGGGGCATGGCGCGTGAGCGACGCGCTGACCCTGCGCGGCGCTGTCGGGCGCGGGTTCCGCGCGCCTTCGATCAACGAACGGCTTGGCAATCCGGTCTGGAGCATTGCTCCGAATTCTGATCTCGCGCCCGAAACCAGCGTTAGTGCAGAGATCGGCGCGGATTATCGCTTTGACAGTGGAGCAGAGATAAGCGCGGCCCTGTTCCAACTCACGACGGACAATGCCGTAACCTATTGCGCACTCATGCCTGGCGCATGGGGGCCGGCCTGTCCGAATGCGGGGCCTGCGGGGTTCTTCAACCAGTATCAGAACCTCTCGGGCAAGACCAAACGGCGTGGGCTGGAACTGGCCGCGGCGATCCCGGTGACGGATATGCACCGCTTTGATCTGGCCTATACCTATACGGATGCGCGCAACCCGGCTGGTCAGCGACTGCAACGTATCCCCTATCACGATCTCAAGCTCGGGCTGCGCTCGGATTGGAGCGATCAGATCAGTTCGAATATAGGTCTGCAACACATTGGCGGGCGTTCAGGCGGCATGCCAAGCTACACAGCGGTTAATGCCGGAATCCGCTACAGAGTGAATGAAAACGCCGATCTGCTTTTCCGCGTGGAAAACCTGTTTGACAAGCAGTATCAGCAGATATCGGGCTACGGTACGTCTGACCGGGCCTTCTATATCGGCGTTGCCTCGCGCTTCTAGCATGAGAGGGCAGGCCATCACACGCTCGCTTCATGCATTGGTGCTGGCTTGCCTCACCCTTCCCTTCGGCGGCGCTGCGCTCGCGCTGCCGCCCCAACGCGTTGTCTCGATCAACCTGTGCACGGACCAGCTTGCCATGTTGCTCGCGGCGCCGGGCCAGCTTATCTCGATCTCGCGCATCTCACATGATCCGAATGTCTCGGTCATGCTGGAAGAGGCGCTGGCCTATCCGATCAATTACGGACAAGCCGAAGAAGTTTTCCGGCTTGAGCCAGATCTGGTTCTTGCAAGCGCTTTTACCTCGCCTCACACTGTCGGGCTGTTGAGCCGCCTCGGTATCGAAGTGGCTCAACTCCCCATCGCCAGCAATCTTGATGATATCCCCCGGAATATCCGCGAAATCGGGCATCTGCTGGGCCGTGAGGCGGCAGCAGAAGAGCTTGTCGGGCAATTCGAAGCCGATCTGGCGCAAATACGCGCCGCTCAACCCGGAGTCCGCCGTGCCGCGCTGCATTACGCCAATAACTACACCTCCGGCGTGAACTCTCTCGCGCATGAAATCATCACCGCAGCCGGTTTTGAAAATGTCGCTGCCGAGGCCGGCCTCTCAGGCGGTGGTACATTGCCGATGGAACGGCTCGTGATGCTGATGCCCGATCTGGTCATTTCCGGCCAGCCTTATCCCGGTGCCTCTCGCTCGGAAGAGGTGCTGCGCCATCCTGCGATGGTAGCGCTGCGCGACCGTCACGCAGCGGGTGCGCTTGCCGATGCCGAATGGGTTTGCGGCACGCCTGCCGTGTTGCGCGCAATTATGCGGCTGGTCATGCTGCACGATGAGGGCTGAGGCAATGGGGCGGGCGCTGCTTGCAGGGCTGGTTGGGTTGGTGGCACTGCTTTTTACCGTGTCGCTACTGGTCGGCCCGGCGGGGCTTGCACCGACAGAGGCGCTGCTGGCGCTAATCCACGGCAATGGACTGGCGGAAACGCTGGTGATGCGTGAAATCCGTTTGCCCCGCGCGCTTCTGGCGGTGCTGGTGGGCTCGGCATTGGGGCTCGCGGGCGCAGCGATGCAGGGATATCTGCGCAACCCTCTCGCGGAGCCAGGATTGATCGGCGTTTCGGGCTCTGCCGCCCTTGGTGCGGTCATTGCACTTCAGACAGGCTTTGCTGCCGCACATCTTCTGGCACTACCCATTGCGGCACTCACAGGGGCCGTGGTGGCAGTACTGATCATCCTTGCGCTGGCAGGGCCACGCGGTGGATCGATCACGCTTATCCTCGCGGGTATTGCCGTTTCGGCGCTCGCAGGCGCACTCACTGCTCTGGTGCTGAACCTCTCGCCAAATCCCTTCGCTGCAGCGGAAATCGTCTTCTGGATGATGGGCTCCTTGCAGGATCGTTCAATGATCCATTTCTGGATCGCAGCGCCTTTCATCGCGCTTGGGGCTTTGCTGCTCTTGACACAGGGTCGGAAATTCGACGCTCTGACATTAGGCGAGGATGCTGCCGCCAGCATGGGGGTGCATCTGGGCCGCTTGCGGCTCACACTGGTGCTGGGCGTGGCCTCTATGGTGGGAGCGGCAACTGCCGTTGCTGGCGCTATCGGATTTGTCGGGTTGGTCGTGCCGCATATCCTGCGCCCACTTGTTGGCGCACGGCCCTCTGCACTTTTGCCAGCCTCTGCGCTGGGGGGCGCGGTGTTGGTGCTGATGGCCGATATTGCTGTGCGCGTGATCCTGCCAACGCGGGATCTGAAACTGGGCGTGCTGACCGCAATTGTCGGCGCGCCGCTCTTCTTCCATCTGATCTACAAAACGCGCATGCAGGGGCAACTATGACCGGGCTCACTCTGAAGGATTTCTCTGTTGCGCGCGGGCCCTGCGACGTATTGCGCGATATTACGCTCTCCGTCGGGCAAGGCGAATGTCTTGGCCTTCTGGGGCCAAACGGGGCGGGTAAAACCACACTGATGCGCGCAGCTCTTGGTCTGATGCCACATCGCGGCGTATCCTCACTCTCGAGCTTACCACCCAAGGAGCGCGCGACAATTGTTGCCTGGTTGCCGCAGACCCGCGAGATTGCATGGCCTGTGAGCGTGGAAACACTGATCGCCCTCGGTCGCCTGCCACATCTGGCCCCCGGCGCCAGCCCCGCCCCGCAGGATAAGGCCGCTATTGATGCCGCGATTACGCGTATGGGGCTTGAGAGCTTCCGCAAGCGGATCGCAACCCATCTTTCGGGCGGTGAGCAGGCGCGTGTACTGATCGCGCGCGCTCTGGCGCAGGAAACGCCTATCTTGATGGTGGATGAACCCGCAGCGGGGTTGGACCCCGCGCATCAGATCTCATTGATGCAAACGCTGTCAGCACAGGCCCGAAATGGGGATACTGTCATAGCCTCAATGCATGATCTGGGGTTGGCTGCTCGATTTTGCACAAGGCTGGTGGTGCTCTGGCATGGCGGAATCGCAGCAGACGGCCCACCGCAACAGGTCCTGACCCCAGAACTCCTCGCTAAAGTATTTCGCATCCGAGCACATGTCACGCATCACGCCGATGGGCCGATCGTGCAGCCTGTGGGCGTGATATGAGCATTACACTTGATCCACCATGGCTGGAGTTCGACCTCGGCCAACCCATGCAGGTGCTCTCATGGGCGCCTTACGGAGCTGGCTTTCGTCAGACAACACAAATATTGTGGCGGCAAGTTCGCAATGCTGATCTGCCACCGGAACTGGATGTCGAGTGCTGGCTCGCCGATGCCCTTGCCACCAAGGGGAAGGGCGATTGCGTCTGCATGCTGACCTCACGCGATGTGGCAACTCATCACGTCGCTCAAGCGTCAATAATGGGCGTGACGGCAGTGGCAGTCGCAACTGTCGGGCTCTCGAATGCCGAACGCGTGGGCCAAAGGGTTGATCGAAGCGGGCGCGACTGGGATCGTGACTTGCACATTGCGCCCATCCCGAAACCACTCGGCACAATCAATATAGGGCTCCGCATTGATACTGGCCTGTCGCAAACGGGGCTTCTGGAGGCAATGAGCATCGCAACGCAAGCCCGAACAACGGCCATTCTGGATAGCGCGCATCATCTGCCCTGCGGGCAAGGGCTCGCGACTGGCACTGGCACCGATTGCATCGCTGTCGCGGCGCCAAACGGAACTGCAAACTATGCTGGACTGCACACGGAGATAGGTGAGGCCATTGGCCGGGCTGTGATGACAGCGGTGAGTAATGGCGCACGCGAATGGCAGGCCACGATTGGCCAGATCAGCGATGGATAGCGCGCATGCCGAAATGGAGGACCGAAAGCCAATCGAGGAGACGAGACGATGGATGAAATCACCCGCCGCCACAATGAAAAGATGAAGCGTATCAAGGCGGCACGCGACAAGTTGATGCAAACGAAAACTGAGGAGAAAGGCCTCATCATCGTTCATACCGGCGCTGGGAAAGGCAAATCATCCAGCGGTTTTGGCATGATCATGCGTTGCATCGCGCACGGCCTTCCTTGCGCGGTTGTACAATTCATCAAGGGCAACTGGCAGACTGGCGAAAAACAGTTTTTGCGCGACCGCTTTGCCGAAGAATGCCGGTTCTTCGTGTCCGGCGAAGGCTTCACATGGGAAACTCAGGATCGCGATCGCGATATCGCTGCGGCCCGCAACGGCTGGCGCATCGCTCAGGAGCAAATCCTGGACCCTGAAATCCGCTTCGTGCTGCTCGACGAAATCAACATCGCCTTGCGGTACGATTATCTGGATATCGACGAAATCGTGGATTTTCTGCAAAGACGGAAACCACATATGACGCATGTCTGTCTGACAGGGCGCAACGCAAAGCCGGAACTGATCGAAGCCGCCGATCTGGTCACCGAGATGAAGCTGCTGAAACACCCGTTCTCGGACGGTGTGAAAGCCCAGAAAGGTATCGAATTCTGAGCATCCGATTCCGGGAGCGCTGCCCCCGCTCCCTTTGGTCGCCCCCCCGGGATATTTTTTCAAGGATGAAAAGGCTATGTTTACCTTTACCCGCCAGACTCCAAATGCGGTACAGGGAGGGATCCCGATGACCGCCAAGGGTGAAAGCACCACGCCTCCCCCGTTGCTATGGCCGGAGGCGTGGTGCCGCCCTCATGGTTTTCAGCCTTGTCCAAATATCCCCGCCGGAGGCGCACACATGCGCCGCAGCGCCCCGCAGGAGTGCATGCGTTGCCCGGCCTGATGATACAGGGCGCTGGCAGCAATGTCGGCAAATCGCTTCTTGTTGCCGGGCTTTGCCGGGCGGCGCGCCTTCGCGGTCTGGCAGTTGCGCCTTTCAAGCCACAAAATATGTCGAACAATGCGGCTGTGACAGCAGATGGCGGCGAGATCGGGAGAGCGCAAGCGCTACAGGCGCTGGCTTGCGGGCTTGCGCCAGTGACCGATATGAACCCTGTCCTGCTCAAGCCGGAATCTGAAAATGGTGCGCAAGTTATCTTGCAGGGCAAACACGTTACAACGACGCGCGCGCTGGAATATGCGAAACTCAAGCCGCGTTTGCTCGGCGCTGTGATGGAGAGCTTCACGCGACTCAGTCAGGCGCATGATCTGGTGATTGTCGAGGGCGCCGGAAGCCCCGCCGAAGTGAATCTGCGTGTCGGCGATATCGCGAATATGGGCTTTGCACGCGCAGCGCGGATGCCTGTTATTCTGATAGGCGACATTGATCGCGGTGGTGTTATTGCCCAGCTTGTTGGCACGCGTGCCGTGCTTGACCCGGAGGACGCGGCGCTTGTGCGCGGGTTTGTGGTGAACAAGTTCCGCGGCGATCCCCGACTGTTCGATGAAGGGTATAGCATTATCGCGGAACGCACGGGCTGGCCTGGTTTTGGTGTATTGCCGTGGTTTGCGGATGCATGGCGTCTGCCAGCCGAAGATGCGCTTGATCTGAACGCGCCGGTGGCCCAAGGCGGGCTGCATGTCGTCTGTCTTGTCCTTTCGCGGATTGCGAATTTCGATGATCTCGATCCGCTTGCGCAAGAGCCCGGTTTGCGCCTGACCATGCTGGGTGCCGGCCAGCCGATCCCGGGCGATGCGGATCTTGTGATTCTGCCCGGTACGAAATCCACCCGCGGTGATCTTGAATTCCTGCGCGCGCAGGGCTGGGATGTGGATATCGCGGCACATATTCGGCGCGGGGGGCATGTGCTGGGGATTTGCGGCGGCTATCAGATGCTTGGTGCCTCGGTCGAGGATCCCTTCGGCATTGAGGGCCCCGCCGGGCGCACCCCCGGGCTCGGGCATCTGGACATCACAACGATCCTGCAGCCGGTCAAGCTTTTGCGCCGCGTTCAGGCTACCCATATCGCGACCGGGATGTGTGTCTCGGGGTATGAAATCCATATCGGGCAGAGCGATGGCGCGGATCGCGCACGCCCCTTCGCGCTGGTGGATGGTGCGCCTGAAGGGGCCGTCAGTGCTTGTGGGCGCGTGCAGGGCAGCTATCTGCATGGGATGTTCAGCGACGATACATTCCGCGCTGCATGGCTGCGCAGCTTCGGGGTTGTGTCAGAGGGCTTTCAATACGGGCAGAGGGTCGAGCAAACGCTCAATGCGCTCGCAGCACATCTGGAGGCGCATCTTGATGTCGAAGCCCTCTTGGGGCTTACTGATTGAAATCAGTCGATCAGGGCCTTTTTCAGCCGTGCCCATTCTGCTTCTGTTCCCGGCAAGCCCAGTCGCAGCCAGTGTGCATCATAAGAGAAACGGCGGCTCCAGATCCCGTGGCATGCAAGCTGGTGTTGTGACTGTGCCGCGTCAGGTGTCGCGAAGGTACGAAACAGCGCACAGCCCCCGACCAATGCCCATCCTGCGTGCGCGGTAAACGCGTCGAGGCGTGTGGCCTCAGTGGTAAGCCGCTGTATCGTTGCCTCACGCCACGCTGTGTCTGCCAGTGCGACCGAGCCTATGGCAACCGCAGGCCCGCTCACAGCCCAAGGGCCGGCAAGCAGGCGTAACCGAGCAAGCGTTTCAGGCCCCGCCAGCACAAACCCAAGACGTAGCCCCGCAAGGCCATAAAACTTACCGAAAGAACGCAGGATCACGACACGCTCACCCAAGCCCGCCAGTTCAGGCGCGAGCGAAAGCGCAGGGACGGCATCGACAAAGCTTTCATCGATCACCAGCCTGCCCACATCCTGCGCCAGATCTTTCAAGGCAGTGGTGGCAAAGACGCGGCCATCTGGGTTGTTGGGGTTCACAACGATGGCCAGATCAGCACCCGCCATCGCATCGAGGTCACGCACATGCGTCACCTGCCAGCCCTGCCCTGCCAGTGCTGCGGCATATTCGTTATAACTCGGGCTAAGCACCGCAGCGCGCCCGGGGACATCGAGGCGCGGGATAAGCTGGACCGCAGCCTGTGCCCCGGACAGCGCAAGCGCGCACGGCGCCCCATAGGCGCGTGCAGCGACCCGTTCGAGTGTAGCGATGTCCTTTGCCATCGGCAGGCAGGCCCAGACTTCTTGAGCGATCTCGGGCAATGGATAGGGCGCACGATTAATACCCGTCGAGAGGTCGATCCAGTCCGCGCGCCCGTAAAGTGCCTGTGCACGGTCCAGATCCCCACCATGATGCTGCATTCACACCCCCATTAGCCCAAGGGCCAATAGCCCTGCCGCGATCAGAACCATACTGCGCAAGTAAAGCGCAAGTCCCCGCGTCAAGTCATGTGGTGCGGGATCAGGGGCGGTGCCATTCAGCCATGGCTCTTTCGCGATCCTGTCGGCATAGATGCGGGGCCCCGAGAGCCGCAAGCCAAGCCCACCTGCCATTGCCGCTTCGGCCCAGCCTGCGTTTGGTGAGCGATGCGCGCGCGCATCGCGCCACATCACCTTCAATGCGCCCAGCGGGCGCAGTGAGGTAAGCGCCAGAGCCAGTGCTGTCAGCCGAGCAGGCAGCCAGTTCGCGACATCATCAAGCCGCGCGGCGAATTTGCCGAAATATTCGTAGCGCGCATTGCGATGACCGATCATCGAATCAAGGGTGTTGATCGCCTTATAGGCTGCGATACCCGGCAGTCCGGCGATGATTCCCCAGAATAGCGGGGCCACAACTCCGTCCGAGGTGTTCTCCGCAAGCGATTCAAGTGCTGCGCGCCCAACAGCCGCTCCATCAAGGGCCGCAGGATCGCGCCCCACAATCATCGCAACAGCCTTGCGCGCGGCTTTCAGATCGCCTGCTTGCAAGGGGCGCGCCACAGCGGCAACATGCTCATGCAGCGAACGGCTTGCGATCAGCGGCCATGCGATGATCCCGCCAATCAGCACACCTACACCCCCTTGCGGCAGCGCGAGTTGCAAAACGATCGCCGGGATCGACGCGGCAAGGATCACGAGCAGACTTACCCCCATGCCTGCCCAGAACCGCACCCGCGCCGCGCCGTGGTTCCAGCGCTGCTCCGCCCAAGCTATCAGTCCGCCAAGCCATGTTACCGGATGGCCAATGCGGGTGTAGAACCGCGCAGGCCATCCAAAGGCTGCGTCCATGACCAATGCAACCAGCATCATAAAGCCCAGGCTCATGCCCCCGCCCCTGTCGTGAAGCAGAAGACATGCGTCAACCCAGCCTCACGCAGTGCATCGCGGCCGTGATGTGGCACAGTGCCGGGTGCGAAGATCAGCCCGCGCGCAGCGCCTGTATGCGCGCGCACCCAGCCAAGCGCCCCCAGGGCGCGCGCAAGATCTGGCATCGGGTCCGAGGCAGGGCCGCGCAGCGCGGTTGTGCGCTCGGCAGAAAGGCTAGCTAGTCGTGCGGCTTGCGCGAGATCGGGACCATTACGCCACTCTGCGACAAGATCCTCGATGTCGGGAAAATCCATATCTGTCGGGTTCGTCATTACAGCAGGGCCACTAAAACCACCAAGAATATCGGCAGTTGGCGGGCGTAGGGCATCTGCGACCACTTGTGCGCGGCGCGAGGCCCAGATCACGGTGTCAGGCATCGCCAGCATCAGGGGATCACTCGCGCCCTCGACAAGCAGACAGGCCTGGGCGATCTGATGCTCGTCCGCGCCAACGGCACGCGCCAACGCGACAAGCGCCGCAGTGGACATGCCCGCCCCCATGCCCGGTGGCAGATCAGCCTCCAGCGTTATCCTCCCGCGCCGAAGCTTGCCTAGCGCGTGCAAGAACGCCTGCGCGCGCTCCTGATCCAGCAGTGGCGCTGACTGGATGATCTGCAGATCTGGTGCATCCTGCCATGCGGCGCGCACGCCGCGGATGGGGCAAGCCAGAGTAACCAGCACGACATCACCGCCCATAAGGCCCTGTATCCATTCGCCAAAATGCCCTGCAACACAGATCATGCGTTCACACTGACCCTGCGACCTGAATGATGGAAAATCCATCGGGCAGGCAGCGCAACCGCGTAACCGAGAGCGGCGCGATCTCGAAAGCCAAGGCGGCAGCGACATCCTCAAGCGCCAGAGCCAGGGCCGCGCGGGCCGTTCCGGCATGGGCGACGACGACGACCGGGCCACCGGCCCGCGCCAGATCGGACAACTCGCGCAAAGCAGGGTGCACACGCGCGACCATCGCCGCAAAGCTCTCGCCTTCGGGGGCTGCGATTTCCGCTAGCTCTGCGCGGCTCAGCTTGCCAAGATCGGGCAGTTCTTCATAGCCAACACCTTCGTGTACACCGAAATCCTGCTCCCAGAGCCGTGCATCGAAGCGAAACTCTGCCTCTGGCCAGATCGCTGCAACTGTCTGTTGACAGCGCAGCGCAGGACTACAAAGGATTTCGCGCTGCGCCCCTAGCCTAGCATTCAATAGTTGCGCCGCAGCAGGATCGATCTGCGCAGGCACATCGCGTCGCCCGGCCAAGCGCCCTTGGGTCACAGCCGGCGCGTGCCGGATCACCACCAATTCGCCATGCCCCAATACCTGCATCAGACTTCCCATTTCCGAGTCTCTGTGCTTTCTCACGAACCTATGGCAAAGTCGATTCTGATAACAGGTGGTGCGCGCTCTGGGAAAAGCTCGTTGGCCGAGGCGAAGACCCTCACGCTGGGTCAGCCTGCGATCTATATTGCAACAGCTGAAGCCAATGATGCCGAAATGAGCGATCGCATCGCGCAGCATCAGGCGCGGCGCGGGCCGGAATGGCGCACACTGCAAGAGCCACTTGAGCTATGCGCGGCCTTGCGTGAGAGCGACAGCGCGCCCCGGCTCGTCGATTGCATCACGCTCTGGCTCAGCAATCTGATTTTTGCAGAGCAAGACTGGGAAACCGAAGTTGCCGCACTTTGCGCCTTGATCCCGACACTGACCGCCCCGGTGATTCTGGTCACGAATGAGGTGGGTGCCGGGATCGTACCGGAAAACGCACTTGCGCGGCGCTTTCGTGACATTGCGGGCTGGACCAATCAACGCCTTGGTGACACTTGTGACGAGGTCTGGCTCTGCGTCGCGGGCCAGCCCTTGAAAATCAAACCTGCTGGATATCCATGATGACTGCTTTTCCCCTTGGACGCCTGGATGATGTAAACGAGCTGGATCTGCCTGAGCCTGCCGCAAGCGCGCGAGCCGCCGCGCAGGCGCGACAGATGCAATTGACCAAGCCGCCCGGATCTCTGGGGCGGCTGGAAGAGCTTGCCTGTTTCATGGCCGGATGGCAGCGCACCGAGCACCCGCGTATTGAGAAGGCACAGGCGCTTGTCTTTGCAGGCAATCACGGGGTCTGTGCGCAGGGGGTCAACCCGTTTCCGCAGGCGGTTACGGCGCTGATGGTCGAGAATTTCGCCCGCAAGGGTGCCGCGATCAACCAGCTTTGCGATGTCGCGGATGCGACGCTGCGCGTCGTGCCGCTGGAGCTTGAGCGTCCCACCGCTGATATTACCGAAGCCCCCGCCATGAGCGCGGATGAGTGTCTGGACGCGCTCAATACTGGTGCCGCAGCCGTTGACGAGAGCGCAGACATTCTTGTGCTGGGCGAGATGGGCATCGGCAATTCCACCATTTCTGCAGCCCTTGCGCTCGCGGTATTTGGTGGCACGGCGCAGGACTGGGTCGGTCCCGGCACTGGCAGCGATGCCGCAGGGCAAGCGCATAAACGTGCGATCATCTCGCGTGCTGTTGCGCGCCATGAAGGTCTTGCGCCGATCGGAATCCTCGCAGCCCTTGGCGGGCGTGAGCAGGCGGCGCTCTGCGGCGCTGTGCTGGCCGCGCGTCTGGCGCGAATCCCCGTCATTCTCGATGGGTTCATCTGCACTGCTGCGATTGCGCCGCTTTATGCAGCAAACCCAGCGATGCTCGATCATTGCCTTATTGGCCATCAGAGTGCCGAGCCAGGCCATGCTCGCCTTTGCGCGCGACTGGGCAAACGGCCGCTCCTTGCACTCGATATGGCACTGGGCGAAGGCACTGGCGCCGCACTTGCACTGAACGTGCTGCGGGGCGCTCTTGCCTGTCATAATGGCATGGCAACTTTTGAAGAGGCCGACATAAACGCATGACCGCGGCGTCCATCCTGCGTGAGCTGCAGCTTGCGTTTGTGCTCCTAACCCGTCTGCCCGTGGGGAAATTGCCTGATCCGCCCCCCCCACTTGCCCGCGCAGTCTGGGCATTTCCACTGACCGGGCTCGTAACCGGTGCAATCCTGTGGTTGGTGTTCACCTATGCGCTTGCGTTCGGATCGCCCCCGCTTGTTGCCGCTTTTCTTGCGCTTGGCGCTGTGATCCTTCTCACTGGTGGGCTGCATCATGATGGCTTGGCAGATCTCGCCGATGGCTTGGGCGGCGGGCGAGACAAAGACCATGCACTCGAGATCATGCGCGACAGCCGCATCGGCAGCTACGGGGTGCTTGCACTTGTTTTCGCGGTGACCCTGAGCGGAGCTGCCCTTGCCGAAATCGGCACAAGTCTTAGCCTGGCCGACGCTCTGCTGATTGGCGTGTCCAGTCGCCTTTACATGGTAGTTGCCATGTGGCGACTATCGCCTGCCCGCGATAACGGGCTGGGCAAACAGGTCTCGGCGGTACCTGCGCATGCCTGCTTGCCCGGGGCAACGTTGGCAATCATATTGCTCGTCTGGACCGGGGGTTTCAAACTACTTGTCTTGGGGCTGATGGCCTTGATCGCTGTCTTTCTGGCGCGACTGGCACGACAAAAAATCGGAGGGCAGACAGGCGATGTCTTGGGCGCGATCCAGAGCTCAAGCGAATCTGCAGGCTTGATCGGTCTTGCAATGCTCGGCGCTCTGCAGTGAAATAGTCTCTTTTCCTGTCGGGGCAGCAGATCTGGCTTGCTGCGCGAGTGAAACGCTTTTTTTAAAAGCCACCATGATGAAAATGAGGCAGCTTGAAAACTCCAGGTTCTGACATCGATACGCCTATGGCCTCGGTCTTTGGCACGCTTCCTGATGGTCGTGATGTCCTCCGGCTCGGGTTGCGTGGCAATGGATTGCGCATACATGTGCTCACACTCGGAGCCATCGTTCAGGATCTGCGTATGGAAGGGGTCGATCACCCGCTCGTGCTCTCGGCACCGCAGCTTGCGCCTTATATCGGGCCGATGGCATATTTCGGGGCTATGGTCGGGCGCTTTGCCAATCGCATCGGGGGAGCGGGGTTCAGCCTTGAGGGGCGGCACTACAGTCTGGCGCGCAACTGCCATGCGCAGAACTGTTTGCATGGCGGGCCTGAAGGCAGTGCGCATCAAATCTGGGACATACGCGCACATGAGAATGACAAGCTCCGGCTCGGATTATCCATGCCTGACGGTCAGAGCGGATTTCCGGGCAAGCTGGATGTGGAGCTTGAGATTTCGATCTGCGGGCTGGGGCTGCAATTTGAGATAACTGCAACGACGGATCGCGCCACACCGTGCAGTTTCGCGCAGCATAGCTTCTATTGCCTGGATAACACCGGATCGATTGCACACCACCAACTTCGCATCGCTGCAAATGCCTATCTGCCGGTGAATGACGTGTTGATACCAACAGGTGAAATCCGTGCGGTTACGACGACGGAGTTTGATTTTCGGGCATTCAGAAGCCTGAAAGATGTGGCGATCGATCACAATTTCTGCCTCTCGGATCAACGTATACCACTGCGCCCGGTTGCGTGGCTGAAAAGCGAAATTTCAGGGCTTTCACTGGAGCTTGCAACCACAGAACCGGGGTTGCAGGTTTACACCGGCCACAAGCTTCCGCGTGATGGTGTGATTGGGCCGGATGGTGCGATGCTTCCACGATACGCAGGGATTGCATTAGAGCCGCAGGTCTGGCCCGACGCGCCCAATCACACCCATTTCCCGACTTCTATCCTGCATCCGGGCGAAACATATCACCAGATCACACAAATCCGATTGCACCACGCAGGGTCTTGAGATTGATCAGCCTGCGAGCTGTGCTTTCTTGTTCCCCGTCGCCGCCGTGCTGCGACGATAACAGGGCACGGGATTCAGAATGATGCTCTCGGCGGTCGGTCTGTCTTCAATCCGAGCGAGCAGCATCTGCGCGACATGGGCCCCGATCTCCTGCCTCGGGGGAACGATCGTTGACAGATCGGCGACTTGTTCGGAGGTGAAATCCAGCCCACCAAACCCAATCATACGTATCTGCTCCGGCACAGAAATGCTGCGCCTTTGCGCTTCCATCAACGCACCAAGGGCCAGAATATCATTGGAGAAAACCAACCCATCAAGATCTGGTCTGCGAATGACAATATCTGCGAATGCTCGCGCGCTGGCCGATGCACTTTGCGCATCCGCAACAACGATCTCTGGCGCGGTAACCCCGGAATGGGAATTCAGCACATCGCTATAGCCCTGCGCACGTTGGGCGGCGCGGGAATCTTTGTCGAGTTGCGCACCAATAAACGCAATCGCCTGACATCCCTGATCGATCAGATGGCGGGTCTGGAGCCGTCCGACATCGGCATGCGAAAACCCCACCATGAGATCAATCGGCTGTGGTCCGATCTCCCACATCTCCACCACGGGTACACTGCTAGCTTCCAGCATCTGCCGCGTGGAACGACTATGGCCCAACCCGGTGAGCACGATGCCCGAAGGCGACCATGACAGGAAAGTGCGCACAAGCTCTTCTTCACGTATGAGATCGTAATTGGTATGGCCAATCAGTATCTGATATCCTTTTTCCATCAGCGCGGATTCCAACGCGCTGACGGTCTCGGCAAAAAACGAATTCACCAGTGATGGGACGATGACCCCCACCACACGCGTCGAGGCTGTTGCCAGCGCACCTGCCATACGGTTCGGGACATAGCGCAGCGCCTCGATAGCATCGCGGATGCGTGCACGGCGGCGCGCTGATACAGAATCCGGGTCGCGCAGAAAAAGCGACACCGTTGATGCCGATACTTCCGCCACGCGCGCAACATCATTCATCGTGGTGCGCATCGTACTGCGGCGGTTACGTGAATGCGGCATGACTGCCTCCCCAAGAAAAGAAGCGCGCTAGCGCATTGCCCTGAAATCACTGGCGAGCTTGCCAATAATCCGAAAAATATCGGGCGCGGTCTGCACAATAGCTGACCGCGCCCGAAAAGTCATTCAGTTGAAAACCCCTTTACCGAATGGCAGAGGCGCGATCACTCTCGACCTGTGCTTCTGCGCGCGCAACAGCGGCCTCGAAAGCCTCAAGGAATTCACTTCCGCTATCGCCGAAATTGCCCAGATACCATTCGCGGATCGGCTCAGCGAGGGCGCGGAACTCAGCCATTTCATCATCACTCAGAGCGATGATCTCATTGCCCGCTGCGAGCCATTTCGCATAGGCGTCAAGCTCCTTGCGAGGCTGGATGCCGAACTGGATGGTAGACATGAGCGCGCCGCCATCCAGCACAACCTGCTGCTGTTCGGTCGTCAGCGACTGGAAGGTGGCATTATCAATGAACCACATCGAGGCCATGTAGGCGTTTCCATCGAGGGTGAGATACTGCAGCTGCTCCTGGAAGTTCATGTTGGCGATGTCACTGATCGAGTTGAGCGTGCCGTCAACAACACCTGTCTGAAGCGCAGTATATACTTCGAGCCACGGGATCGGTGTGGGGGTACCACCCATTGAACGAACAAGCTGCTGCTGAAGCTGCGACTCGATAGTGCGGAAGCGGATGCCCGCCGCATCGGACGGGGTCCGCACAGGCTTGTCGCGCGTTGCGATATTGCGCCAGCCGCCGGTTTGGGTCATGGCAAGAAGCAGGATATCATTATTGGACGACTCCAATATCTTGCCACGCATGAAATTGGTGAATTCCTGATCCTGCATGACAAGCTGTGCCACTCGATCGGATGTCATCGCATAGGGAATGTCGAGCCCCTGGACCGGTGGATAAATCGCCGAAGCACCACCCGCTGTCGCGGTATACATATTCACCACGCCCGCGCGCATGGATTCGAAGCACTCATTCGCCGAACTGCAAAGCTGCGCGCCCACGAAGATGTTGACGCTGACCTCGCCACCCGTGCGGGCTTCGACGAAGTTCTTGAACACGAGTGCCGCATCATACTCCTGATCGTCTTCATTGGCGAGGAATACGAGGTTCAACTCGGTCGCCTCAAGTGCCTGCGGTGCAAATGCACCTGCAAGCGCCACCGCTCCTGCCAGCAGCGCTGTGCGCGTGCCGTTCAGGGTTTCTTTCAGGTCCAACATGTCAGTCTCCTCCCTTTTGGATTGGTTCGTCAGACATACCCAAGCTGGCGTGGCAACCACATGACCAGATCGGGAAACAACACGAGTGTCACGACCACCGCGACCTCGAACAGGAAATACGGAATAAGATCCCATGAAATCCGCTCAATTCGCTCGCCCGAGATGCCCGAGACCACAAAGAGCACCAGCCCTAATGGTGGCGTGATCAGCCCGATGATGAGCGTAATGCACATCACGACAGCGAAATGGATCGGATGGATCCCCACGCCGACAAGTACCGGCGCAAGAATTGGCGCGAGGATCAGGATGGCGGGGCCAGCATCCATGATCGTGCCGATGGCGAGCAGGAACAGCACCACCACCAGAAACAGCATCAACGGGTCTGAAGTGATGTTCAGAATGAAGCCCGAGACAAGCTGAGGCGTCCCCTTCAGGCTGACCAGTGACGCGAAGGACACTGCAGCCCCGACCAGCAGCAGAATGATGGCCGATTTCAGTGCCGCCTTTGAGAACACCTCGATCAGTTGCGCGATGCTGATTTCGCGAGTGATAAACACGCCGAGGATCAACGCATAGAAAGCCGCAACCGCCGCGCCTTCCGTGGGCGTGAAGATGCCACCCACAATGCCACCGATCAGGATGATTGGGGTCAGAAGTGGCAGGAATGCCGCTTTGCCCGTTTCCCACGATTCGGCCCAGCTCGCACGCGGCGCAGGATCAGGGAAGCTGCGGAAGCGCGCGACGATGGCCACCACCACCATCAGCCCGAAGCCCACGATCAGCCCAGGAATGATGCTGGCTGCAAACATGGCTGCGACCGAAACATTCATGATAAAGGCATAGAGGATCATCAGCCCAGAAGGTGGAATGATGGAGGCCAGCACTGATGACGCCGCCGTGATCGCTGCCGAAAAGGATTTGGTATAGCCCGCCTGATGCATCCCTGGGATCATCACCCCACCGAGTGCCGAGGCATCTGCCACTGCCGAGCCTGACCCGCCAGCGAGCATGATTGAGGACGACACCGAGACCTGCCCAAGCCCCGCCTTACGATGCGCGACAAAGGTTTCGGCAAAGCGCACGATCCGACTGGTTACGCCGCCCGCGGTCATCAACTCCCCTGCGAGGATGAAGAAGGGCAGCGCCATAAGCGGGAAGCTGTCAATCCCTGCGAAAAGGCGCTGGACCAGCAGATTGAGGAAGCGCGGATTGTTCTCGATAATCAGCGTCAAGCCCGGCGCGAGCAGCATCACAAAGACAATGGGCGTGCCGATGATCAACAGCCCGAGGAAGATCCAGATATAGAGAAAAGCCATGATCTCAGCTCCCTGCGCCAGTCGATGAGCCGAAGACATTGACCTGATACCGGCCCGGCTGGAAGAGATTGCCAATCAGCCGCAGGATCCGCTCGAAAGAGACCAGCGCCACGAGCGCAAAGCCAATCGGCATGATCGCATAGACATAGCTCAAAGGCAGACGGAGCGAGAGCGTAACGCTACTGGAGGCGCGCGACATCAGCCCATAACCATACCAGATCGCGCCGCACAGAAGCACAAAGACCGACAATTCGATCAGCAATCCGACATAGCGCATGATCGGATGGTCCTGGATCGCGGCGACAAAGACATCGAGACTGACATTCATCCCGTAGCGATGGGCAGTCGGGAAATAGAGAAAAGCCATCCAGACCATCATTGTGCGCGACAATTCCTCGGTCCAGCCAAAACTGTCGTTGAGCACATAGCGATAGAAGACATGGACAATGACGATACCAAGCATCCCAAACAAAAGCGCCGTCGCGGCATAGCCAGCGACCCGCGTCAGCGTTCGATTGACGGCATCCAGCACGCGGATGATTGCGTCCATAGTGCCCCTCCCTGCACCCTGCTGCAGCATTGCTCCCTACAATTTCGCAGCGTTACGATTTTGGTATCACACAGAATTTTCCCTGTCAATCTTGAACAGAGCTTATATTTTTTGTTTTTTTTCAGTTACTTGGTTATATATTGAAGAAAATTCTGCGTTTCACCTGAAAACATGAATTTCTATTCTTGCAGCGATCTTATTTTGCTGACAGACTATACAGCGACATGTTCCGGCACGCCTTCGCATGCCGTTCGGGAGGGAGTCGTGTCAAAACGCAGCATAAATCAGCTTCGCAGCCAAAGATGGTATGCCTCGGCCGACATGCGCGGATTCGCGCATCGTCAGCGCACGCAGCAGATGGGGCTTCGGCGCGAGGAATTCATGGGCAAGCCCGTGATTGGTATAATCAATACCTGGTCCGATCTCAGCCCCTGTCATGCTCATCTGCGCGACCGCGCGGAGGCCGTGAAACGCGCGGTCTGGGCTGCCGGGGGGTTTCCGGTGGAGTTGCCCGCGCTCTCGCTGGGCGAGGTGATGGTAAAGCCCACCACCATGCTTTACCGCAATTTTCTGGCGATGGAGGCAGAGGAGCTTCTGCGCTCGCATCCGATTGATGGAGCAGTATTGCTGGGCGGCTGCGACAAGACCACGCCGGGTTTGCTGATGGGTGCAATCTCGATGAATATTCCTGCGATCTTCTGCCCGGCTGGCCCGATGCTGAACGGGCGCTGGAAGGGCAAGACGGTAGGCGCGGGCACGCATACCCGCGCCTATTGGGACAAACTGCGCTCAGGGGAGATCACTCAGGATGACTGGGTTGATCTCGAAAGCCGGATGACGCGTTCTTTCGGCACCTGCAACACCATGGGCACGGCGTCGACCATGACGTCGATCGTGGATGCGATGGGGCTCACGCTACCCGGCGCATCTTCAATCCCAGCGGCTGATTCGGCGCATACGCGGATGGCATCGGCCTGCGGCAGCAGGATCGTGGAGATGGTCTGGGAAAACCTGCGGCCCTCCGATCTGCTCAGCCGCGCCTCGTTCGAGAATGGCGCGCGTGTTTTCATGGCGTTGGGGGGCTCCACCAATGCGGCCGTGCATCTGGTGGCGCTCGCGCGCCGCGCAGGGTTCGAGTTTGGCCTAAGTGATCTGGATCAGGCGGCAGGGGAAGTGCCGGTGCTGGTCAATATCTTCCCGGCAGGCGACCGGCTGATGGAGGATTTCTATTTCGCAGGGGGGCTGCCTGCGCTTCTGGCACGGCTGAGGGGGTATCTGGACCTTTCGGCCCGCACTGTTACCGGCATCCTGGCCGAGGTGCTGGAGGGTGCGGAATGCTACGATGATGATGTGATCCGCCCGCTGGATAATCCGGTCTCAAAATCTGCCGCGTTGGCTGTGTTGCGTGGAAATCTGGCCCCAGATGGCGCTGTGATAAAGCCCAGTTCTGCCAGCCCGCATCTGATGCAGCATCGCGGTCGCGCCGTGGTGTTTGATACCCATGCTGATCTTGTCGCGCGCATTGATGACCCCGCGCTTGGCATCACGCCCGATTCGGTTCTGGTGCTGCGCAATGCCGGACCCAAAGGAGCGCCGGGGATGCCCGAATGGGGTGCGCTGCCAATCCCGAAACATCTGCTCGCACAAGGCGTGCGCGATATGGTGCGGATCTCTGACGCACGCATGAGCGGCACGCATTACGGCACTTGCGTGCTGCATGTCGCGCCTGAAAGTGCCGTCGGCGGCCCGCTGGCGCTGGTGCGCGATGGCGACGAGATCGCGCTCGATGTGGGGGCGAAGCGGCTGGAGTTGCTGATCTCCGACACAGAGTTGCAGGCGCGCCGCGCGGCCTGGACGCCGCCGCCCCCGCGCAGCATGCGCGGCTACACAGCGCTGTTCTGCGAACATGTCACGCAGGCCGACAAAGGTTGCGATTTTGAGATCCTGCAAGGCGGCCCGGATGAACCCGAGCCGGAAATCTTCTGAAAGGACGCGATGATGCAAGGCGATGAAAACCGTTTCAAATCCTGGATGCAGGCGCGCGAGGACACGCCGCCGCTTGGCACATGGATCATGTCCGCAAGCCCGATCATTGCAGAAGCAATGGGGTATGCGGGCTATGACTGGATCCTTGTCGATATGGAGCATTCGCCGATCGATGTTGCGCAGACCACCGCGATCATGCAGGCGCTCTCAGGCACGCCCTCGGAGGTGGTTGTGCGCGTGCCGTGGAATGATCCGGTGATGGTCAAGCGGGTGATGGATGCAGGTGCACGCTCGATCATGTTTCCTTTCATACAGTCAGTGGAAGAAGCCCGCGCGGCAATCGCCGCCACGCGTTACCCGCCGCAGGGAACGCGCGGGGTGGCCGCGATGCATCGCGCAAGCCGTTTTGGAACAGTGCCGGATTATCTGAACCGCGCCAATGATCAGATTGCCGTGATCCTGCAGCTGGAGACGCCAGAGGCCGTGGCGCTGTTGCCAGAAATCGCAGCGCTTAAGGGGGTGGACGCAATCTTCATCGGGCCGGGGGATCTATCTGGAGGCATGGGGCTGCTGGGCCAGATCGGGCATGAAGATGTGCAAGCCGCGTTGAAAGCTGCTGCCGAGGCCGCGCGCGATGCAGGCATTGCCTGCGGTATCGTCGGCGCGGATGTGACCAGTGTGCGTGGCTATATGGAGATGGGCTTCAGCTATGTCGCCATCGCCTCGGATCTGGGGCTGCTGATGGGGGCTGCGAAAACCTCTGTCCGCGAGATCCGCGGACAGGCCGCTCCCGAGGTTGCCGGCGGTGTGTATTAAGGGGCTGTAATGGGCTTTGAGACAATATTTCCCGCGCAAGCCGCGCTTGGCGAATGCCCGCTCTGGTGCGGGCAAACGCAGCGGCTTTGGTGGGTGGATATCGAGGCGCCTGCGATACATTGCCTCGATCCGGCAACGGGTAAAAACGTCACGCTGCCAATGGAAGAGAATGTCGGCTGTATCGCGCTGCGCGAGGGTGGTGGATTCATCGCTGGTCTGCGCTCCGGCATCTGGCTGCTGGATGATCAGGGCCACAAGGAGAAGCTGATCGCCAACCCGCAGCCCGACACCAGTATCAGCCGGTTCAACGATGGCCGCGCTGATCCTTGGGGCCGGTTCTGGGCTGGTACGATCTACGAGCCGCGCGACCGCCCTGATGCAATGCTCTGCCTTGTGGATGAGGGCCTGCACTGCAGGCAAATGGCTGGCGACATCAAGGTATCCAACGGGGTTGCGTTTTCACCAGATCGGCGCTGGATGTATCATTCCGATACGCCTTCACATGTGATCTATCGCTATCCACTGGATAGGGATGGCAATATCGGCCAGCGCGAGGTTTTCCATCAATTTCCATTAGGTAATGGCCGCCCCGATGGCGCGGCGGTCGATGCAGAAGGCTTCTACTGGTCCGCGCTCTATGAGGGCGGGCGCGTGGTGAGGCTCTCGCCTGCAGGCGAGATCGTGGCGGAATACCCCCTGCCCGCCCGCTGCCCGACCATGTGCGCCTTTGGCGGCCCGGATCTGCGCACGCTTTATGTGACTTCTGCGCGGCACGGCCGCCCGAAGAGTGAGTTGGCCGAATGGCCTGAGTCGGGCAATCTGTTTTCCATGCGGGTCGAGACACCGGGCCTGCCCGAGCCGAAATTTGCGGGATAGAGCATGCAAGTTCTTGCACATTACCCATCGTTATCCGGTGCATCCGTGTTGGTGACAGGCGGCGCGACCGGCCTGGGCGCGGATTTTGTGCGCGGTTTTGTGGCACAAGGTGCGCACGTGGGTTTTCTTGACCTCAACGCCGAGGCAGGTGAGGCTTTGGCCGCCGAGACCGGCGCGCGGTTTGCGTGGGCCGATCTGCGCGATCTTGAGGCGCTGTCCGGCACTGTGGTGCGATTGGCCGATGACCTTGGCGCGTTTACAGTCCTAGTAAACAACGCCGCGCGCGATGACCGCCATGACTTCGCGGATCTCACCCCGGACTACTGGCGAGACTGCCTCGCGACCAATCTATCGCATCACGTCTTTGCCGCGCAGGCCGTGGCCGGGGGCATGGCGGAAGCAGGCGGGGGGAGCATCATCAATATGGGCTCGATAAGCTGGATGCGCGGGCGGCCCGGCATGCTGGGCTACACGACATCGAAGGCCGCGATCAGTGGCATGACCCGCTCGCTTGCCGCCGAGCTCGGACCGCAAGGCATTCGGGTTAATTCGGTCGCGCCCGGCGCGATCCTGACCGAGCGGCAGGCGAAGCTCTGGCTCACGCCCGAGAAGAATGCCGAGTTTCTGGCGCAGCAGGCGCTGAAATTCCGGCTGGAGCCGAAACATATCACGCCAATGGTGCTGTTCCTCGCCTCCGAGGCCAGCCTTGGCTGCACGGGACAGAATTTCATAGTCGATGCCGGGCTGACACTGAACTGAACCGGCGAGGGAAACGAAAGGAAGAGAAGGATGGAACCCATCCGTTATGGCATCATCGGCTCGGGCATGATGGGGCAGGAACATATGCGCAATATTGCCCTTCTGGAGGGTGCGCGCGTGACAGCGGTCTGCGACCCGAATGAAGGCATGCGCGCACAGGCGCAGGCACTGGCTGGCGAAGGCACGAAGGCCTTCAGCGATCACCGCGCGCTTCTGGGCGCGGATCTGTGCGATGCCTATGTTCTGGCCGCGCCAAACGACCTTCATGCAGGGCTGATGCGCGATCTGCTTGCGACCGACAAGGCGATCCTGTGCGAGAAGCCATTGGCCACCACATCCGCCGATTGCCGCGCGTTGCTGCAGGCAGCCGAAGGGCGCCGCGCTCCTGTTTGGGTGGCTATGGAATACCGCTACATGCCGCCTGTAGAGCGGCTTCGCGCCGCACTGGCCGAGGGGCTGGCAGGCACGCCGCGCATGGTTTCGATCCGCGAACATCGCTTTCCTTTTCTGGAAAAAGTCGGCGACTGGAATCGCTTCAATGCGCGCACTGGCGGAACGATGGTCGAAAAATGCTGCCATTTCTTTGATCTGATGCGGCTTCTTCTGGGATCAGACCCGATCCGCGTTTATGCCAGTGGCGGAGGGGATGTGAACCATCGTGACGAGAGATATGATGGGCGCATGCCTGATATCGTTGATCATGGCTTCGTTACGGTCGATTTCGTCAATGGCACACGCGCTATGTTGGAACTTTGCATGTTCGCCGAAGGCTCTTACTGGCAAGAGGTCGTTTCGGTAACGGGCGAGAAGGCACGGCTTGATGCCTGCGTGCCGGGGCCTGCGCGCTTCTCACCCGACGGGAAGGAACGGCATTCGGAATTCGTGATCTCTGACCGCGCGAGCAAACGCGAGATCCGCGAGGTCGTCGATGTGGATGAGCGCATCCTGCGGGCGGGTGATCATCACGGCTCCACCTATTTCCAGCATGCACGATTTCTGGAACTGGTGCGGAGCGGGCAAGGCCAGCCGGAAGTGAGTCTGCGCGACGGATACTGGTCGGTGCTGGTGGGCGAGGCGGCGGAACGTTCGATCCGCACGCATCAGGTCATTGATCTCAGGGCCGAGGGACGGCCATCTGCTTCGGCGGCCTGAGCTTTTGCTCAGGCCGCAAGGCAATCGTCAATATTGCGTACTGTTATCCAGCTTATGCGCGTATTCGATTCCACAGTCACGCCCGCGATGTGAGGGGTTGCGATAAGGTTTGGTGCCTTGGCCAGTGGCGATCCCTCCGGCAGGGGTTCAGCGGCAAACACATCCATCGCAGCCCCACCCAAATGACCAGCGACCAATACATCCGCAAGCGCATCTTCATCAACGATATGACCTCGTGCTGTGTTCACAAGGATTGCACCGGGTTTCATTTGCTCGAGACGTGCCTTGTCAAACAGCCCCCGTGTCTCATCCGTCAGTGGAACATGCAAACTCACTGCATCAGCCAACGGTAGCAGCGAATCGATAGTCGCATGGCGTTCGGCCATGGCCCATGCCGAAGCATCTGCGGGCAGAAACGGGTCAAAGGCCATGACTTTCATTCCCAGTGCTGCCGCGCGTTCTGCAGTGGCCTGCGCGATCGCGCCAAAACCGATAAGACCCAAAGTCGCGCCCGAGACCTCAAGCCCGATCATTTGCTGCCGCGGCCAATGACCAGAAAGAACATTTTCGCTTCCCATCCATGCGCTACGCCGCAGCACAAGAATGGCAGTGATGACGTATTCAGCCACCGAAACGACATTTCCTCCGGTGGCTGGAAAAACCGCAACATCGCGCATCTTGGCAAACGCGGTATCAATATTATCGAGCCCGACTCCCAACCGCCCAATAGCGCGCATCTTTGGCGCAGCTTCGATAAGGGCGCGATCCACCTGCGTGCGGTTGCGCACGATCAACCCCTCCGCTTCTGCACAAACCTCGCGCAACTTTACAGGGTTATCAACGAGAGTGGGGTCGTAGGTGACTTGGTGTTTGCCTCTCAGCCAGTCGACTGCATCTTCGTCCATGAATTCAGAGATGACTACATGCGCCACGATTTGGTCCTCTTTTTTTGCGGGGCGGTTGGTGGCCTTGTTGTCGCTCTCCCTCCTGCCGATACGGAGTGAAAACAGTATGTTCAAGCGCACCTCACTTCTCGCCTAATTCTAGCACATAGACAAATCATGTAAACTATATAGTTTATGTATTTCCGTCGGATCTTTGCCGGAAGTATCGCGGCGGCTGCACCAAGCTGCATTTGATATCGCGAAAAGGCTCCAAAACTGGCACTGCACTCAAGTGACAGGCCGACATGAATGACGCATCTAGGCCTTCCAGCGATTATCGAGATAAACTCTGCTGTGTCTGAAGACGGAGTAGCTTTGATCACCGACACGCATCCCACCACCTTGGAATAAGCACTTGTGTTCATAGCTTCGGGACTTAGGTTCTGGTTTCAGTTCTGGATGTTCATCAGGCAAAAAATGACGAATCCCCACCAAAGCCAAACAACCCAACCGATGAATCAACCGATACAGAGCCTTGTGGTAATCCTCGCGGTTACGATTTTGGTATTCGGGGCAGGATGGGTGACATGGGCGTCAACGGGGCGCCTTGCGGCGTTATTTGTGATTGGCGCGGGATTGGGCTTCGCACTCTACCATGCAGCCTTCGGCTTTACCGGGGCATGGCGCGCTACATTTGCGACTGGGCGCAGCGGTGCGGTGCGCGCGCAGATGCTCATGCTCGCACTCGCCGTTATCCTGTTCTTCCCGGCGCTTGAAGCAGGCTCAGTCATGGGACAACCAGTGCGCGGGTTTGTCTTTCCGGCAGGTTGGGAAGTTGCTATCGGTGCTTTCCTTTTCGGCATCGGAATGCAGCTCGGGGGCGGCTGTGCTTCAGGGACTCTCTATACCTCTGGCGGCGGTGATACCCGCACCATGGTGACGCTGATCTTTTTTGTAACCGGAATGACACTTGGCGCATGGGATGCCGAACGCTGGGAGGCGTTGCCTGCACTTCCTCCGCTCTCGATCCCTGACTCTCTCGGTCTTTGGCCAGCGCTCGCCCTCAATCTTGCCGTGTTTGCCGGTATCGGTTGGGCACTGGCCGCACGCGAAAGACGCCTGACCGGGAGTGTTGAACCGCTTTTTCGAAGGAATGGCACGCATTTTCTGACTGGGCCATGGGCACTTGCATGGGCGGGCATCGCCTTGGCGCTCCTCAATACGGCGACGTTGCTGCTCGCCGGGCGGCCTTGGGGTATCACGCAGGCTTTCGCCACATGGGGCTCTCGGGCCGGGGAGGCGATGGGCATCGCCGATCCGGTTTTCTGGACCTATTGGGAAGATCCGACCCGCATCGACTTGCTGCATCGCCCATTGTTGCAGGATGCGACGCATCTGATGAATGTCGGGCTGGTTCTCGGCGCATTCCTTGCCGCTGGACTCGCGGGCAAATTCGCACCGTCTCTTCGCGTGGGCATTGGCCCGCTATTGGCAGCGATCGTGGGCGGCCTCATGCTTGGCTATGGAGCGCGAATGGCATTCGGATGCAACATCTCGGCTTTCTTTTCCGGGGTCGCATCTGGCAGCTTGCACGGTTGGGTTTGGATCGCAGCTGCATTGCCCGGAAACTGGCTGGGGCTAAAGCTTCGACCGTGGTTTGGGCTATCACGGTAAAAAGGACATCTTCTTTACAGGAGCTCACATACTGGAATTCTGTTCTGTTCCGGTCGGAAAAGACAGAATTGCTACCAAAACCCACATCCAGTATCAATGTTTACACAAAACCAAGATATATCAGGGATTTCGCTGATGAGACGAAAGAGATTCTTTGCCATCGCAGTCTCGCTGACTTGCGCTGGATGGCCATTGACAGCGCTGAGTGAAGGGGCAAATGGTCAGATGCTCGCACAGGCTTGCGTAGGTTGTCACGGCGCGTCATGGGATGGTCAGGGTGCTATAACTGACTTGCGCGGCTATGATCGTGATAGCTTTCTTCGCGTTTGGGAGGAGTTCCGGACAGACGAGCGGCCTGCCACCATCATGAACCGGATCACCCGCGGGTATACCGAAGCCGAAGTCGCTGCGCTTGCAGACTTCTTTGCGTCGCTGGATTGAGGGAATAGCCATGAACAACAGATACTCTCGGCGCCAGTTCGGCTCCTTGATCACGGCCTCTGCCGCTACACTGGCGATGCCCAGGGTCTTGCGCGCCCAGACAGAAGGCCGTCTGCTCGTGATCGGCGGTGGTTTTGGTGGCGCAACCGCCGCTCGCTTTGCGAAGATGACTTACCCGGACGTCTCCGTCACGCTGGTCGAGCCGCACAGCAGTTTCGTGACCTGCCCTTATGGCAACCTTATCCTTGGCGGCAAGAAACAACTCTCAAATATCACACATTCCTATGACGGGCTGCGCGCACGTGGCGTAAATGTAATTCACGACCGGGCTCGCGAAATTGATGCTGAGGGTCATCGCGTAACTCTGGATGGCGGGGACGTGCTGGAATATGACAAATTGATTCTATCTCCCGGCATTGGCCTGCGATGGAATGCTATCGAGGGCTATGATGAAGCCGCCTCCGAGATATTCCCGCACGCGTGGTGGGGTGGTGATGGTAGCCAGATCACCAATCTGCGCGCTCAACTTGAGGCTCTTCCGGAAGGCGGTGTTGTCGGGCTTTCGATCCCGGACAATCCATTCCGTTGCCCCCCGGGGCCGTATGAGCGGATCAGCATGATCGCGCATCATTTGAAACAAGCTAACCCGACAGCGAAAATCCTTGCCTTCGATTCCAAGGAAGGTTTTTCCAAGCAAGGCCTGTTTGAAGATGCCTGGGCCGAACTTTATGGCGATATGATCGAGTGGATTCCTGCCAGTCAGGATGGAAGGATCATGCGGGTGGACCCGGAAAACAAGCTGTTCATCAGTGAGTTCGGCGAGGAGCATCGCGTCGATGTCGGCAATGTCATCCCACCACAATATGCGGCCTCTATAGCCCGTGATGCAGGACTTACGAATGAGTCCGGCTGGGTTCCGGTGGATCAGCACACATTCGAGGCCGAGGCCGCACGCGATATCCACGTGATCGGAGATGCCAATATAGCAGCGCCAATGCCGAAATCCGGCTACATCGCCAATTCGACGGCAAAGACAGCAGTCAAAGCGGCACTGGCAGAGATTACCGGCCGGCCTGCATGGGAGGACCCGGTTTATTTCAACACCTGTTACAGCCATGCTGGTGCAGATTACGCAGTGTCAGTCGCTGCCATCTTCCGGCCGACGGCTGAAGGCTTTGAAGCTACGCCCGATTCCGGCGGTATTTCTCCGCGCGGGCCGCTCTCGGAATTGTCACGCAACAGGCGGCTGGAATCTCGTTATGCTGATGCGTGGTATGAGAGCATCACCAATGACATGTTCTCGTAATTCATGACCTGCAAGAAGATCAGAAAGAAGGACTGAATGCACTTTTCAAGGCGAAGCTTTCTCTCAAGCGCGGCGACATCCGCCGCGCTTGTGCTTGTGCCGATCCCGGTGTCGGCGCTGGAACTGAAGCCCGATGTTGCCGAGGCCATCGACGCTATTCTAAACGGGCGTGAGGCAAGCGAGGCAGGCATTGAGCTTGACGCCCCTACGGTTGCTGAAAACGGTGCCCAGGTGCCTCTGACAATCCGGGTGAACAGCCCGATGACTTCAGACGATCACATCGAAACCATCCACATCATTGCGACTGCCAATCCGGAGCCGGGTATCGGACGCTTTCATCTGACCCCACGGGTGGCCAAGGCTGAAGTCTTCACGCGCATCCGGCTTGCTGAAGAGCAAGAGTATCTTGTCTTTGCCGAACTGAATGATGGCCGCATTCTTCAGGCGGCCGCGCGCACCGCTGTCTCGATTGGCGGTTGCGCGACCTGAAACCAATCCGAACAGGAGGGCTCCCATGTCCACCCCGCGTATCCGCTTGCCCCGCTCCGCCAGTGAAGGCGAAGAAATCGAGATCCGCACGCTGATTGACCATCCGATGATCACTGCTGTCTCGGGGCCAGACCCGCGGAATATGCTTGCCCGTTTCGAAGCTACAATGAATGGTGAAACCGTCTTCGCATATGATTTCGAGAACGGCAGCGCCGCGAATCCGAGTTTCACTTTCTTCGTTCGGGCTGCCGCACCGGGGCAGTTCACCTTCACCTGGACGCATGAAGACGGTCACGCCTATTCTGCCGAAGGCTCTGTCCGCGTGAGCTAATGTTCAGCTCAGGCCAAGCCGACCAGATTGAGCCCGATGCCCGCCAAGGCAGACCCTATAAGCAGCGCGACAGGTCCGACCCGAAACCGGAACGCGGCCACGCAGGCCAACACGATCAAGCCTGCGGCAGCGAAATCGAATGATGACCAAACCGGGATATCGAAAGCCAGGCCTGCTACGGGCACATGCGCTTTGAACACCACATGGAGTGCAAACCAGACTGCAAGATTGAGGATCACTCCAACGACAGCCGCTGTGATAGCAGTCATCGCAGCAGACAGTGCCGCATTGCCACGGAGTTGCTCGATATAGGGCGCACCCAGGAAAATCCACAGGAAACAGGGCACGAAGGTCACCCAAGTTGTCAGACCTGCACCTAATATGCCCGCCATCAATGGAGTCATTCCGCCAGGGTCGCGGAAGGCGGCAAGATATCCGACGAATTGCGTGACCAGAATGAGCGGACCCGGCGTTGTCTCGGCTAGGCCCAGACCATCAAGCATCTCGCCGGGGGCAAGCCACCCAAACCCCTGGACAGCCTCCTGCGCGACCCATGCCAATACCGCATAGGCCCCGCCGAAAGTCACGACCGCAAGCAGGCTGAAAAAAGCGGCGATCTGCGCAAATACATGCGCAGGCCCGAGAAACATGGTAAGCCCCAGAACTGGCGCAAGCCAAAGCGCCAGAAACACAAGCGCAATCCGCAGGGAACGACGTGGATCAGGGCGCGCGTGGCTGGGAAGTTCAGTACCGAGCATAGTCTCCGCATCCCTAACCTGAACCTTGGCTGTGCCACCCGCGTGCGTCTCAGAGAACCCCGACCAGCTATAGCGTATCGCAGCAAGGCCGATCAGGCCAGCAACCAGGATGATTAGCGGAAATGGCAGCCCAACGACAAAGATCGCCAAGAATGCGCCGACAGCAATAGCAAAAAGCGCATGGCTGCCCAACACCCGCGATCCGATCCGCACGACGGCTTGTAACACAATGGCCAGGACGGCCGCTTTAAGTCCGAAGAACAGCGCCTCGACTGGACCGATCTGTCCGTAGAGCGCATAGAAAACGCTCAAGGCAAGGATTGCTACAGCGCCCGGCGCGAGAAAAAAGAGGCCCGCAATGATCCCGCCGGGGACACGATGCATGAGCCAGCCGACATAGATCGCAAGCTGCATCGCCTCGGGGCCAGGCAACAACATGCAGTAGTTGAGCGCATGGAGGAAGCGTTTTTCTCCGAGCCAGCGGCGCTCCTCGACAAGGATACGGTGCATGAGAGCGATCTGCCCAGCTGGCCCGCCAAAGCTCAGAAGGCCTATGCGCGCCCAGACACGCGCCGCTTCCATCAATGTCGGATAAGCTTGGGTCATGATTATGCCTGATACCGCTTTTCCAGTGATTGGTATCAGTCTGGAAAGACTCTGTCAGCACGAATGGGAAACGGAACGACTGACGCGCGCAAGACCCTTGTCGCGTAGCGCAAATTCGGCAGGGCAAGGCGTTCTCGCCGCAACACAAGTGCCTTGGAGCGCGTCAGTGGCGCTCAGAGAGAACGACGTCAGGATCGCCAAGAACGCGCTGGCTTGCTGAAATCCCACAAGCCTGATCGCGCAGATTTCGTCAGGATGCGTTCTCTAGCTCAAGGGCCTTTGGATGAGTTTGCACGCTATGGCTGATGCGGAGTTGCAACTCGGTAAGCTGCTGCGCGAACATGCGGGCGTCTTCCCCGGCCTGCGCATCGCGCGACGCGACCATGCTCAGGTAATGTGCCATAAGTCTCAACTCGCGAGAGACCTCATCAAGCGCATTTAATGTATCCATGTCGTACCTTTTTCTATTGCTGACACCTTTTTAATTGCTACCAGCAAGGCTATGGATGAAAACAGCGTAAAGCAAGAAAAATCAACCAATGTGGCGCCTTACGGCCTCAAGAAGTGTCAAATTCGGTACTGGTTTGTACAAAAACTCTGCGGCACCCTGCATTTCGGCCAGCGCTGTTGTCGTTTCCAGTGCTATGCTCTGATTTCCGCCTGAGAGGAACAGGACAGGCGCATCCGGCTGAGCCATCCGCAATGCACGCATCACATCGAGACCATTTTCGCTGCCGAGCCAGAAATCTAGGATGAAAAGATCGAAGCTTTCAGTTTCCAGACACGCTAGTGCATCTGACAGACAACTGGCGAGCCTTACCTGATACCCCGCGCCCTCAAGCAGGCGAGACATGAGCCGCAAGATCGAGAGATCATCATCTACTATCAATACCCGCAGCACGGTCACGCTCGTCATCGTCGGTTACAAGCAGAAGTTGCTGCAATATGTTACGGAATTCAACCTTTTTGTGTGCATCCAGCTTGGCGAGCTTTCTTGTGATGCTGTGGATCGGATCATCCTTTAGCATCACCTCGCCCTCCGCTGTCAGTGAAATGATGGTCTTGCGGCTATCATTGTGATCGCGCGAGATGGTCACCGCGCCATGCCGCTGCAGCGCCTTGATGGCACGATTTGCAGGGGCCGCGGTGACTCCCACAAAGCGTGCAATCCAGTTCTGGCTGCAATTATCGGGCCGCGCACGCTTGACGGTACGCAAAATGGCCCATTGCAAGGGCGTAACTGATCCGGGAGCACGGTCTGAATACGCATCTCGGACAAGGCGCTCGATCAGAAGCGCTGCCGCCATGTCACCGCGAATGCCCTCGTCCATCCAATCCTGTTCCCGACTTCGGACCTGTATGTGCATTGTTGACCGGCGACACCCAATTTAGCAATATGCTGCTATAAGCAATTGTAGTTTCTAGCCTCTGTCAGGCAGTTTTGCGCTGAGCCTACCGATTCACAGCTTGTTCTGGCTGCCAGCTTCGACTTATGGTTGCGTGGAAAATGGCGTTAAAACCTGTTAATTGAGTGAGTGTTATTGGGGTTACTGAATCGAATGTCACTATTCGACGCAAGCATTGAAGCCACTCTTGCGACCACCGCGAAAATTGCTCACGGTGTGGTGATTTGGTTCGATCCGGTTTCACATCATGTGTGGTGTAGCGAAACGGTGTGGCAAATCTTGGGCCACACACCCGAAGATTTTGCCGTTCAGTGGGCAGGTAATCTGACATTTGTACCCGAAAGTGATCGCGCTGCACTCAGAGAGGCGCGCAATGGCAGCGGCCCGGAACATCTGCGTTTCGAGATCATGCGGGGCAATGGAACAAAAGCTTCGATCGAAGCAACATTCAGCCCTGCCGAAGGCAGCGCCAGCGCGATTGTCACAATGTTACGCGATATTTCGGCGTTGGTTCTTCCAGATCAGGACGCCATCGTCTTTGACCGGCTTAGCCGTGAGGCGCGTTTCATCAACTGCCGAAAGACCAAAACTGTAAGGTTCGGCACAGGTCTTCAGCACGTTTATGGAATTGACCTGATCGGCACGCACCCTGTGCCCTCACTTTATGTTGAACACATCCACCCAGATGACAGAGCTCACGCGTATCTCGGCTTCTATGACCTCGCCGACAAGACCGAGCAGTCAAGCGAGCTGGAATATCGTCTTAGACGGGGTGATGGCAGCTACGCCTATGTTCGCGAACGCATTCAGGTCGAACGCGATGAGGCAGGAAAGGTCCAGCGAATCTTTTCGACCGTTACCGACATCTCGGAATGGCAGGAGGAGCGCAAACGGCGCGATTTGCTGGCACGTGTCTCTGGCAACGTTATCATTGATTATGACCCAAAGTCAGACCGGGCACAGTTCAGCGGTGCAATCCTGCCGCGGCTCGGCTACGCGCCAGAGCATATGCCCAAGACACATGCCGCCTATCTGGACATGATGCATCCAGATGACCGCCCGGCACTCACCGAAGTTATCGCCGCCCTGCACGCAGGAGAAGCCTGGTCAGAACCGCTGGAACTAAGCTACCGCCTGCGCCGAGCGGATGGCAGCTATGCCCAGTTTCTTGACCGATCTCTCACATTAACCGATGCCGATGGGCGCGCCGAGGGTGTAATCGCTTCGCTCACAGATGTGACAACACTGCTGCGCAACAAGGAAGAGTTGCATGCCAGCCATGAACGCTTGAAGCTTTTGGCGGAGTTATCCCAGCAGGTTGTAGCTGAACTGGATATCGCCACGGAAAAGATAAGCTGGAGTGGGGCGGTACGCGAAAAATTTGGCTACGCTCCAGAAGAAATGCCCCAGGATCCGGCACGGGTTTTTGCAATGATGGACCCGGAGGATCGGGCTGTCTATGAGCAAGCATATAAAGGGCTCAAAGAGGGCAAGGTCTGGGCTGAACCCCTTGAACACTCGTTGAGCACACGCCACAAGGATGGCCATCTGCTGCATGTGCTGTATCGCGCTGTCTGCGTTCTGGACACCGAAGGCTACCCCAAAACCGTACTGGTCGCTCTCAGTGATGTAACGCGACTGCTACAGCAGCGCGATCAGTTGCTCGCAATCACCGAGCTCGCTTCGGATGCGGCCTATGAATATTATCATTACGAAGGGCGTATCGTTTTCAACCAAGGCTTTGAAACCAGTTTCGGACTACCGATAGCTGGCGAACACAAGGTTCCCTATAGCTTCGACTTCGTTCACCCAGACGATCTGAAGCTGCGACACGTGCGGTTCAATGCCTTCATCAAAAGTGATCAACCGCGTCTGACCTGTGAATTTCGTTTGAAGCGCAGGGATGGCACTTGGGCGGTCGTGCTCGAATCGATTGCTGCGCTGCGTGATGCGGATGGCCGACCGACTCTGATCGTTGGTACGCTGGATGATATCACCGAACAACGCCGCGCTGAGCAGCGCTTGCGCGAGGCGGTGGAAGCATTGGACAGCGGATTCGCACTATACGACGATCAGCAGAAGCTTGTTCTGCATAATCGTCGCTTTGTCGAGATGAACCCGGGCATAGCCGACCTGATCGCGCCGGGGGTGCAGCGCGATAGTCTTCTCGCCGCAATGATCTCACGCAAATTGCTCTTGGTGCCCGAGCGCGCCACCCTATCGCAGACGCCGCAGGGCCTGCGACCTGTCAATGCCAAGATCACGCAGGCAAACGGGTTGATTTATAATCTGCATTTCAACCCTACTGCGAGCGGCGACTGGGTGTCGTTACTGACCGATATCACTGATGTCGTGCAGGATCAGCACAAACTGCGTGCAATGTTTGATGTCTCTGCGGACGCGGTTTTTGATTATGATGTCAAGGCGGGGCTGATAACCTTCGATAGCGGCTTCAAGACAAATTTCGGCTATGACTGGAACGGGCCGCATAAAGTGCCATCGGTCTGGGAGAGCGTGCTTCACCCCGATGATCGGCCCCGCGTTAACGCGGCGCGTGAGGATTTCATCGCCAGCCGCAAGGTTCATTTTGACATCGAGTTCCGCATGCAACGCGCCGATGGCAGTTGGGCCTATGTATCCGAACGCGCGGTCGCCTTGCGCGATGAAACAGGGCGCGCGATCAGCATCCTTGGCGCAGTAGAGGATTTGACCGAGCAACGCCTGATGGAGGCCAAACTGCTCGCGGCGCAGAAGATGGAAGCCATTGGCCGCATTTCCGGTGGGATCGCGCATGATTTCAATAATTTGCTGGCCGTTATCATGGGCAATGCCGAATTGATGACTCTTGATGACGCACCCTCTGACAGCACACATCTCGCAGAAGAGATCGTTGATTCTGCCCATCGTGGCGCAGAATTGACACATCGCCTTCTGAGCTTTGCGCGCCGGTCGCACCTTGCTCCAGCGCGCGTGGATCCGAATACTCTTGTTAAAAGCATGAGCCAGATCATCGCCCGCGTGCTGCCCGAAACCATAACTCAGGAGACAAGCCTCCAAGCTGGTATTTGGCAGCTCAGAGTTGATCCAGCCTTTCTGGAAAGCGCATTGCTGAATCTTGTAATCAATGCGCGTGATGCCATGCCAAAGGGTGGTTTCCTGACAATCGAGACCGCCAACCATCGCGTAAACGAAGAATACGGGATCGAACGCAAGGAATTCATACCCCCGGGCCGATATGTAATGCTAGCAGTTACAGATACTGGCACGGGCATTGCTCCCGACATGATCGAGCGCGTCATTGAGCCGTTTTTCACCACCAAGGGCCCCAATCTGGGCTCCGGCTTGGGGCTTTCGATGGTCGATGGTTTCGTGCGCCAGTCTGGCGGCGTGCTCCGCATCTATAGTGAGCCGGGTATCGGCACTACAGTGCGCATACTTCTGCCCGCTGACCCGGATGGTGTGAGCGCGGCCTTGACACGAAGTGCTAAGGGGCAGCTCCATGCGCTCGAAAGCGCCCCGCGAGTGCTGTTGGCCGAGGATGAGCCACGCGTGCGCGCGGTTATTTCGCGTGCCCTGCAGGATGCAGGGGTAATTGTAGTGGAGGCTGCCTCTGGCGACGCGGCTCTGGCTGCCTATAATGAGATGCCAGAACCTCCCGAAATACTGCTGACAGATGTGGTCATGCCGGGGAGCCTGCAAGGCCCGATGCTGGCCCGCAAGCTAAAATCCATGCAGCCCGACCTGAAGATCATCTTCATGTCTGGATATGCCAATGACGCCGCGATCAATGGCAATGGCCTGCGTCCCGACGATATTTTCCTGATGAAACCGATCCAGCGCAAGGTGCTGCTCGATGCCATTGCGAAGCTCGCAGGGCACAACAAGTGAGTGCACTTGAGCTTTGGTGATCTAACGCCCAAGCAAAGCCAATGCCCGCGCCCGCTGGATATGCGTGATGATGACGCATGCGTGGAGGATATTGCCCAGGCTATCCCTTGTTCAGACTACTGA
>SLDY01000116.1 GCA_007125005.1 Natronohydrobacter sp.
GAGCACCTGCTTGCCATGTTCCGAGAAGATTTCGAGTTCCATGACGAGGCCGGCCCCTCGCATCACGGCCACAAGGCGCAGATCCGCGAGCTTGATGCGCCCGCCGCGCAAGCGGCCGCGGATGAAGGGGGCTCGATGCCCCCGCCATCCGCCCCCCCTTCCGCCGACAATGTCATCTGGCTCACCTGCGCCGAGCGCGAATTGAAAAAGATCCCCTTCTTCGTGCGCGGCAAGGCGCGGCGCAACACCGAGAAATTCGCCTCCGAGAAGGGCCTGCACGAAATCTCGGTCGATACGCTCTATGAGGCAAAGGCGCATTATGCTCGATAGTCAGCATATCCAGCCGAAGCCTTACCGCTTCGTTGTCGTCACACTCGACGCCCATGCCGCAGGCCCTGCCGCCCGCGTGTTGCCGCGCCTGCGCGCCGATTTCCCCGGCCTCGAAGTCTCGATCCACGCCGCGGCCGAATGGGCGGAAAACCCCAATGCGCTGGCCGAAGCCAAGGCCGCGATCAACGCCGCCGACATTGTCGTGGCGAATCTGCTCTTCATCGAGGAACACGTTACCGCCTGCCTGCCCGAATTGCAGGCCGCGCGCGACCGCGCAGATGCTTTCGTCGGTGTTATCGCCGATCCGCAGATCGTCAAGCTCACGAAAATGGGCGATCTTGACATGGCGAAACCCGCCTCCGGCATCGCCAAGCTGATGAAGAAACTGCGCGGCGGCGGCGACAAGACCAAGCCTGCGAGTGGCGCCAAGCAGATGTCGCTCCTGCGCCGCCTGCCCAAGATCCTCCGCTTCATCCCCGGCAAGGCGCAGGATCTGCGCGCGTGGTTTCTGTCGATGCAATACTGGCTGGGCGGTTCGGATGAGAACATCGAAGCGATGATGCGCTTCCTGATTGCCCGCTATGCCGCCCGCCCGGAATGGCGCGAGATCAAGGCCGCCGCACCCATCGACTACCCGGAGGTGGGCCTCTACCACCCTGACCTGTCCGAGCGCATCACCACCGACGCCGCCACGCTGCCCCGCCCTGCTGGCGCACGCGGCACAGTCGGCCTGTTGCTGATGCGCTCCTATATCCTTGCCTCTGACACAGCGCATTATGACAGTGTTATCCGCGCGCTCGAGGCCAAGGGGCTCGCAGTTGTGCCCGCTTTCGCCGGTGGTCTCGATGGCCGCCCCGCGATTGCCGAATACCATCAGGGCAAGATCGACGCGCTCCTGTCGCTCACGGGCTTCAGCCTTGTCGGCGGCCCGGCCTATAATGACAGCCCTGCCGCGGTCGAGACGCTGACCGCGCTGAATGTCCCCTATATGGTCGCGCACCCGCTGGAGTTTCAGACGCTTGGCCAATGGGCAGCCTCCGCCACGGGCCTCGGCCCGGTCGAGACCACCATGCTCATCGCGCTTCCCGAGATCGACGGGGCCACCTCGCCAACAGTCTTCGGCGGTCGCCACGGCGCTGAGAAATGCACCGGCTGCGCGCATAACTGCCATGTGGACAACACCACCCGCGCGATGGCGCCCTGTCATGAGCGCATCACTTCGCTGGCCGAGAAGCTCGCCCGCACTGTCGCGCTGCGCCGCAAGGAAAACCACGATCGCAAGGTCGGGATCGTGCTCTTCGGCTTCCCGCCCAATGCGGGCGCTGTCGGCACGGCCGCTTATCTCGATGTGTTTGAGAGCCTGCACAACACGCTCCACCGTATGGCGCGCGAGGGCTATGACATCACGCCCCCCACCACATCGGACGAGCTGCGCGCGGCTGTGCTGAAAGGCAATGCCGCACGCTACGGGCAAGAGGCCAATGTTGCGGCCCATATCCCGGCCGAAGAGATGGTGCGCAACTGCCCGCCGCTTTCGGTGATCGAGAGTGTCTGGGGTCCGGCTCCGGGCCGCATCCAGTCCGACGGGCGCGGCGTCTTCGTGCTGGGCGCGCAATTCGGCAAGGTCTTTGTCGGCGTGCAACCGACCTTTGGCTATGAAGGCGACCCGATGCGGCTCCTATTCGAGCGCGGCTTTGCGCCGACGCATGCCTTCACGCAATTCTACCTCTGGTTGCGCAACACCTATCAGGCCGATGTCGTGCTGCATTTCGGCATGCATGGTGCGCTGGAATTCATGCCCGGAAAGCAGGCGGGCCTTGGCGCGCGCGACTGGCCCGACCGGCTGATCGGCGAGATGCCGAATGTCTATCTCTATGCCGCCAACAACCCGTCCGAGGCGAGCCTTGCCAAGCGCCGCTCGGGTGCGGTCACGATCACGCATCTGACCCCGCCTGTCGCGCAGGCCGGCCTCTACAAGGGCTTGCAGGAACTGAAAGACAGCCTCGCGCGCTGGCGGCGGATGACGCCGGAGGACCAGGCCCGCGCAGAGCTTGAGGTGATGATCACCGAGCAAGCGGCGGCAGTGGATCTGGATGGCACCCCCGAGGCGCTCTGGATCAGATTGCTCGAATGCGAAGACGCGCTCATCCCTGAAGGTTTGCACATCATGGGCCGCAAGCTCGACGCAACTGCGCGGGCGCATCTGATGTCCAATCTCGAGGCAACCCCCGAGCAGCGGGTCATGATGGACGCCGCGTTGCAATCCGACAGCGAGCTTGACGGGCTGATGCGCGCACTCAATGCCGAGTATATCGCCCCAGTGCCGGGTGGTGATCTGATCCGCTCGCCCGAAATCCTGCCCACGGGCCGCAATATCCATGCCTTCGACCCGTTCCGAATGCCCACGCAATTCGCCCTGCGCGAAGGGGCAGCGCAGGCCGCAAAGCTGCTGGAGGCGCATCCCAGCCTGCCGCGCAGCGTCGCGATGGTGCTCTGGGGATCGGACAATATCAAATCCGATGGCGGACCGATCGCGCAAGCCCTCGCGCTGATCGGCGCAACCCCGCGCTTTGACGCCTATGGCCGCTTGTCGGGGGCGGATCTGATCCCGCTGTCGGAGCTTGGCCGCCCGCGCATCGATGTAGTCATGACGCTTTCGGGCATCTTCCGCGACCTGCTGCCCTTGCAGACAAGGCTTCTCGCCGAAGCCGCCTACAAGGCCGCGATGGCCGAGGAGCCCGAGGCGCAGAACTTCATCCGCGCCCACGCGCTGCAAACCGCGCGCGATCTGGGCGTCGATCTCGAAACCGCCGCGCTGCGGGTGTTTTCCAACGCCGAGGGCGCCTACGGCTCCAACGTCAATCAGCTTGTGGACAGCTCGGCCTTTGGCGATGAGGATGAACTCGCCGACGCCTATCAGGCGCGCAAGGGCTTTGCCTATGGCGTCAACGGCAAGCCGGTTGCACAGCCCGAACTGCTGAAAGCCACGCTCAAGAACGTTGATCTGGCCTATCAGAACCTCGAATCGGTCGAGCTGGGCGTGACCACAGTGGACCATTACTTCGACACCCTCGGCGGGATCGCCCGGGCCGTGAAACGCGCGCGGGGGCAGGAAACTCCGGTCTATATAGGCGACCAGACCCGCGGGGCGGGCAAGGTGCGCACGCTCAAGGACCAGATCGCGCTGGAAACCCGTTCTCGGGCACTTAACCCGAAATTCTACGAGGCGCTCCTGACCCACAAGGCCGAAGGGGTGCGCCAGATCGAGGCGCATGTGACCAACACGCTCGGCTGGTCGGCCACGACTGGTAATGTGGAGCCCTGGGTCTATCAGCGCCTGTCGGAGACCTTCGTGCTTGATGAAGCGATGCGCCGCAGGCTCGCGGCGCTGAACCCGCAAGCCTCCGC
>SLDY01000045.1 GCA_007125005.1 Natronohydrobacter sp.
CCGCGTCTCGGGCCGGAGCGCCGCCGCGAACCCTGCCGCATCAGTCGGATCAGCAAGCGATGTCGCAATCCCCAGACGCGGCAGATCATCGCGCATCAGCCGCAGTGAACGGCCATAAAGCTGATCTCCTCCCAGCACATGATCGCCCGCGCGCAAGAGCCCCATCAGCACTGCGCTCACGGCCGCCATGCCCGACCCAAGCACCAACCCGCCTTCTGCGCCTTCCAGCGCATCGATCTTCGCCGCCAGCACCGAGGCATTGGGATGGCCCTCACGCGCATAGGTATAACCCGACACCCGCCCCTCATATTGCGCATCAAGCGTATCGGGGTCCGGCGAGGCATAGACCACCGAAGGCTGGATCGGCGTCACCACAGGCCGCGAGGCGCTCTCGGGCCATGGCATGCGCCGCACGATGCTGGTTGTGTCGTCACTCATCAGAAACTCTCCTGTCTTCATCTTGCCAAAAATACTCCGGGGTGAATTTGGCCGCAGGCCAAAGAGGGGCAGCGCCCCTCCCACGCTCTCCGGGCAGCACCGCGCAGAAGGGATCGCCGCGCTCAAGCGCCGCCCTGAGGCTCCCTCGATGGGGGCCGAAGGGCGCACCCCGCCCGGCGCCTCGGCTGTCAGTTGTCCAGCCCGGGTAATGGCCGCCGCCGCTCCCCGCTCACCAGCCGCGCATGCTCGCCGATCGCAAAACGATCCGTCATACCCGCCACATAATCCGCTACGATCCGCGCCAGCGCGACTTCGCTCTGCGCCGCCTCCACATCGCGCCACCATTCCTCCGGCAACAGCTCCGGTCGCGCCATGTATAGCGGAAAGAGCTCGCGCACCATCCCCGTCACCTGCGCGCGCATCTCCACCACGCTCGGCGCGCGATACATCCGCGTGAACAGAAACTGCCGGATCACTTTCAATTCGCGGAACAACCGGTCGGAAAAGCGGATGATCTTCAGCTGCAGATTGCGGATATCCTGCGCCGAGCCCAGATCCGCGGGCCCAAGCCGCGTGCCCGCCACCAGAAGCACATCTTCCACCATCACCCCGAAGACCCGCCGCAATGCCTCATGCCGACGCCGCATCTTCTCCAGCCCCGGATAGAGCCGGTCCACTTCCGAAAAAGCGGGCCCCGTGATCGGAAGCTCCATCAGATCCTCCTCGGTAAAGAGCCCTGAGCGCAGCCCGTCATGCAGATCATGATGGTTATAGGCGATGTCATCGGCAATCGCCGCCACTTGCGCCTCGGCACTGGCAAAGCCCGATAATTCCAGATCGAACTCCCCATTGCACTCGGCCAGAGCGTAAGGCAGCACATCGCCTTTCAGCGGGCGGCCCTCGGCATCAGTGACAGGCCCGTTATGCTTGGCGATCCCCTCCAGTGTTTCCCAGGTCAGGTTCAGCCCGTCAAAATCCGCATAATGGCGCTCCAGCCGCGTCACGATCCGCAACGCCTGAGCATTATGGTCAAACCCACCATAAGGCGCCATCAGATCACACAGCGCATCCTCGCCCGTATGCCCGAAGGGCGGATGGCCCAGATCATGGGCCAGCGCAATCGCCTCGGCCAGATCCGTGTTCAGCCCAAGCGCCCCTGCCAGCGTGCGCGCCACCTGCGCCACTTCGATCGAGTGTGTAAGCCGCGTGCGGTAATAATCCCCCTCATGTTCGATAAACACCTGCGTCTTGTGCTTGAGCCGCCGGAAGGCAGAGGAATGGATGATCCGGTCGCGGTCGCGCTGGAAGGGCGAGCGAAATGTACTCATCGCCTCCTTGTGCCGCCGCCCGCGCGAATCTTCGGGGCGTGTCGCATAGGGTTTGAGCATCCTCAGCCACCTCTCTTGCCGAACACCGCCTGGCTGTCTATATCAGAGCAAAGTAATCGGAAATAGCAAAGACCAACATGACCCTGACCCTGCCCCCACGCGTGAGTGATCGCGCCTTCGCCCGTCTGGCCGAAATTGCCGAAGATACCGGCGAGGTCAAGGCCCTGCGCGTGGCCGTGGATGGTGGCGGATGCTCGGGCTTTCAATATGACATCCGCTTTGATGAGCCCGCTCCCGATGATCTGGTGCTCGCGAAGGGCGATCAGAGAGTGCTGATTGATCCGGTCTCACTGCCGTTTCTCGAAAATGCCGTGATAGATTTCAGCGAAGAATTGATCGGCGCACGGTTTGTGATCGACAATCCCAACGCCTCTTCAAGCTGCGGTTGCGGCATCTCTTTCTCGATGTAAGCCACTTCACCCGGCATCACAGTTTTTTCCCTCAGTGACAGGAGTTTTTATTGACCATCAGTCAATAAAAATCCACATGGGTCAAAAACCAGATGCGAGGCCCTGCTTGTGAAACCAGAAGCGATTACGACCAGCTACCGTCGCTGGGCGCCCATTTATGACGTCACCTTCGGGCGTATCACCCATGCCGGGCGCCGCCATGCCACGCGCGTGGCCAACCAGACCGGCGGCCATGTGCTCGAAGTCGGGGTCGGCACCGGTCTTGCCCTGCCCTTTTATGATCCCGCGCTCAAAGTCTCGGGCATCGATTTTTCAGAAGAGATGCTCACCCGCGCGCGCCGCAAGGTCGCAGAGGATAAGCTCGCCCATGTTGCCGAATTGCGCCAGATGGATGCGCGCAAGCTGGATTTCCCCGATGCCAGTTTCGACACAGTCGTGGCGATGCATCTGATCTCGGTCGTCCCTGACCCCGAGCAGGTCATGGCCGAGATGGCGCGTGTGTGCAAACCCGGCGGGCAGATCCTGCTGGTCAACCATTTCGCCCGCGAGGAAGGTTGGCTCGCCTGGCTGGAGCGCAAATTCGCCCCCTTCGCCGATTGGATGGGCTGGCATTCCAACTTCCCGAAAGACCGCGTGATGGGCGTGCAGGAGTTGCAGCTTGTCGAGGAAAAGCCGCTCACCGGGCTTGGCCTCTTCACCTTCCTGCGGATGCAGAAAGCCGCTTGATGCCGTCCAGTTGCGCGCCCTTGCCATAGGCAGAAGGGCTTGCCCCGCAGCAATCGCTCACCTAAACCCAAGGGCGAGACCATCAAGAGCAAGGGCGGCATGGCAGACACGGCTCCCGCGCAGGAAGAGCGCGCCAAATCCAAAGACCTCAGCGCCCTGCGTGGCCTCTGGCCGTTCATGCGCCCCTATCGCGGGCTGCTGGCGCTCGCAATGATCGCGCTTGTCACCACGGCCGCGATAACGCTTGCGCTGCCGCTCGCCGTGCGCCGCGTGGTCGATGGGTTCGAAGCGCGCGAAATCGCCCTTCTCAACCAGTATTTCGCTGGCGCTTTCGGGCTTGCCGCTCTGCTCGCGCTTGGCACAGGGCTGCGGTATTACTTCGTCACCCGTCTGGGCGAGCGTATCGTCGCTGATATCCGCAAGGCGCTTTTCGCCCGCGTGATCGAGCGCAGCCCCGCCTTTTACGAGCGCATCATGACCGGCGAGGTGCTCTCGCGGATCACGACCGATACCACACTCATTCAATCCGTCATCGGCTCTTCGGTTTCCATTGCGCTGCGCAATGCGCTCATGCTTGTTGGCGGGCTGGTGCTGCTGGGCCTCACCTCGGCCAAGCTGATGGGCTTCGTGCTGCTGATGGTGCCCGCAATCATCATCCCCATTGTGGTCATGGGCCGCAAGCTGCGCCGCCTGAGCCGCGAGAATCAGGATTGGATCGCCGCCTCCTCCGGCAATGCCTCCGAGGCGCTGAGCGCTGTCCAGACCGTGC